>JANQFB010000537.1 GCA_028278085.1 Chitinophagales bacterium
GAGGGATAGCCCTCCCATCCAAATAAAACCGGCAAGCCATTTTACCATACCCTTGCAGCAATCCTTGTTCAATTCCGGACTGGTTCGTATATATGGGCTCTATACCGATACCCGGACTGGGTGTCATCTCAAATCTCACCGGATCGCCCTTTTTGATCGGGTCGGGGATATTCCCCAAGGGAAAAACGGTTGCCCAGTCCGAAGTTCTTTGCCGGCAGCCGGTGAACTGATGCTCGAAGATCAATTTGTCGTGGCAATACAATTTCAGGTTAAGGCTGTAAGGATTTTGGTTGTTGCCCATTCTTACCCCTAATTCGGTTGGGATCGAATCACTTTGCGACACAAAAGATTGGGCGAAGGTGCTACCGGCTTTAAAGTAGAAGCTTCGGCCACTACTTAATGACATGGTGCTTTCAATAGTTTTGGGGTTTGTCATATTACTTTTATTAGATGAATACTCGACTCAATATAAAAAAATGGTGTGAGATCTTTCCACGGATCACCGGATTATCGTTTATAGGTTCACCCGGAACAAGGCAAATGCCTATGTCAAACTAGGGAAAGGAGCTAGTCAGTAGTCAGTGATGAACAATAATCAAACCCGCACCCCGAATACGCAAATATCATCCAACTGCTCGTGGTCTTGCTTCCAGGTATCGAGCTCATGGTGCAGGACTGCCAACTGTTCGGCCATGGGTTGTGCATGCATTTGAAGGATGGTTTCCCGGAAGCGCTTGATGGTGAATTTCCGGCCTTCCGGTCCGCCGAATTGGTCGATCAATCCATCGCTGAAGGTATACAAGGTGTCGCCTCCTTGTAAGGAAATGGTTTGGCAGTCGAAAGGTTTTTCATTGATATAGATCCCGATGGGTTGGCGATTGGCTTTGAATTCCAGCAATTCTCCATCCCTGACCAGGAACAGGGGATTATAAGCCCCGGAGAATTGCAAGGTGTTGGCGGATCTGTCCCAAACGCATAAAGCAATATCCATCCCATCCTTCACTGCCGTTACGGATGGCGAAGCATCTTTCCGGCTGTCAGAGGCTTCGGAGTGCCCCAATGCTTTTTTGATACTATCCCGGAGTTGATCGAGAATCTCGTTGGATTGTGTGATCCCTTTTTCGATCACGATCTCATTGAGCAGGCTCGTGCCGATCATGCTCATAAAAGCTCCCGGTACCCCGTGACCGGTACAATCTGCGGCTGCCCAAATTACCTTATTACCCGAAGTTTCATGCATCCAATAGAAATCGCCGGAAACCACATCCTTGGGCCGGAAAAGAACAAAGTGATTGGAATTGTTGTCCCGGCGGCCAAATACCTGGCTCATGCTTTGTTCCGAAGGCAGGATCGCCTCCTGGATCTTTTGGGCATACTTGATGCTATCGGTGATATGCTTGTTTTTTTCATCCACTTCCTTTTTCTGGGCAGCGATCACATCCTTTTGCCGTTGGGTTACTTTAAACCGGTTGAACAGGAATACGGAGAAAACAAGTACCAACAATAAACCGGCCCCAACCGAAAAAATGATCAACTCCTGCCGCTTCACCTTTTCTTCATGAGCCAGGGCTTGCTTTTCTTGTTCCGCTTTTAACAATACTTCTTTCTTTTCAAACTCATATTTCATTTGTTGACGGATGGCCGCCTTGGCATTAGCTTCATTGGCAATACTATCCCGCATGGCGATATAGAGTTCGTACATGGCCATCGCATTTTGATAATTCCTGGCTTGCAAGGCTAATCGATAGAGGGTATGGGCAGCATTCTTGGTTAAGGACGGATAGCCGATCGACTGGCCGATCCGCAGGCTGGAGTCGGCATAGGCATAGGCTAATGCCGGACGGTTGAGTTGTGTTGCGCAAAAAGACAGCTTATGGTAATTCCGCCCGACATAATCCTCGAGCTTGGCTTTCCGGTAATAGGGGAGAACGGTTTTGAAACTGATAAATGCGGAATCCGGTTGGTCATTAAGCAGGTAGATCTCCCCGGTCGTATAATAATAGTCTCCCTTTCCCCTGGCACTTTGATTTCGGGCATAGTGTTTTTTGGCCAGCCTCAGGTAATGGATCGTTGAGTCTTTGTCCCGGAACTGGAAAGCCATATTCCAATAGGAATTCGCAATGCCACTGTGATTGATCCTTTCCCTGATCTTCAGGCTTTTCCTCAAATGGTCCGTTGCTTTGACGGAATCGCCCTGCTCATTATAGATCATCGCTATATTGTTGAGCGAAACAGATATCATCAAGTCGTTTCCGATCGTTTCCCTGATCTTCAATCCGCGGTACATATAGGCAAGGGCCTTTGGAATATCACCCAACTTGCGATAGATCGTGCCCACCATGCTCATGGAATTGGCTACTTCTACCATATCATCAATGGTTTCATACAGGTCGATACATTCCTGCCAAAGCGCCAGGGCAGCTTGGGTCTGGCCTTTTCGGAAATGAACGGAAGCTTTGTAGTAGTTGGCATCGGCCAGCACTTTCACAAAGGCCCTTTTTTCGTCATCGTGGAGTGTTTGTACCGACAGGTTTTGTTTCGACAGGTCGATGGCTTTGTTCATTAAAGGAATAACGGTGTCGATTTCAATCCCATATAAAAAATACCCCAGTGCAACATACTCCCGCGCCCTGGCAGTATCGTGATCGGAGGTTTGAATGAGGTGCAGCAAAGAGTCGACAATAGCCTGTTGCTCCGGGTTGATGGCCCGGGAACCCAGGGGTATCGATCCCATGAGCAGGCATAAGAATATCAATCGACTCGATACTCCGATCATACCTTTACATGAAATGGTTCTTAGAAATGTGTTTCCCATACAGGTTACCATCCAATTAAACTTTTACACCGATCACACATATATCATCCAATTGGTCCTTATCTTTTTTCCAGCTATCCAGTTGACGGCTCAACAACTCCTGCTGTACCGGCATGGGCTGCTGTTGAATGTTCAGGATAGCTTCCCGGAACTGCCTGACCGAAAACTTCCTGCCCTCCGGTCCGCCGAACTGGTCGATAAATCCGTCGCTGAAAGTATACAGCGTATCGCCGCTCTTTAGGGGGATGTTCTGGTAGCCAAAAGGTTTTTCGTTGATATAGATCCCGATGGGTTGCCGGTCTGCCTTCACTTCCATCAAGACACATCGATCATTTTGGTATGTTGTAAAGGAAGTTTCGGCAGACACGTCTGCCTCAGTTGCGTTATTTCTGATCAGGAAAAGAGGGTTATAAGCCCCGGAGTATTGTAAGGTGTTGGTGGATCTGTCCCAAACGCATAAAGCAATATCGAGACCATCCTTGCGGCTATCTGAAGCGTCAGAATGCCCCAATGCTTTTTTAATACTTTCCCTGAGTTGATCGAGAATTTCGTTGGATTGCGTGATCCCTTTTTCGATCACGATCTCATTGAGCAGGCTGGTACCGATCATGCTCATAAAAGCGCCGGGAACCCCATGGCCGGTACAATCGGCTGCTGCCCAGATCACCTGATCATTCGGCGTTACATGGATCCAGTAGAAGTCGCCGGAAACCACGTCCTTGGGTTTGAACATCACAAAATGCTTTTCCCCGTTCGAACCAAAGGCCTTACTCCAGGATTCTTCCCCGGGTAAAATAGCTTCCTGGATCTTTTGGGCATATTTGATACTATCAGTGATATGCTTGTTTTTTTCATCGACAACTTTTTTCTGCTCAACAATCACATCCTTTTGCCGTTGGGTTACTTTAAATCGATTGAAGAGGAATATGGAGAATACGATCACCAGGAACAAACCGCCACCGACTGAAAAAATAATCAGCTCCTGCCGTTTGACCTTTTCCCGGTGCGCCAGTTCCTGCTTTTCTTTTTCCGCCTGCAAAAGCGCTTCTTTTTTCTCGAATTCATATTTCATTTGCTGCTTGATCGTGGCTTTGGCATTTTCTTCGTTGAGGATGCTGTCACGCATTTGGATATGAAGCTCATACCATTCCAGGCTTTCCTTGTATCGACCATGGAATTTTGAGATCCGGGACAGGAAATTGGCGGCATTACTGATCTTGCCGGGATAACCCATTTCCCGGGCGATGGTAATGGAACGTAAGCCATGGGACCTGGCGGCCGTCAGATCGTTCTTGGACCAGTAGACATGTCCGATGTTTAATAAGGCGCTGGCAATCCCGAATTTGTAGTCCACCTTCTCCCACATTCTCAAAGCGCTGGTGTAATATAACAAAGAAGAGTCGAGGTCGCCTTTGCTTTTATAAGTAACCCCGATATTGTTGTAGGAATTGGCGATAGCCCGCTGATTGCCGATCTCTTTTTGCAGGGTCAGGGCTTTATCGTAGTACACCAGCGCTTGTTCGACGTCGCCTTTATTATCATAAAACTGACCGATATTATTGTAGGAATTGGCGATCATATTTTTATCGCCACCGGTTTCCCGTAATTTCAGCGCCCGGAAGCCATAATCGAGGGCTTTATCCAGGTCACCCTGGTCGCGGTAGATCAGGGCAATATTATTCAGGGTTGTACCGATACCCACCTTGTTGCCCATCTCCTCCTTGATCTTCAGCGATCGATGGTAATAGTCCAATGCCTTTTGGATATTGCCTTGCTTTTTATAAACATAGCCGATATTGTTTAAAGAGGTAGCCATCCCGGCCTTATCCCCAATTTCCCGCTGTAATTCCAACGACCGCAGGTAGGCGTCCAGGGCATTTTGCACTTCCCCCCTGTTGCCATAGATAAATCCCATGTTATTGATGGCCCCGGCCATGGTCAGCAGTAAACTTTTCCGGATCTTTTGCCCTGCAGTTGTTTTTTCCCGGTCTTCATTGTTGGCAAGGCCGGCTTCTGCTGAGGCAAGGGCTTTTTCACTCAGGGGAATAACCGTATCCAGGTTGGATACATAAAGGATCTCGGTTAATGCCAGGTAGGCCCTGGCTACGGATGTATCATGGGGCGCTTCCCTGATGATGGCGTTCAGGGAATCTACTTTGGCCTGTTGGGCATCGGATAAAACCGCATTGGCGGAATAAGCCAGTGAAAATAGAAAAAGGAATTGCCAGGAAAAATACCCAATGAAACGATATGGAACAAGGAAAACGCTTGTTGTCATTATTAACTTACAACCCACCTGAAAATAATACTAACCTATTGAACTGCTCCCTATAGGTCAATCCTTTACCGCAAATTACACAAATATTATCCAATCCTGTCATTTGTTGCCTTGCTTGTTCCCAAGTTCATCATTTTTATCGTATTTAGTAGTCGCTGAATGAGATCATGCTGACCCAATACATCATACTCTTCTGTTACTTTGCCATCCTGTTCGGGATTGGATTCCTGGCATCGAAAAAAATAAAGGACCTGGCAGATTTTTATGTGGGCGGGAAAAAATTAGGCTATTGGGTGGTTGCCTTTTCAGCCCGCGCTACGGGTGAATCGGGGTGGCTATTATTGGGATTGACAGGTATGGGAGCCATGGTTGGGGTAAAGGCTTTTTGGGTGGTAGTGGGTGAAGTATTGGGTGTTGCCGTGGCCTGGTTATACCTGGCAAAACCTTTCAAACGAAAGAGCGATCAGTTCGGTGCCATAACCATACCTGACTACCTGGCGAGTCGCTTCCGGTCCCAGACCCATGGATTGCGTATCCTTGCGGCTACAGCGCTTTCTGTATTTGTGATTATCTATGTCAGTGCACAGATCGATGCTACGGGATCGGCATTTGAATCATTTTTAGGATGGAATTATTATGTCGGTACCTTGGTCGGCTTTGCGATCGTTGTGGTTTATATTTCAACCGGTGGCTTCGTAGCGGTAGCCTGGTCGGATCTGTTCCAGGGCCTGATCATGATCTGCGGCCTGCTATGTTTACCGGTGGTGGCCTGGATTGCCAGTGGTGATACTTTTGCTACGATCCTGGATGGGCTCGAACAGAGAGACCCGGCCTTGTTGAATATCTGGGGGACTGGGGGATTTAGCTGGATGAACCTGTTTAGTGTGACGAGCTTTTTGATGATCGGCCTGGGTTTCCTGGGCTCTCCGCAGATATTTATCCGGTTCATGTCGATCAAAGATGAGCAGGAGATCGACAAAGGCACCTGGGTAGCGATCGTTTATACCTTATTATCCACCGGTGCTGCCGTTGCGATCGGTATATTGGGCCGGTATATGCTGACTGTTGCCGGTGATGTAACCACTGATATATTGGGTAATGGCGGACAGGATGTTTTGCCGATGCTGGTGGATCATTTATTGCCGGCTACCTTGATCGGTGTATATATGGCGGCTGTGCTTTCGGCGATCATGTCTACGATCGATTCCCTGCTGGTAGTGGCTTCAAGCGCCATTACCCGGGATTTTTACCAGCAGATCTTTAATCCAACCGTTAAAGCCGATGCTTTGGTCGGCATCTCCAGGAAAGTGACTTTGGCAATGGCATTGATCGCCCTGGCAATTGCGGTTACCGTGGCCGTGCTTACGCCTGAAAGAACGATATTTTGGTTTGTGATCTTCGGTTGGTCGGGTATTGCGGCAACATTTTGTCCGACCATCATCCTTTCCTTATTTTGGAAGGGGTTCACGGAGGCCGGTGCGAAAGCGGCTATGATCGCTGGATTTTTGGGCGTGCCTGCTTTTAAATTCTGGATGCCTGCTATCCCCGTCATCGGTCCTTATGTCGACGCGGTGTCGGAATTGCCACCTGCTTTTCTGGCCTCACTGCTGGCAGCTCTGGTCGTCAGTAAAATGACTAAAAAATAATCCCGCCGGACAATAATCCAGCCGGATTGCTGAAGTGATAAGATGATACATCCGCAGAAGTACCGGGCCATATAACGGATATTGAAATATTTTGAATATTTTATAGAAATTAGTATCCTTAAAGTCCAAAACAATACGCATATGTCATTACTGATCAAAAATGGAAGGGTGGTTACTGCGGCCGACGATTTTAAAGGTGATATTTACATCGAAGGTGAAAAGATCGTTGCCATCGGAAAAGAGCTGGATCAGCAGGCCGATGAGGTGATTGATGCATCCGGGAAGCTGGTTTTCCCCGGAGGGATCGACCCGCATGTGCACCTGGATATGCCTTTCATGGGAACTTTTTCCAGCGATAATTATGAAACCGGTACCCGTGCAGCTTTGCATGGCGGTACGACCATGGTGATCGATTTTATCCTGCAAACCCAGGGGGATACCCTTTATAACGCCCTGCGCACCTGGCAGCAGAAATCCGAAGGCAATGCCCTTGGCGATTATTCCTATCACATGGCTGTAACGGATTTTAACGAAAACACCCGGAAAGAAGTGATCGATATGATCAATAAGGAAGGGATCATTTCCTTCAAAACCTTCATGGCCTATAAAGGAGCCCTGATGATCGATGACGGGCAAATGGTGGCCCTGATGCAAACGGTCCGGGAACATGGCGGTTTGGTTACCGTGCATGCTACCAACGGTGATATGATCGATATGCTCATCGCCAAGCACCGGTCGGAGGGTAAGATGTCGCCCTTATACCATTATTTATCCCAACCGGAGATCACGGAAGCAGAGGCCTCCGGCCGTTTTGCGGATATGGCCGATTACACCGGCTGCCCGGGCTATATCGTCCATTTAACCTGTGAAGGGGCCTTGAACCAGGTCAGGAATAAAACCAAAAGGAATCAGCGGGTGCTGGTGGAAACCTGCATTCAATACCTGACCCTGGATGCAAGCCTGTACGAAAAAGATTTCGATGGGGCCAAATGGGTGATGAGCCCTCCCTTACGTCAACCCAAAGACCAGGAAACCTTATGGGCCGGCTTGAACCAGGGATTAGTGAATGTGGTAGCTACCGATCATTGCCCCTTCCGCTGGGAACAGAAGCTCATGGGCAAGGATGATTTTTCAAAGATCCCCAACGGCCATCCGGCGATCGAACATCGCATGGAGCTGCTGTATTCCGAAGGAGTGGCCAAAGGAAGGATCACCGCCAATAAGTTTGTGGAAGTTACGTCTACCAATGTAGCGAAGATATTTGGCATGTATCCGCGGAAAGGCTGTATAGCTGTAGGGTCGGATGCCGATATCGTTATCTTTGACCCGGATAAAAAACATACCATCAGCGTTGATTCACATCACATGAATGTGGATTATTCGGCTTACGAGGGCTGGGAATTAACCGGCAAAAGTCAAACCGTTATTTTACGGGGGAAAGTGGCGATCGATAATGGCGAGGTGAAGGTAGCCAAAGGATACGGACAATTTATCAAAAGGGGAAAAGTCAATGGTAAAACATAGCACCTCGTGCCTGCTATCCGATCCATAGAAACGAATGTAAAACATAAAAACCATACATCATGGCAAGAAAAATAAAATCAGGGCTCATTCAGATGAGCTTACCTATATCAGAAGGTGAAGGAACGATCCAGGAGATCATGGAAGCGATGTTCCAAAAACATGTTCCCTATATAGAAGATGCCGGAAAACAAGGCGTACAGATCCTTTGCTTGCAGGAGATCTTTAATACACCTTACTTTTGCCCGGGTCAGGATAAGGCCTGGTATGAATCCGCCGAAACGGTTCCGGGACCTACGGTAGAACGCTTACAGGAATATGCGAAAAAGTACCAGATGGTTATCATTGTGCCCATCTATGAAAAGGAGCAGGCGGGTGTATTGTATAATACCGCTGCGGTGATCGATGCCGACGGCAGTTATTTGGGAAAATACCGCAAGAATCATATTCCGCATACCACCGGATTTTGGGAAAAGTTTTTCTTCAAACCCGGTAACCTGGGTTATCCCGTATTCGAAACCCGTTACGCAAAGGTCGGTGTATATATCTGCTATGACAGGCATTTCCCCGACGGAGCCAGGATATTGGGATTGAACGGTGCGGAGATCGTTTATAACCCATCCGCAACCGTTTCCGGCCTTTCGCAATACTTGTGGAAGCTCGAGCAGCCGGCACATGCTGCTGCCAACGGCTACTTTATGGGTTGCATCAACCGGGTGGGAACGGAAAAGCCCTGGAACCTGGGGAAATTTTACGGCACTTCCTATTTTGTCGACCCGAGAGGCCAGATCTTTGCCGAAGCCTCGGAAGATAATGATGAACTGCTGGTTGCCGAATTCGACCTGGATATGATCGACGAGGTCAGGTCTACCTGGCAGTTCTTCCGGGATCGCCGGCCGGAAACTTACCAGAAGCTGGTAGAGCTTTAGTCAATATGCTTTAAAGGATCGATCCGATGCCCCGGTCGTCAGGCCAGGAGGCAGGTAATTTTATTTTGGTGATCAACAAAAGTTATTATATTTTCAGCCCCTTGTTTTTAATGATTTAAACCGTTTTATGGCAGAATTTCAAAAACCGACAACCGAGCAAGAATTTGAAGAGAATTTTGCACAGTTAAAGCCCTTGATGGACGACACCGAAGCTTATTATGAAAGCTCTCGTTGCCTCTTTTGCTTCGATGCGCCTTGTGTCAAAGC
>JANQFB010000551.1 GCA_028278085.1 Chitinophagales bacterium
GGAAGAATACACAAGGGACCACACTCAATAGCATCAGCAGATTATAGATCCCGATAGTATTATCGGCGAGTGAGATGATATACCGGTCGATCCACTTCAGGACAAGGGTAATTCCGTATTGCTGATCGGTAAATATAACATGCTCTCCAAAGGGATAGTTCATGCCGGAAAAATGCCTGCCGCTGTCATATTTCATATAATAGGCGGGTGTGTAATAATTCTTCATCCCATCGCCCCCGAGTGCAAAGAGGTAGTCGTTCGGGGAGCTGATCACATTCCCGAAAACCAGGAAGAGGATCACGAGGGTGGTCAGTACAAGCAGGTAAGGGCTGAGCTTATGCTTTTGCATGGTTCAATAAAACGACATTCTGTGGGGGGTCGGACAACCGGGCGTTAAAATACGACTTTATATTCTTTCGTTGGTCGGAGCTTAACGGAGGGGGCTCAAATTTCTACCAATTGAATCATCGCAATCCAGCCTGTCAAAACCGAAACATTAAGCGCAAAAAATTCAAACTCTCCACCAACAATACCTTGGGATTCATTCTGGAAAAGACGATATCCGGTTTTAACTTTACCGGGACCGGATTCAAGGTTATCGAAGGATCGCGGGAGCTTTTCATGATAAATTCGAGGTCAAAGAGGTATCGATCCGTTTGGGTTTGTAGAAACAGTTCTTTTCCCCGGCTGTTAAACCCTTTCAACCCGCATTGTGTATCGGTGATCTCGAGCTTCAACAAGGATTTGATCAGGAATTTAAGGAAGCGGGATATCATTACCCGGAATGGGGGCACATTCTGATAGTATTGATCATCCCTGACACCGGCCGCCACATCACCCGAAGTGTGTTGCAACGCGCGGAACACTTTTACCAGGTCTTCTTCCCGGTAAGGGAAATCAATATCGGTGTAAACACAAAAGTCACCCTTCGATTCCCGGACCCCGGCCCGCAAGGCATGCCCCTTACCGGTATTGGACAGTAGGGCAATATAGAACAGACCCGGTATCTCCTCTTTGAGGATCGATATTTCCCGGTCTGATATTCCTTTTACCGATCCGTCATTAACCAGGATCAGGTTCAGCCTGGTGCCGGGGATCATCGCCCTGATCTTTTCGATCGATGCGATAACATTCCGGTCCCAATTTGCCGGAGGATTATAGCAAGGTAATACCAGATCGAGTGTTTCTTCCTTCATTCGGCCAGATCGTTAACCGGTATAAATTCGTATTGCACCTGTTGTGTCGATACATCATGATGCAATAATAAAGCCTGATCATTTTCATCCCCTTCATGCATACCGGCAGCCAAAAATAATATGTTTTCCTTATCCCGGTAAGCCAGTTGTTTGGATCTAAGCCCGAGATCACCGGCGATCAACCAAACTTCAATGCCTTTGCCATTGATCTTGCGCAAAAGCGGATAAACATCCTCATAAAAATTGTTAGGCCGGATACAATAGCTGCAATCACCCACACAACCGTTGGTAAAGCATGGTTTCTCCATGAAATAAGGGCTGTTATACACCCAGATCAACTTGTGATGGATCAGTATCAAATGGCTGGAGGATCTGATCGTATCGGCTACTGTCCGTATCATGGATAGCTGGTCACCTATGATCCGGCAACTATCTTTCTCCGTATCCAAAACCAAAAAGCATATCCCGCTTTTAAAAAAGGTATAAAAAAGCGGCTTCCCGGTTGCTTCTGTGATCCATGTGGGATTCATATAATCGTGATTTCCCGGAGCCCAGTGCACCTGTGTCCGGGCGAGCCCGAAAATGCTATCAACATATGTTAACGTGCTGCGGCGCTCTGTAGTGTGAGGAGCAAGGTCTCCCCCCAAAAGGAGCAGGTCGAAGGCGGTATAATCCACTTTTTCCAGCCTGGGATCGATCTTTTGTTGCCTGGCAGTATAATCGTAAGTATGGCCCAGGAAAAGGTATTTTTTTACCTCTGCCGGCATATCCCTGTGTCCGCAGGCAAGCATCATTCCGGATAAGCCATACAAACAAAACAGCATTATCTGCCTTTTAGGAGCGACTTGAATATATCTTCCGGTCAAGTTTATCGTTTTTACCCCCGGTCGCTATCCGGGCTTATGAATATCATAGATCCTGATCCCTTTAAATGCTCCCAGCGGTTTATTTAAATAGGGCACTATTTCTTCGTGATCCAGGTATTCCGGATCGTTAATGATGAGATATTTTGCCCCCAGGTCGATCATGTCTTCCATACGATAGGCAGATACCTGCGGATGCATATTATAATTGGTCCAGCCTTGCTGCCCGATATAATACAAGGTAATATTCAGGCTATTATCCGGAAGGCTGACCACTTTGTCGAAGTGTTGGATACCCAATTTTTTCAGGTAGGTCTTGAAGCCGGGATCATAAAATGCCGGCGCGGGATTTTCATGCCGGTAGTGATCGAATTTGTGCCAATAGGCTTTTTCGGCGTAAATAACATTGGCCAGTAGGAAACAAATGATCCCTATCCTGAAAACTTTACTGTAAAACAATTGTGGAAAGCGGCGCTGTAACATGACGACGGCGTTGATAAAAACCAATACAACCCATATATACAGGTTAATAAAATAATAATCATGGTCCAGGTACTGGTAATACCATAGAATACTATAAACGACCGAACCGATCAGGCCCAGCAAAACCAAACGGCTGATCAAAACATTGCCTATTCTCGGTAAAAAGATATTAAGACAAAAAAGCACGAGGGTCAGGGCGATGGTGGGTAAAAAAAAGAAATATTCCGACCAGAAAAACAGGATCCGTTTAGTCGTATAGATAAACCCGTCATAAGACATGATCCAAACCGGGGCAATACCTGTTAACAGGTAGTTGGAGCCATGATGGGTGTTATAGGCTTTCACAGTGATATACCATGCGGCAATAAGGATCGCTACCCCGGTAAACAACGCCCAGCTCTCTTTGGGGTGAAGAAACCATTTTTTGTCCGGATCCCGGTTTAACCATTTCAATTGTTCCCCCACAAACAGGACCCCCATACCAACAAATAACATCAAAGCAGTGATCTTGATCAGGCCTGCGGCCAGGAATACCAGCATGGCCACGTAAAGCAAAGCTTTTTTTGTGGTGATCATATAGGCCATCCCGTAATAGGCTGCGATCAGGGCCAGGCTCAGGCCCGGTAGGTTGGGTAAAAAATTATTGCCATAATATAGCAGGAGAGGAACCGTATAAAAGAGCAAGGCCACACTCATCGACCAGAATTGATCCTTGATCATCAATAAGCTCAATCGATATACATAATATAAGCCAACCCAAAAAAACAGCAACGTTAACAAGCGAAAGATCATTTCGTGGGGGCCGAATAGTTTATACAAAAGGGCGACGGTATAATAAATGACCGGTAACTCATTGATCGTATGCCCGTAACCGCCCAGCAGGTTGTGCATCCGGGGCTTGAAAGGGTTCAATCCAAAGGAATAATAATTGAGTGCGGTAGATGCGCAATCAGTCTGCCGCCAGACATGGCTCCCCTGGGGTTGCATCATAATCGAATCGCTGAAGCCATAGTAGATCGACAGGCCGGCAAGCAAGCTAAAAAAAATAAATGCTGATCTGATTTTCATAGGTGCCGGAAAGCAATGACCGCAAGCTACTGGAATAGTTGTTGGAGAGAATCCGGTAAGCCTACCGATCCAACGGATTTTTCTCCGCTAATGTCGATGATAGAGTTTTTGTCCAGGAGAAATAATTGCCCCAGGGCTGCGGTTGTGTGGGTTTTGATCGAAATCGCCGCCGGGCCGAACTCCGCCTTCTTCTGAAAGACCGCGTAGCCAATTTTACAGGATTTCATATCCAACCGGTCGATATATACATCGGAATTGTCTTTGGCTGCGATCCCGATATTGGCAGCCTCGATCCGGGTTTCCAATATCTTGCATTTTGAATCCTCACCGATGCTGATGCCTTTATCTTTAACGCCTTTGATCTCGCTCGATTGTATTTTTATGACACTACCGGAAAAGTCCAGGCCATCGTTTCCTGCTTGGTTGATATATAAGCCGGAAATCGTGCCGGTACAAAAATCCGCATCCAAGCCATCGAATTTTGCGTGGGCGATCAGGCTGTTGTCGATCTTCAGGTCTGACCGGATGATATTCAAACCATCTTCACAATCATTATTTGTAAAAGAACAATTGGTTATGGTAACATCCGACTCGTAAAAATTTACGGCTCCCGTTAAAGTCCACCCTTTGTAATCCAGGGTTGTCAGTTGGTCGAAAGCTACATAATTCAGAAATGACCGTTCGGCGGCTTGCAGGACGGTGAAGCCATTCGCCGTACGATCCGACGACCAGATCCTGACCGGCTGGTCTTCATTGCCTATCATTTTCACCGGGGAAGCGGATATGAATTTCGCCCTTTTGATCAGATTGAGCCGGACGCCGGGTTCAAAAACGACCTTATAGCCTTTCGGAATGATAATATCCCTGGAAACGGTATGATTGCCGGCTTTAACGATCACCCGGTTACCGGAAGTTTTGATCATCGGATGAAGCCCAAGTGTATTTCGACTAAACAGCTCCTGACGGGGAGAGGTGCTCTTCCGCAGATCCCAGGGCATTACTTTTGCTTCGAATAGGGAATCCAGTCCCGGTATGGCATAAAAAACATAGCCGGGTTTTCCGGCCACGTCAAGGAATTGGTATTGTGCAGTCAGGTGCTTATCATAGGGGCCCATAAAATAAGGCTGGTCAAGGGTATCCGACATGATCCCAGGCTTACTCCCCGTACCGATGATATTAAGGGGTAAAAAATGAAAATTGGCCATCTGGAGCTGGTGTCCTTCTTTGCTATGCTCTTTCCGATAGGCTCTGAGGGTTATTTCCTTAACCGGAAAGATCAGGGCGTGGATGTTTCTGGCATTATTCCATAGGAAATTCCGATTATACTGGTAATCCGGAAACTCTTTTCGAATGACCGCCTCCAGGTGATCGAGCCGGGATATAATCGAATCAAAAAAAGCACCGATATAGGCATCCGAAGTAAACCGATATAAATATTGATTGTATTTGGCCACAAACTGAGGATCATAAAAAAATCCGGCTACCAATCTATCCTGGAAATCATGTGGTTTATGCGTTTCATTTTGGGCATAACCCAGGAAGGGGCGGCCGGCTAACGGAGAGGGCCCGGTTAATCCATAGCCGTCAAAACCAATGGGTTCCAGTAAGGCGGTTACCGGATTGTAGTAAAACCGTTGATTATGCCAGGTCATGCCATGATAAGCATTGGTCAGGTCAATGAGGGCAAAATAGCGGGCGGTATTATCCAGGTCGAAAACCTGGGCAAAGGGTTGTTTTCCGCTCTTATAGGTATGCATCAGATCCTGGGCGATCAGGAATTGTTGTTTCAACGTTTCCGATCTAAGCGTTCTATTGGTTTTGAACGGTTTGACAGAAGCTGCATCAAAATAGGGCATTTTATTCATCGTATTGCTCTTCAGGCGTGTATCGACCAACTTTCTTTCCCAAAATCCGTCTTCTGTAAACCGTACAATCGGCCCCTCTCTTCTTTTCCGGTATTCGGGCAGATGCTTGTCGAAATGTTCCTCATAAACATACAGGCCCAGGTTCTGGCCGTTCAATTTTATATGAATAAACTCATACCGGGTCGTCAGGACATCTTCCTGTGCTAATAAGCGGTGGAATACCCATTCACTCAGGAAATCCCTGGTCATGGGGTTTTGGATGGAAAAGGTCGCCATGCCGTTCCATTTTTTACCTTTCCGGGTTTTGATCCGGAACGACCATTTATTTCCTTTTAAATGATCGAGCCAATCTCCTTTCAGCCGTAGTCGAACCGGGATGGTGTCATGACCGTCAACCATTTTTGCTTTGACATAGTCGTCTTTTTCCGTGATCAACAGCCCGCGGTCGAATGCCTGCTCCCTTTTGCGTTGAAGCTTTTCCATCCCCTTGGTCTTGATCAGCAGCTCCAGTGTCGGTATTTCATGAGATCGATATGCGCCTAAGGCAAGTTGTTCTGTCCGGTCATCGACCATGGTGATCTTCAGATCATCAAAATAAACCGGCTCATGCCAGGGATTCCAAACATAGAATTTAATGGTGCCGTTGTTGACATAAGTCGGGACTTTAACCGTCATGACCAGCTTTTCCCAACCGTTGGCGGACGTTTCAACAGCTTTGAATGCTTCCTGGTGAAAGTTCCAGCTACCGCTAACCACTAACTTTCCATAACCGGAGGAACGGTAGCGCCAGACCTCCACCTCGAAAAGGTCTCCGCCATCCACTTGTTCGATCACATGGGTCATTCCAAATTGGCTCCCCTTGCTTAATTTGCAGGAGTATTTCCCCCCAAAGGCTATTTCATCGCTTTGATAGTCTCCGCCCCGGAATTCAGCTCCACTATTGACAAAATTATCATTACGGACCTTTTCCGCATCGCAGAAAACCACCCCGCTTCTGTCAAGGGTAGGGGATTGACAGGCCCACAAGCACAGGAGCACCTGCAGTACAAATTGACCCGAGGAAATGGACTTTGTTTTCCTGATAGCTTTTACGCACTTCCTGATCGATAGTGATAGGCCACCAGGAAGCGAAACGGAGGCGGGAATATTATTCAAAAGTCCTTTTTTGAAGATACACCAAAACAGCCATAAAATTAGCGAAAATAGGTATTATATGGATGATGGTTGCGGAGGCCCTGCGGAAGTATTTACCGGGGCAGTTTGATGTGATAGGATTTTTGATCCGCGTTGTTCAATTCATTTCTCCTCAGCCAGGGGTTCAGGATCTTCAGGGTTTTGTAATTGGTACCCCGGGCCTTTGAAAATGCTGCCAGGTTAGCAATAGAGGAATCGACTTTAACGGTGTAATGATCGATCATGGGGTATGCATCTTCCAGGGCATCTATTTGGAAGCCATATCGTTTCGGATTCAGGAAAACTTCTTTGATCGCGAGGATCCGGAAGACATAGCGGGAGGTTTCCTGTCCCAGCAATAAATGGTAGTAGTTTTTTTCACGCTGGCGTTCGGTTTGCCTTTTATAGCCATCAATACCCATATTATAGGCGGCTGCAGCGGCTGTCCAGGTTCCGAATTTGGTATACGCTTCTTTCAGGTAATCACAGGCCGCTTGGGTCGATTTCTCCAGGTGATACCTTTCATCAATACCGTTTTCTATTTCCAGGCCATATTTTTTGCCCGTAGCTTTCAGAAACTGCCAGACCCCTTCGGCTTTCGCGGGAGATACGACATTTTGCAAGCCGCTTTCAGCTACCGCCAGGTACTTAAAGTCTTCGGGAACACCATTTTCCTTGAGTATCGGTACGATCACATCGAACGATCTTTTGGCCAACTTGATCCGGTACAAGGTATTGGAATGCCAGTAAGTATTGATCAGCATTTCCCGGTCAAGCCTTTCTTTAACATCGGGAATGTCCAATGGAACCGTTTCTCCGGCAAAAGTTAGTTGCTGTGGCAATTTCACCGGAAATACTTTGTTGCTATAGGCTACTTCCGAATTAAGAACGGGTTCTTTTTTGCTACCGGTGAAAATCAGGATATTAACGACCAGCAAACCGCAAATGGAAGCGGAGATCAAAATGTTTTTCATGTCTTATCGTTTATGGATCAGGCTTTTTTGTATACCGGAACGGTAGAACAAGGTTCGCCGTAAAACAGACTTTTGACTACCGGCGTCAATAACCGGGTGATCTCTACATAAGCGATCCCGGGGATATTCACATCTCCACAGCCTTTGATCACCACCCGTTGATCCCGGTAATCATCGACATTAATGGCTTTCATCCGTTCCAAGATCAAAGTCGATTCCAGCAATTCCCGGTTTCCAAACACAAAATATGCCTTCACCTTTTCCAGGTAGGTTGCTACCAACATGTAGGTCCATTGCGGAACAATGGCATCTGCCGAGCAAAAAACGGCAACCGACCGGTCCTGGTATGGGGACCAATCATGATCTTTAAGCGCTGCCCTGAATTCTTTTTCCTTCAACAACAGCCCCCTGAACAGAAAGGGCATGAGATCAAATTCACGGATCTGCCCGGCATCGGGCAAAAAGTCTTCCAGATTCAGGGTGATCAGGCCGCTTTGCGCAACCCTGTTAACAATGGAACCCTCCTCATTCATCCGGAATTCTTATCAGGGTATTAATAAAAAACAAACCGGTTGTCCTCGATATCGGCCATTTCTTTCATGGCGTCAAACAGGTAGAAATCAACATTGGATTGGAAGGTCGTACTCAAAAGCCTTTGCTTAGTGGAGTAATCCTGCAGCGATGCCGGTTCATTCACGGATTCCAAAGTGGCGATGAAAACGGCATTGGTACCCATAACCGGCTCGGATACTTCTCCTTGTTGCAAACCCAGACAAGTGGCGATCAACTTAGGTTCGGACGATCCGATCTCTGTACTTCTGGGATTGGTAAAAGTTAAGTTGGATGCAGATCTGACGGTTTGGTTAAACAGGGAGGCCATAGCATCCAGGCCATCTGTTCCGGAGATCTTATCCTTCACATGGGCCACCTTTTTCTCTTTCTTAACTTCGATCTCCACTTCTGTCCGGACAAGCTCCAAAGGTTTTTGACCTTCTTCTTGTACCGAAGTCAGGATAACCACTACATATTTATCATCGACGCTAAATACCTTACTTACATCTCCTTCACTGGCTTTGTAGGCCCATTTAACGATATCACGCGTTTGCCCTAATCCCTGGACGAAGTTGGCGTTTTTCTTGATGTTTTCAGCAGATTTAACCACCATTCCGGCTTCTTCGGCAGCGGCTTTTACGGCTTCTAAATTCCTGTTACGGCCGGCAAATTCATTAGCTTTGGAAAAAACAGCCCTTCCTGTTTTCGAGGACGCGGATAATGTCCTGACAACGTTCGCGGTTTTAACCGCTTCGGATCCCGGCGTACTTTCTTCGACTTTGACCAGGTGCATACCGATCTGGGTATTCACGATCTTCAGATCCCCTTTGGTGGCTCTGAAGAATATCGCATCGTTAAAGGGTTTCCATAACTCGTTCGGCTTGACCCATCCCAGGTCACCGCCCTGGGAGGCCGTTGCTTCATGCCTGGAATTGTCTCTGGCTAATTCAGCGAAATCAACGCCGGATTCGACCAGCTTTTTCAGGCTATCCAGGTCTTTTTGGGCTTGGGCAAAGGTAGGAGCATCCTGGTATTGCAATAATATATGACTGACCTTGACGGAGTCCGCAATTTTTTTACGATCCAATAACTTGGTCAGCTTATAAGAACCATCCTCGAAATAGGGACCGATCACCACCCCCGTATCGATCTTAAACAAACTATCTTTCATGGAGGTCGTTAGTTCATCTAAGCGCAGATAGGCATTGTCAAACGGCTCATCTGAATTCAACCTTACGAACAATGAATCATCATCTGCCTTTTGGAAGGGATCTAACTGGTTGTTGATCCATTTGCTGACCTTTTCCGTATCTTCCGGAGAAGGGATGATGTCAAAAGCGACATAATCGATGGTCCGGGATTCTTCTTGCTTATACTGGCTTTTATTCCTTTTGATGTATTCGTTGAGGTCATTGTCGTCAAAAGATATCTCTTCATCACCGATGTCACCGTAGGGAATGGAGATATATTTGATATTGGCGGTCTTGGATTCCGAAAAGTGTTCCATTTCAGCCTGCCACTTGGGAATGTACAAGCCTTTTTTGACCAGGCCATTGTACTTATTCCTCAACCGGTCCTGCAACAGGAATTTCTCGAACGACAACCAACGGGCGGCGGCATCTCCGGTTTCATCGGCGTCTTTGTTTTTCAGGAAATTCAGCACCTGAGCCGGATCGAAAGCGCCGGTTTGCGGATTGGTAAATGCCTGTTTAACCGAAGGATGCGGGTTAGGCCCCTGAACCATGTCGAACAATTCATCACCGGTAACCTTGATACCGATGGAAGTGCAGGTATTCCCCAGTACCAGGTCCTGAACAAATTGATTCCAGGTTTGCTCCCGAAGGGTATAAGCCGTGGCTTCATCTACTCCGCTTACATTGTTCGATAGTTTGTATTCTTCGGTAACTCTAAAATACCGCTGTTCGAAATCTTGTATGGAAATTTCATTCCCATTTATTTCGCCAACATTATTGGATCTACCGCTTAGCAGGTTGGAATTTGAGCTCAATGCGTCCATCAATAAGAACGATACCATCGCAATTGCAATCACAAATACCAGCAACCCTGCCCTCTTTCTTATGCTCGATATTACAGCCATTTTATATCTGTATTTTGAATTTTGTACAAAGTTAATTCTATTGCTGTGTAAAACAAAATTTCAGCCTGATTTTACCGGGGTTTCAGGGGGTTTGGGGTTGCATCAAGTCTTCAAAATAATCCGGGGTAATTTTAATCCGGCAGGTTTTGAATGGTCTTAAACAGGCAGGATTGATGACCGATGGGAGCGCTTTCTACTCTTTATTGATCTTCAGCTTAACGGTTTCAATACGGGTATTGGTGCCGGAAAGAATGGTAAATTCAAATTGGTCAATACGGACAACTTCTTTCATTTTCGGTATACTTTCCAGGCGGTTGACAATAAAACCGGCCAGGGTTTCGTATTCCCCCTCCGGAATGTCGATCTCATATTCATCATTCAGCATGTCGATCTCCAGCCGGCCTGAAAAAATAAACTCATTGGCCGATATTTGTTTCTGAATGAACTCCGGAGCATCATGTTCATCTTCTATCTCTCCGAATATTTCTTCGAGCAGGTCTTCCAGCGTAACGATCCCGGCCGTACCGCCAAATTCATCCACGACCCAGGCGATACTTTTGTGCTGTTTCTTGAATAGCTCCATTAATTCCTTGGCGGGCATTGTTTCCGGAACTACCGGGATATCCATCAGGATGGATTTCAGGGTTTTGGGTTTGCTCAGGAGATCCAGATTGTGGATATAACCCTGGATGTCGTCGATCTTTTCTTTATACACGATCAGCTTGGAAAATCCCGTATCGATAAATTTCTGCAGCAGTTCGGGGATGGCCGTATTATCTTCCACCGCTTCTATTTCCGTTCTCGGAACCATGCATTCCCTGACTTTAACCTGGGTAAGGTATAAGGCATTTTCAAACATGTCGGCGTCAATATCATTCGCTTCCTCTTTGGTGCCACTTGTTTGCCGGACAAAATGTTCCAGGTCGACTTTGTTGAATGCGGGCTGGATATTTTCCAGGCTGGTTCCAAAAGCTTTATTTAAGAGGTATTCCGAAATATTGGTAATACTATAGGTTAGCGGCTTGAAGATCCAGTTCAGGGCGAATAGCGGATAGGAAAGATATTGCAGGATGATATCCGGATTAAGCCGGAACAATGCTTTGGGCAGAAACTCTCCCAGAACCAGGATGATAAATGTAGAGATCAGGGCTTGAAACAATAAGACCAGGAACTCTCCCGGCAAAGATTCGTCGATAGCCATCAGGAAGCCGATGATAAATGGCTTTAGGATCTTCCCCATCATCAGGCTATAGACCACAATGGCAATGTTATTACCGATCAGTGTCGTTCCCAGGAAACGGGAAGGGTCTTTAACCAGGTCTGCCAACAACTTTCCATAAAGCTTTCCTTGCTTGCGTTTGAGCTCGATACGCAATTTGTTGGCGGAGATATAAGCAATTTCCACACCGGAAAACAGCGCCGAAAACAATAGGCTTGCCAGGGCAATGAGATAGATATCCAAGTATCCGTGATTTACTGGCTAAAATGGAAATTCAGCATCGGTGAGCAGTTGTTGAATGGGATCCTTCAAAGCTTAACATATCGTCAGAAGAAATGCTCATTTCTTATCAAATATATTAATTCTCCGCTTCATCTTCCTGTTTTTGAAGGAATTCCAGCTTTTTTCGTCGCTGCTTTCGGAAATAATACATCGATATGGCAATGGCGGCCACCACAAAGATCAACCAGTCATCGTTGCTTCTGGTCATCAGCAACCTGAATACCCCTGCGGCAATTGCTGCAACGGCTACTGCAAGCCAGACATACTCGAGGAATTTAAAGGACTTCATCCTTTTTCACGTTTATGGTCCCGCTGATCTTTTTGATCCGGTAATTGGTGAAATCCTGGTTGGATTCAAAGCCTTCTCCGAAGATGATCTCATCCGGAGTAGTGATCTTGACAAATTTATTGGAATAGATCTTTTTTTCCTTATCATTCCAGATCAGCTCTTCGGTATTCAGCCGTTCTCCTTTGATGTTGATGACCACAACATTATCCCTTGCCGTCATTTCATCTTTGTTATCATGCTTGATCGCATAGTCGGCGGTTAGCCGGCTATCGACTTTCAGGTCTTGGTTATAAAAATATACCCGTACACCCTCGGTGAATTCAATATAAGGCTCTTTGGCTTTATGCCGCAACAGCTTTTTCCCGACGATCTTCACCCTCACCTGACCATGCTCACTGTAGAGGATCTCGGGGTCGATGCCGGTTTCCACAATAACCGCATTTTTATCGACCAGCTCCTTGACCTCGTCCGGATCGTTTTCGCAGGCCGCCAATATACCAAGGAGCATACCTAAGGCCAATTTGGTAGGGTTTGGACGAAAGTTCATCTCCTTGAATTTACCGGTGGGGGTATTATTCTTTTCGCGCTCTGATGGTGGTGGATTTATTGATCCAGCAGGCTACGGTATAAGGATCTCCCTCTTTCAGACCCCGGAAGAAAATATCTTCTTTGGTAGGAAAAAACCCTCTATAGATTGCAATCTTATTGTTAGCCTTATCTGATATAGAAGGATCGACGGACTTCGCTTTTAGGTACATATCCACTGCTACCCAAGAAACCACCTGACTTTCAAAGCCGGTGCCGGGACCACATTTCTTACCGCTGGATGCATAGAGATCGCCGATAAAAAGATAGGGATCACCCCAGCCGGATTTGGTTTCCGCAGCTTTTAAAGCCTGTGACCGGGCACTGCCGTAGTCTCCTAATTTGGAGCTATAAATACTGGCCAGTTCAAGATAATAATTGGCTTTGGTATTGGCATCTTCTTCCAGCTCAATGGCTTTTTTCAGGTAATTGATAGCGTCCTGGTGCTGACCTTGTTCACCAACCTTTTTGGAAATGAAGTAGGCCAGGTTGGATTTTTGCTGCTTTTCAAACAGCTTCATCGTTACTTCGAGGAAGATCGGATCATCCGTACATTTGGTGTTTTTCAGGAGATCGAATATGGATTGCAGCAACTTCTCATTATCCGGTTCTTCGACATATCTTTTGGCAAATACCGCTTTGGCATCATCACAATTGGTAATGATCTCTTTCAGCAATACATCGATCTTTTCCCGTTGGGCGGCATATTTTTCCGCGTTTTTGGACTTATTGGCGGGATCGGTATTGTGGTCCAGGATCGCTGCAACATTCTGATACTTTTTTAACACCTCTTCTTTGGTCAACTTTTCTTCCTTCTTCATGATCTCGACAGCCGTCAGCAGATAGGGGTAGAGCACATAATACTTCGATGCATTACCGCTTTCCCGGATCGCTTCATCCAATACATTATGAAGATCCTCCTTGGTGCCGTAGCGATATTTGTACATCGCCATTCCCTTCCTGCTTAATACATTCCCTTTCTCTCCATAACATTTGATCCGCTGATCATAGATCATCATCAGGGTATCCGACAGTAACTTGCGTTTCTCTTTATCCTCCTTATGTTTTTTAATAAAACTTTCATACATCTTCACCCCGTCAATATAGGTCTGCTTCCTTGCCCCCGGTGCATTCTTGAAAACATATCGCCAATGACGGATGGCGTCGTCGAAATTCTTTTGTTTGAAAAATTCCCGGTATAAAGAGATCTCCTGCACAGACCGCACACTATCGGTTCCCCATTTGGTACAATTACTTTTAATGGCTTGGGCGTCATGAAAGTTTAGCAAAAGGGCTGCCAGTATCCCAAAAAATAATCCTCCAAATTTCATGTTAATCGAATTTTCGTTTTATAAACCATTTATCATTTAAAGTAAAGCCTAGCCAGGCTTTCACAAAAGTCTCCCGGATCAGGTCATTATCAACCGTACCCCGCTGGCCTACTTCAAAGCTCAGATTGATCCTGGAAAATACTCTTCTCAAGGGTAAACCAACCCCAAAAGTCATGCCATATTCGGGTATTTGCCGGTCCCCGATCTTCAGGTGCCCGGAATCATAAAACAGGCCCAAGCGATAATTGATCACTTTAAAATAGTTATTGTGCGATTTCCGGTCAGGGGTAAAAGAACCTCCGGCGGAAACTTTCCAGCTATTGTCGATATTAGCGGTTTGGCCCAGGTAGTGGAAAGCAGACCAGTCTTTATAGCTAAAATCTGCCCCAAGCTGCCATCGACCCGCCTTGCCAACTGTGAATCCAAACCGATATTCCGCCGGCAATTGCATGAAGGTCGTTAGGGTATCATTGAGTATGGTATCCTTGACATTGGGGAAATTATTGGTATAATTAAACCGTTCCCATACTTCCCGGGAGGTAATCCTCACCGGCCTGCTGGTCTTGATATCCACACCGACGGTAGTGATCCAATCATTTTTCGAACTATCCGAAAATTGTATACCTGCATTCCAGATTATATCTCCGACAGTGGCTGTCCGGGTTTGCCGGGTATTCAAAAAATCGGCGCCATCCGGTAAACTATCGATCCTCATATGGGTATTGGTGCCGAAGAGATAACCCACATTGAACCCGGCTGAGATCTTTTTGAACCGAAAGCCGTTCCCGATAAAGAACTGGTAAATTCCTCCTTCTCCGGTATATTGCTGATAAACGGCGCCTAAATCAGGGACGGTCGTACTATCCCGGTAATCATAACCGATCCGGCTGAACGGGATCAGGCCGAAACTCCCTCCCCACCAGGAGGTAACCGGGTATCCCAGCGCCAGGTAACTGAGGGTAGCATTATGGCTGGTGGTATTTTCCGTTTGGGTTAAGAGCTGCCGGTAACTGGCGTATATGCCTGTTTCCAAGGTGGTTCGTTTCAAAGCCGTTAGGGAGGCAGGGTTGGCCACATTAATGTTCAATGGATGTCGATAACCGGTGCTGATCGATCCCATCGACCGGTTGAGGGCAAATTCATATGATTGCAATTCTCCCAATCCAATGCTGGAATAGGGTGAACTTTCCTGGGCAAATGAACAATAGGTTATGGTGAGAAAAAATGCAATAACCCTTGCCCTAAAGCCTAACATTATAATCCAAAATTTCATTTAATCCCTGGATCACCAAATTTGGACTTGCAAATATCCTATTTTTCAACTGGCTTTCAAAGAATTTGGCGTCACCGCCGCTTAAAACCACCTGGATCCCGGGGATCTCCTGCTCATATTTACGGATCATACCCTCCATTTCAGCAACGATGGCGATCATTACCCCGGTTAAAATAGAAGATTGTGTGCTGTTACCGATCAGGGCATCCGGTTCCTTGCGTTTTATTAACGGCAGCTTGTCCGTAAAAGTATGCAGGGCTTTAAACCGCATACTGATGCCCAGGGAAATATTCCCACCAAGATATTCTTTATCACGGGTTACGACATCATAGGTGATACAGGTCCCGGCATCGATGATCAGCAGATCCCGGTCGGGGAAAAGGGAATACCCTCCTACAGCGAGGGCTATCCTGTCTTTGCCCAGGGTTTCGGGCGTTTCATATTTCAGGGTTATGGGTAAGGGGGTTAGATGATCAAGGATAATGGCCTTGTAACGATCTTTCAAATAAGTTACGATCCCGGGATCAACTTCTCTGACGGCAGAAAGGATCGTATATTCAGGCGTCCACTGTCCGGTAATTTGCTCCAGTTGGGAGAGGGACAGGTTTTTGAAGGAGTCGGTATGAACCAACGATCCATCCCGGTAAATGGCTGTCTTTACCTTGGTATTCCCTACATCCAGGATCAGCTTCATGCAACGAAGTTAGGAAAGAAAAAGCTGAGAGGGGGAATATATTCGAACAGGATATTTTCCGGTTTCCACTTGCAAGCTTTGGACTTTGGAAACGCCATGGCCTATGAATCAATGATCATTCTCAAATTTGACCTTAACCGATCAAATCGTTCCGTTTGAAAGGAATAATCAAGGTTTCCAAGTATCGCTTCTTGAATTAGTTCATTATTTAACATCTCTTTAAATGATTCTTTTAAATATGCCAACACATCTTCGGGAGCATTTTTGATAATTTCAACTAAATCCGTACGATTATCCAGAATATAAACGATATCTTCCAAATCGTGGCTGGTTCTGGGATCTTCGCTGCCCCTGGATTTGAACGCAAAGTATTTTGTCGCAAGAAAATGGGGCAGAGACAGAATCTTAATTTTTTCTCCTTCGAGTTCTATTATTTCAAGATTTTCATGACCGGATTTAAACCAGGGATTTGCCGGAGCCCAACCTACAAACTTCGTAGACATAACATCTACCTTTATGTCTTTATAACGGAACCGGCACATGGAATTGTCTTCGGCAGTTTGCTTGAAACCTCTGGAATTAAGCTCTATCCTTAATTTTTCCTGTTCTACCATGGAAGTTATTTGGAGGAAGAAATCCACATCAAAAGTTGGCCTTACATCTTCTGCTGCGGGATCATTTATATACAGACTTATTACTGCTCCTCCAACATAGGTCACCTTACTGTTGATAGAACCAAGCGCTTTGGCGACTGTCATGATAGCGTCAATATTGTTAGTGGAATTTTTCATCCTTTTTACTATTTCTTTGAATAGTAAATCAGCGGTAAAATGAATGAAGATCAAAAAATCTTATTACCGTTTAATAACTTTTTCTTCAATTCAGCCAAAGCCAGCTTTTGCTCTCTCACTTTGCCAACCCTTAAAGTTTCTGTTAAAGCTAACAATTCATATAATTTTTTGTCTTTTAGGCAGGCTTTGGGAACTGAAGGATGAAGCGGCTTAATCGCTTGTCCTCTATGCTCACCATTTGCCCAAGGCCATATATATAATTCTTCGCTATTTATTGATTCATTTAAAGGTGGTGCGCTGTGAGCCGTAGCAAGACCTCTTTGAATGGCTCCAGGCTTTTGGGGAAAAACGTACCTCAGTCCATATTGCAAAAACTCAAGCAAAGCATTTTTCATCAGTTTGCGTTTATCAGCAGCAAGCAAACCTGCTATCATACTTCGGTTCAGAGATTCGCTCACCTCACTTTGGCTGATACCCAAATCATGTGCTAGGTCGTTTATAATCCAATCCTGATGACCGATTGCAGCTATTTTAAGTAAAATGACGATGTCTTGTGGACGCATGCCCTTATGACTTTTCATTTGATATCCTTAACTATCCAACAATATATATTCGCATATCGCGAATCGCGATATGCGAATATATGCTTTTTATACTTTTTTTTAATCGATTTGTTGCATCCGCTATGAATAAACTTTATCGAGCTCTTAAAGGTTGGGCTAACAGATAGGAATATTTTATTAACCAGTATGGGGGAGTCGGGCTATTTTCCGGTGCCCCTGCCTGAAGCAGACCAGAAAAAAAGACCCCCGGCCAAAACCGGAGGTCTAAAATTCAATTTAAATCAGTTGGAGTTAATTCCACTCGGGATAATCGTCCATGCTGAAGGGGTATACCCCATCTTTGGTGGTTTTGGTGATGATGTCATCGCAGGTGCCATCACCATAATCAAAGGTGGCCAGCCAGTATCCCTTCTTAGCATCGAAGAACTTAATGATACCGGCCACGATATAGCCACAGTCTTCGGCTTTCACGATGGGTTCGACAACCACTTTCTTGTATTTGGAACCTTTGTCCTTGCCCTTGGCTTTGCCATCACTGAGCTCAATCTCTTTTTCGCCGTCTTTGTCGACACACTTGGCTTTGTCTTTTCCGCTTTTACTGAAATCGATACTTGCGGTAACATTTCCATCCTCCAGGTATGCGATAACTCCCTCGGTATAGGGTGAATTTTCATCCGGACGTTTTAAGGCTTCAGCTTCCACGCGTTCATAGTCGGAGGAATTTACGGTCACCATGTGTCCGGCGCTGGCCAGATCCGTCATCATATTCCCACTGCCGGGATGCATGGTGTTCTTTTTACAGGCGGTAAATGCCAGAGCTGTCATCAGTACAGCGCTTATTAACATCGTTTTTGTCATTACATTTGGTTTTAGGTGTTTTAAAATAAAGACAATACTAAACCGCACAAGATGGGAATGACCCTACTTTTTTTATCCCGGGTATTCCGTAATACTATATTAGCCTACGTAAATTGATATATTTAAACCTGAATACGCTTAATTTTCACCTATGATCGCAAAAGAACTTCAAGTTGTGGAAGTAGCTAATGTGCTGGCCGGCCCGGCTGTGGGTATGTTTTTCGCTGAGTTGGGCGCCCGGGTAATCAAGGTTGAAAATAAAACAAGCGGCGGAGACATTACCCGCCAATGGAAGCTTCCGAACGAAGATGCCCACAGCTCCGTATCGGCTTATTATTGCAGCACAAACTGGAACAAGGAGGTGGTTTTTGCTGATCTTGGCCAAACGGAAGATCGTGACAAAGTGTACGACCTGATCCGGGAAGCCGATATCGTGATCAGCAATTATAAACAAGGGGATGACCGAAAATTAGGCATGGACTATCAAACGTTAACCTCCCTGAAGCCAGACCTGATCTACGGACATATCAGCGGATTCGGGGAAATGGACAGTCGCCCGGCATTTGACATTGTATTACAGGCGGAAACGGGTTTCTTGTCCATGAACGGCAGTCCGGAAAGCGGGCCGGTAAAAATGCCGGTGGCCCTGATCGATGTGCTTGCCGCCCACCAACTGAAGGAAGCCATCCTGCTGGCGCTTATCCATAAAATGAAAACCGGGGAAGGATCCTATGTCAGCGTTTCCCTTTATGAGGCTGCGATTGCCGCCCTGGCCAACCAGGCCTCCAACTACCTGATGACCGGCCATATTCCCCAACCGATGGGAACCCTTCATCCGAATATTGCCCCTTATGGAGAAGTATTTTCCTGTAAGGATGGAAAATCCATGATCCTGTCTATCGGAAATGACAAGCAGTTCCGGTCGCTATGCACTATCCTGGGGGATCCGCAACTGGCAGATGACCCGGCTTTTCAAACCAACGATGTCCGGGTTAAAAACAGGGCATCGCTCTCAAAAGCCCTCGAACCGCTATTCCGGGAGCATCCATCCGAAAACTTAATGGCAAAACTACTCTCCGGAAAGGTACCGGCTGCGGCTATCCGGGATCTTCGAGAAGTGTTTGAGGAACCTGTTGCCAGGGGAATGGTACTGACGGAAAGCCTGGATGACGGCACCTTTGCCAAATGTGTTAAAACCGTTGCTTTTACCAGCAGCTCTTTTTAACCCTTATCATGCATGTTTTCTCACCCGGCAAAAGCAGAAGCGGGAAAGATCCGTCAATCCCTGCGCTTGCGGTCTTCATCTTTGACCAGCTTTTCCAGCAAACTGTTAATCAGGCTCAGGATCAGGCTGAACAAAAGGGCCCAGAAGAAACCATCCACGTGGAAACCCGGCACCAGGTAATCCGTGAGCAGGATCACCAAAGCATTGATCACCAGCAAAAACAATCCCAATGTTACCAGGGTGATCGGGATGGTCAAAATGATCAACACCGGTTTTAAAAAGGCATTCATAAAAGCCAGGACGGCTGCCACGACAATAGCAGTGACAATACCATCCACATGCACCCCCGGGAGCAAATAAGCGGTGATGATCACCGCCAGGGTCGAGATCAATAGTTTAACGATTAGCTTCATAGGTTACTTCGATACCACCGGGTTGGGCGGCATCTCTTCCAGTACCTGCAAACCACATTCCAGGTAGTCGACATACTCCTGAACATTCGGCATATAGCCTACTCCATGGTTCAGCATTTGGTTATCGGGGCGAAGCAAGACATAGAAAGGTTGGGTATTATAATTGAAGTTGAAAGCCTGGAACTCACTCCATTTTTCCCCGATTGTCCGGATCTTTTTACCGGTTAACCTGGATTTCAGATCAACATCGGCAGGCAATTTTTTCTTATCGTCGACATAGAGGGATACCAGTACATAATCATCATTCAGGCGCTTGTAAACCGGTGTTTCCGGCCAAACATTTTCCTCCATCTTCCGGCAGTTAACGCAGGCCCAACCGGTAAAATCGATCATGATCGGTTTATTGGATAGCTGCGCATATTCCCGCGCTTCTTCAAAATCATGGTAACAAGGCAATCCCAGGGGACATTCTTCAAAATGCTTCAACACTTTTTCCTTTTCATCCCCTTCCACCGATCTTCCGGTAGCTTTCTCGGTCAGCTCCTTTTTATTTTGATAATAGATCTTCCCTTCATAATACAGTTCCCGGATGGCATTATCCTGGTATAATTTATTTTTATCGAAAATGCTGTAAAAGATCGGCGGAGGAAACCCGCTAACCAAGGATACATTGGCATATTTGGTGTTGGTGATGCCTGGGGATATGTACAGGGTAAAGCCCAATACGACCAGGCCGAGCACCAGGCGGGCTGCCGGTAATTTCTCCATTTTACTGTCATGGGGGAAGCGGATCTTTCCGAACAAGTACAGGGTAAGTCCCAATCCGATCAAAACCCAGATCCCGAAGAAGATCTCCCGCTTCAGCAATCCCCAATGCTCTACCAGGTCTGCGTTGGATAAAAACTTCAAAGCCAATCCGAGCTCCAGGAAGCCCAGGACCACCTTCACACTATTCAGCCAGCCCCCGGATTTAGGCAAGGAGTTGAGCCACTGCGGGAAAGCGGCAAAAAGGGCAAAGGGAAGCCCGAGCGCAAATCCAAAGCCTGTCATTCCCACGGCAAGGTTGACTGCTCCACCCTCAGCCGAAAGCGCCCCGACCAGCAGCGAACCCAGGATAGGGCCGGTACAGGAAAAAGAGACCAGGGCCAGGGTCAGCGCCATGAAAAAGATACCCATGATCCCGCCGATATCCGATGCGGAATCAGCCTTGTTAGCCAGGTTACTGGGTAAGGTGATCTCAAAATATCCGAAGAACGAAATCGCAAAAACGACGAACACAACAAAAAACAATAAGTTCAGCCAAACATTGGTTGAAATGGCGTTGAGCATATCCGGATCCAGGTCAAACAATAAAAACGGTACACTCAGTAAAAAATATATCAGCACGATACAGAACCCATACAATAGAGCATCCCGGATACCTTTTCCTTTGTTATCTCCTTTTTTCGTGAAAAAACTCACGGTCAAAGGTATCATGGGGAACACACAAGGGGTCAACAAGGCGACCAAACCGCCTAAAAAGCCCAGCAAAAAGATCATCATAGCCGATTGTCCTTCGCTGGATTCTTCATATTCGTCGGCACAAGTCCCTGCGGGCGGCGCTTTAAATTCAGACGTTTTGGTATCCGGTGGCAGGATCACATCTTCACCGGCGAAATAAGCCTTGCCGGCAGCCGGCTCCACGACAAAATCAATGGGGCTGGGGAATAGACATTGCATATGGTCGCAGGTCATATATTCCATATAACCTTTTATGGGTGTCGACGGATCATGGGCTTTGATCGTTTGACGAAAGACAGCCGTCCCCGCAAATTTCCTGACCACAATATTCTCAAACAGCGGGTCTTCCTTTTCAATCTCTTTGTCGCCGGTTTCGGTGGCGCGGGCCTGAATATCCACTAAGGAGCTGTCTTCGAAATGAAAGGTTGTCGGTATGGGGCCACCCTCTGCCACGAACTGGGAATATACATACCAGCCTTTGTCTACTGTTGCCGTAAAGACCAGTGTCAATTCCTGATCATTGATCTTCTCGGCTTTCAGGGTCCACTTCACCGGGTCGAGCAATCCCTGGTTGTTTTGATCCTCATCGGGTTGCGCTTCGGGATCCTCACTATCCGAAATAGCTGACGCTCCCGAGGATTGGTCTTGTAAGGGATAATCGAATTCCAGGGGGGAAGGAAACAGGCATTTTTCATCATCACAGGTCATAAACTCAAGGTATCCCGTGATAGAATCCGTACCCTCTTTCACAGAGAAGCTTTGGATAAATGTAGCGGTGCCGGAAAATTTCTTGATCACCATATCGTTAAACATGGGATCTTTCTTTTCAATAACTTTTTCGCCGGTTTCGGAAGCTTGTTGGTCGATAACCAGCATACTGCTATCTTCAAAATGGATGGCTGTCGGGATAGGGCCGTCATCGCCGTCGATATGTTGGGAATACAGGTACCACCCTTTATCGATGGTTGCTTCGAAAATCAATTGATAGTCAAAGTCTCCTTTTTTCTCCAGGCGATGTTTCCACTTCACCGGTTCCAGCATCTCTGCCAGCAACATGCCAGGCAAGCAGGAAATTATGATCCAAAAAAATATCCGTTTCATGGGCGATAGGGATTTAAATTTTGATGAAAAATTCCACCCTTTTCGGAGGTAAGCATTTCTTTTGATCGCTGGTCATAAACTCGATGGTGCCTTTCACAAAAGTTCCCTCCTTCAACAATTTAATTTTTTGCGTAAACTTTGCCTTACCGGCAAGTTTCTTTAGCGGGAGATCAAATACCGGGTCGTTATCATCCGTTATGACGGTAGCCGTTTCGTTCATCGTCCCGATGAATTCTATTTGGCTGTTCGGATCGAACTTAAAAGTGGTTGGAATGGGGCCTTTTTCCGGGACATCCGTACTGAACAGGTACCAACCCGCATCGATACTGGCTTCGAAGGTCAGCACATAGTCGGTCCGATCTACCTGTTCCCAGCTAAATTTCCAGTTGACGTGATCATCATATTGGGCTCGCAGTGCGTGGGTTAGTGTAAGCGTAAGCAGAAGAATAGCCGGGAGTAAAACTTTCATGTTTCGTAGTTAAGCCATTACGGTTTGCGCGATCAATGATTCAAAAAGCACCCTGCCATCCTGGTTACCCAAAACCGGGTCAGCAGCTCTTTCCGGATGGGGCATCATCCCAAATACATTTTTGTTTTCATTACAAATGCCGGCGATGTTCCGGGATGATCCGTTGGGATTACTGTCCGGGCCTATTTGTCCGGTAGCATCGCAATATTGAAAGAGAACCTGTCCGTCTTCAAAAAGCCGATCCAATACGGCATCCCGGGCAAAATAGCAGCCATCCGCATGGGCGATCGGAATATTTAATACGCTTCCCTCGGGAGCATTTTGTGTCAGGGAGGTTTGGCTGCTGGTCACTTTGATCATGGTATTGCGGCAAATGAACTGGCGATTTTCATTACCTAGCAAAACGCCCGGCAGCAAGCCGGACTCACATAATACCTGGAATCCATTGCAGATGCCCAAAAGATATCCCCCCTCTTCGGCAAAACGGATCACATGCTTCATCAATGGTGAAAATCGTGCAATAGCGCCTGGCCTCAAATAATCGCCATACGAGAACCCGCCTGGCAGGACAATACAATCGGCGGTATCGAAACCATCCAGGTGATCTTGCTTATGCCAAAGCTCTATAACTTCCCGCTGCATAATATTCCGCAATACATATATCATATCCTGATCACAATTGGATCCGGGAAAAATGACAACTCCAAATTTCATTTGCTTGCTTTTCCGTGTAAAAGAATTATAGAAAATATCTTTAAACCTCTTTCCAATGATTGGTTATGCGGCAGATATTTCACCTTCATCGGGCTTATATTTAGAAGGATGTAAGGATAATCTGGCTCGAAAATATTCCTTCAATTCTTCTTTACTCATGTTTTGTATTTCAATGTTGATCTGGTCTCTTATCTCCCTCAAGATTTTAACCATTGACTCTTTATTTTCTTCTTTTTTATTCATAATCTAAAACTTCTCTTGGTGTTCTAATATCAAGGATTTTATATCCCAATTTATAATTCACAGAATTATATCCTCGGATTCTTTTGAAGTTCACAATATGTTTAAAGTTCCAACTCACCAAAACATCTGCTAAATTTAACGTCGCCAATGAAATATGAAAACAGTCTGCAAGACTTGTTTTCCCAACCACACCCTCTTTGACATACTGTTGGGCAAGATCTATTGCGCGATCTGTCAGGGTAACGTATTCATTCGCTTCATCAGGTATGCTAAGGGCCAAATTTTTATCTGCTTCGGGTGCGTTCTTAAGTTCTCCTTCAAGCACATCTGAAAATATTACTTGAAACTCTTTTCTTTTAATCCTATCAAATAACGCTCTGCTCCACTGTTCAAATTCAGGATCAAATTATCCACCAAAGACTGAAGTGTCAATGTAAATCTTTTCCATACTAATAAGTCATCTTGCCTTATACAGATGGCTTAATGGTGTATCTTTCGGATCCCTATATACATTTGCCTCCAATTCATCTGGAAATTAATCCATAATTGTGTCCAAATACCCGAAAATACTTCATTATATAAAGATACTATATTGGTAATAAATTATGGTTAACAATAAAAGGCCGTGCAAAATTTCCGCAAAAATACTTTTTTTTATTTCGGCGAAATAAAAGGAAATGATCATGGAGATCGGTATGGAGACCATAACAAAATAGCTCAAACCGGAATTCAGACTGAAAAAATACAAGAGCATTCCCAGGAACAGGAACCAGAACAGCAGGATCATGTTTTTCCGCACCTGTACGATATTTTTAAAGAAGCGCAATTGAACATGCAAAATCGCGAATAAAAAAACCAGGCCCAGGATGCCTGTTTTGACAAAAAATGCCTGGTCAAATGTTATGGTTCCGGTGGTTCTTTGCAATCCCCACAGAAAGTGCTCGACAACAAAGGCGTACCATTCGTGATGCCAGAAATACCACACCGACACCAGGAAATATGGTGTCAACAGACCGGAAAGTCCAATGATCCATTCCCGCCCGTAAAAGGGCCGGATGATCACCAGGCCGATCATAAACAATAATATAAAATAGAAGACCGGTAAATAAAACAAGGAACCGATCGCCAGGTACAGACCGATATCAAAAACTTCCCGGTAAGCGGTATCTTTCTTGTAAATAGCAAAGGTCAGTTGGAGGCTGGCAATGATAAAGGTATTGCCGATCAGAACAGGCGATAAAACGGTAAACTGCTCAAAAAGGCTGGTCACTAAAATATAGGTCATCGCCGGTAAATAGGTGCGCCTGGAAGTCATTTTATAGGTGTTAACCGTTTGATTCAGGACCAAAGCCTGGTAATAGATCAACAAAAATGCCAGGATATTAGGAAGCAGCGTTCCTTCCGGTGAGATCACGGCCAGGGTTCCGAAAACCAGTTTGCTGAAAGGGGCGGAATACTGATCGGCCAGCGGAAGGGGATATATAAACTGGTTGAATTTTATCAGTAAGGCATAAACAAACAGGAATCCCAGTACGCTAAGATGATTGGATCTGAAAAAGGTTAACACTCAATCCGGCTTAAAAAGTAAGTTTAACCAATCGCAGCTTATTTCTGTATATACTGGGGATTATTAGCTGGTTACCGCTGATCTGTTTGCCTAACCTGGGGATGAGCATGAGATCTTCTTTAACACCGGTGAGCAGATACGCTTTTTCCTGCTCCCCGAGCCCGGAAAGGGAATAATCCAAAACATTGGCATTAAAACCGATCTCCTCATTAAAGATAAAATGCATTTTATCCCGGTTAAAGGATAACAAAAAGGAAGAGTAAAACCCGTCATCTCCTTCCGAAAATTGGCGTTTGCGCAATATTTTATCCCAATGTATGGTGCCGTCAGGGTGTATGGAAAAAACCATGATATCATTGTAGTGATAATAGGAATAGGTTACCGTAGAATAAAACATGCTGGGATAAAAACCGGGGGCAGCCCTGGTTTCCGTGGTAACAAATTCTGACTCCGCCACTAAAACGGCGCCGCCGTCATGCCTCAGGACAATATCTCTTATTTTGAAAGTAGATAAACCTGTAAACCTTTTCTCCTTTTCTTTCCCGGTCAATCGCTCGATGATCGAGGCATCGAATTGTTGATAATGCCGTTTAAAATGATCCATCGAATCGAAGTGGGCAATAAAGTAGAACATACCATTGGCAATATCCTTGGTCATCGTGGAGTAAAAACCTGCCAGGATGATCTGTTGGTTGATGTTGTCGATGGCAATAGTGATATCGATAAATCGCTTGTTTTCGTCGCTAAGGTCCAGCTCATTGAGTGAATTGTTCTCCGGATCGTAGGTAAATAAATAAGTTTTGTCGTTTTTCTGATTTTTCTTTTTGCCTTTTTCCCGTTCCATGGCAATAAAGAAAAGCTTGTCGTGGTTGCTGATGAGGATCTTTTTGAGGTATAAGGGAAACGTTTTGGGGGCGATGGTTACCTGCTTTTTGTATTGAAGGTTCATGGCTTCATCGAACAGGTTAAGGTTAGCCACCAGTTGCTGCGACCGGCCGGTATAAGTGCTGTAAGCCAGGATATTTTTCTTGTCTTTCGATTTTACAATATTCACTTTTTCTCCCCGGCCATCATGAAGCGTATCGACCAACAAGGCGGATGAGCCGAATTCAAGGTCTCCCGTCGCTTTTCTAACATACAGCATGGAATGGTTCTTATGCCTGACCTTATAGAAAATCCACAAAGCGTCCGGTAATAAAATGCAGCGGACAACGTCTGCATCTTGCTGTTTAATGCTGATGGTTTTCTTCCATTTGACATTCAGTTCATCATCATAGGCAACGATCAGGTCCGTTTTTTTACCATAACGATGGATCAATGTGCCCATTTGATTTTTCCCCAAAATCCGCATATAAGGCATCGTACTGGAGATCTTTTCAAAGGTGGACAGCTCGACTTTTTCAGCTTTCCCGGAAAGGAAGATCAAAATCCCGGACAGCAGCAGCATCGTTGTTCTGAACAGGCCTGTATGTCGGTTTTGGCATTTCATGCACGTTGATAAAAATAATCAGAATAAATTTATTTTCTTAGCCGCGGATCCATGGCCTCTGACAATCCTTCACCAAGCAGATTGAAGAGTGTGATCGTCAAAAAAATAGCTCCGCCCGGGAATATGGCCAACCACCACGAATCCGGGGATTTCCTGGCCTCGGCCAGTAAGGAGCCCCAACTAACCGTATCTGCAGACGCTCCAAGGCCTAAAAATGAAAGCGTCGATTCGATCAGTATTGCTCCGGCAATTCCAAAGGCGATCGTGATCAACACCGGTGTCAAAGCGTTCGGAAGCGCATGTCTGAACAATATCCTTAATTGACCAAAGCCCATAGCATGTGAGGCTTCGATATATGGAAGTCCCCTGATCTTCAACAACTCAGCCCTGATAAACCGGGCAATACTGGTCCAGGATGTCAAGCCGATCACGATCATAACCATGTAAACCGAAGGCTTGGAGATCGCTACCAAAGTAATGATCAAAAATAATACCGGAATGCTGTCCAGGACTTCTATGATCCTGGAAATGGTGATATCCAGGGGTATTTTCACCGGTTTGGACAGGGCGCCTTTTATCTTCAATAGCCTGGGTAAAAGATTGATTACCGTCATGATGGCTAAAAACAGGAGCAGGCTGATCAGCACCTGGAACAGAAATTGGGGAAAGGAGCCGGCCAATGCATCTTCCAAAATAAATGCCCGGGTACTGAAGGCATAAAATATCGCTACCGGAAGCATGACCAGGTTCAGGCCAATGCTAAAACGGCTAAGCTTGATGCGATCATCCCCCCAGAACCCGGCGAC
>JANQFB010000560.1 GCA_028278085.1 Chitinophagales bacterium
GGCGTATTATAACAGGAATAAATACATTGGAGGCTTTGCACATCAGCAGGTAGATGTGAACCTGATGACATTCACCTCAGACAGGAAGGGAATAGAAGCTAGCCAGACGCAGACCGTAGCTGGCAATGGTGCGGGAGTATATGGCAAATCGTCAACAGACTTCTCCAAAGAAGAAAACCTGTTGTATTACAACCAGCATGGTATCTTCCAGCAGGATGTTGGCCTGGGCTTGCTATCGGAGAAGGTGAGTTACCAGTATGAAACAGGCACACAAAGCAGCACGCTGCTGGAAACGAATGTGGGTGGAGATAATCAATATGGGGCTTTACGCAGAGGTCGGGATAATAAGATCTATATCCCAGGCAAAGAGAATGATGAAGATATTGTCGCCTATAATGAAAGTGGGCAAAGTATGGATCAGCATTCGTTATATAATGCGGGGCAGGGTTATGCACTGGCAGGACATTTACCGGCTCAGGCCTTAAAGATCGCTTCGGAAAACCAGTTTGAGCAGCGCTTCAGCCGGCAGGTGGGCAAGAAGGAATATGAGTTGAAGGATCATTTGGGTAATGTAAGGGTAGTGGTCAGCGACAGGCGAGGGGCAACGGTATCGGCCACGATAGCTAACCATGCAGCGATAAAGACCTTCAATAATTATTATCCCTTCGGTTGGACGGAGCGGGGCAGAACCAAAAGCACCGGAGATTACCGATATGGTTTCCAGGGACAAGAAAAAGATGATGAAGTGAAGGGAGAAGGAAATTCGATCAATTACAAGTTCCGGGTACATGATCCGAGATTGGGCAGGTTTTTTTCCATCGATCCTTTGGCTCAGAAGTATCCGTATAACAGTTCTTATGCTTTCAGCGAGAACAGGGTTATCGATGCTATTGAATTAGAGGGATTGGAAAAGTTTCAAATAAATGTCTATGAAGTTGATAAAGTGAATGGAACGAAAATAGATGTGCCCAATTCCAACTTTATCGCCTATAAGTTAACTTTTACCGTTGAAATGCCCGATGGTACGACAACAGAGATCATGCCGGTTCATGACATCATTATGTTTGAAAACAAGGATTTTGATTATTCATTGAACACTTTAGGCCGGAAAAGTGATGTGTATACGTTGGAATGGGCGCAAATGGGCGAGAATTCAGAAAGGCATAATGCACAATGGACGATAAGGATCTGGGGTTCCAAAAGTAATGATGGTACCAAAGAAGCCGCATTATTCATGCATACTACTGAATCAGCCGAGCAGAATCGGGGGTGTAAAGGGGTATGTTTCGAAAAGGATGCTGTTATAGCAAAAGGTTCGCCTGAAAATGCCGCTGAAAATGATCCTCAAAATAGAGGAGGGGAAAAATTGTTTACCCTTTATGTTGGCGGCAACTGGCGATCAAGCACTGATGTTTCGGTGTCATTTCCGGAGAGTACAAAGAAATCCAAAGCTTCATTATTGGAAATTCGAAGATTATATGATGAAAATGCGAAAAAATATGGCAATTTTCCGGATGGCTTTGAAATGAAAATTCAAAACAAAACATCAGACTCAACAACCTGGGAATAGTAATATGGATCCGATTAAATGGGTATTTTGTTTATTGATATGGATTTGTGCCATTGAAAGTAATGCTCAAATACATCAATTTTCCGGGAAGTGGTATCAATCATTTCGGTTTGATTTCAGGCCGACAGATACCGTTACTAAGGTTCATTATTATTTCAAAACGGAGTTGAGCAAAGCACATTATAGGTCAAATATGGCCCAGGGTCCGGCATTTGCCGAATCGTATTACGTATTTAATACCAATACTTCAAAAGGGGAGTATATTCGGATCACCAAGTATCAATATAGTATCGATAGGTCCCGGTCCGATATCGACCTTGATAATTATTATGTGCATGACCTGGTGTCAGATAATTACACTTTTGATCATAAAAACGATACCCTTTTCATAAAGTATGAAAATGATCATGCCGAATATCTTCGGGTGATTCACATTGACGAAAAAGTATTGATTGTTTTAAAAGATTATTCCGGAAGTCAATGGGTTGAAGTTTTTTTGAAGGCCGGAATAAACGATCGTGAATTTTATGAAGAAAGGGGGAAATACTTTATTGTACCAATTCTCAAAAAGTATTGTGAAACCAATGGACTACCCGAATTTGTAGTAAAAGAGTAGGATGGTAGGTGATCATCATTCCACCACCAACTGAACAGTCGTCCGGCTCTTTTGCTCCAGCAAAACCTGCTTGTTCCGCGTCAGTTTTTCAATGATCGCTTCATTGTAGTGGCGGATGGTGATCAGCTCCAGGTTCTCATTGCTTCTGATCTTGAATTTCGACTGCAAGGCGCTGATCACTTGCTTGATCCTGGAAGGTTTGTGATCGACGCATACGGTAAAGCTCAGGGCAGCCAGTTGCATCATATTGATCTTCACCCGTTCCCGGGCAAACACCCCGTAGATCAGGCTTAGGTTATCTTCCGAAATGAAGGAAAAATCCTTGGAGGCAAAAGAGATCAGGATCTGCTGTTGTTTGAGTACCACGATCGGCGGCAGGTTTTCATCATTATGCTGACTTTCTATCAGCGTGCCACCCTCATCCGTCTGTTCAAAAGAGCGGACCTCCAGGGGGATATCCTTATTTTGTAGGGGTTTGATCGTTTTGGGATGAATAACCTTGGCGCCGTAAAAAGTCATTTCAACCGCTTCATAATACGACAGGTTACTGATCCGGGCGGGGTCCTCGAAATGTTTGGGATCGGCGCTGAGAATGCCGGGAACATCTTTCCACACGACCACTTTGTCGGCCATCAGTACATGGGCAAAGATGGCGGCGCTAAAGTCCGATCCTTCCCGTCCGAGGGTGGTGGTATAATTTTCCCGGTTAACGCCGATAAATCCCTGGGTCACCACCAACTGGTCTTTCAGGAGGTCGGGGATGTTCTGCCGGATCGCTGCTGACGTTTCATCCCAGTCTACACGGGCTTCGCCGAATTGATCATCCGTTTTGATGTAATCCCTGGCATCTAGCCATTGATTGGGAATACCGGAAGCATTCAGATAAGCGCTCAGGATACGGGTGGAGATCAGTTCGCCCACCGAAACGATCTGGTCGTTCATACAGGCGAAGTCGAACATGGGTTCGTCATCCAGAATCCATTCTACCTCGATGAATAGGTTATGAACGTCCGTAAATACCGGATTTTCCGGATCCTCAAAGAGCGCCTGCATAATATCGAGATGGAAGGCTCGGAGTTGTTCGAGCAGGTCGCCGGCTTCACCGCTTTGATCGCGATGCGCCCGGGCGATCTTTTCCAGGGCATTGGTGGTTTTACCCATAGCGGAGATCACCAGCACGATCCGGTTGGGCGCATATCGTTGCAGGATCGAGGCCACATTCTTGACCGCCATAGCATCCTTTACCGAGGCGCCGCCGAATTTAAAGACCGCTATGCCTGGATCAGTCGTCAAGGGTATAGGATTCTATCTGGGATTTGGAAAGTTTACAGGTAATCCACTCCGGATCGAGGTTAGCCCGGATCTTTTCATAAAACCTGATCGCCGGTTCATTCCAGTCGAGCACATGCCACCGGAGTTGATTCACTTGCAGTTCGCGGGCCTGGAGAACCAGCGCATCGAAGAGCTTTTTACCGATGCCCATTCGCCTTGCTTGGGATGTAACGATGATATCGTCCAGGTAAAGCATTTTACCTTTCCAGGTGGAATAGCCGATATAATAGAGCGCCATGCCCCGGATCTCGCCTCCGGCCTGGGCAACCAGGCAATTGAAATAGCTTTGTTCGCCAAAACCGTCCCGGATCAGGTCTTCCGGGCTGATAGCCACTTCG
>JANQFB010000570.1 GCA_028278085.1 Chitinophagales bacterium
TTACAACCCATAGGGCATTCATCCTGCACGCGGCATGGCTGGGTCAGACTTTCGTCCATTGCCCAATATTCCCTACTGCTGCCTCCCGTAGGAGTCGGGCCCGTATCTCAGTGCCCGTGTGGCTGATCATCCTCTCAGACCAGCTACCCATCGTTGCCTTGGTAGGCCGTTACCCTACCAACAAGCTAATGGGCCGCATACTCATCTCAAACCGCCGGAACTTTAAACCAAAAAAGATGCCTCTTCTGGATATTATGGGGTATTAATCCCGATTTCTCGGGGCTATCCCCCAGTTTGAGGTAGATTGTATACGTGTTACGCACCCGTTCGCCACTCGTGTAACCACCGAAGCGGTCCTTACCGTTCGACTTGCATGTATTAAGCCTGCCGCTAGCGTTCATCCTGAGCCAGGATCAAACTCTCCGTTGTAAATAAAATTTAAGTATGGTTGCAGTTACCTTACCTATTTTTTTAGGTTTGCTGCTTGTCAATACTTCAAAGAACTTTTGAAAAATATCGTTGATCAAATAAATGAACGATTTCAAAAAAGGAACACAAAGATACAAGTGTTTTTTTTACTGGCAAGTGTTTTCCAGGTTTTTTTTAAAATTATTTTTCTCGCCTCACTTTTCCCGACTCACCATCACCCGAACCTGCCGGTTTTTCATCTTTAGTCCCTGAAAAAAAAGAACAATTTGTTTTACTTTTATTCCCCCTGAGGGGTTGCAAATTTACGAATTAAAATCCAAACGAACACCACTAATTCTAAATAAAATGAGAAAACATATTTTTACCGCCGGCCCGGCTGTCTTGCCCGTGAATGTATTAGCCCAGGCATCAGCAGCGGTAAAGGATCTTGACGATAGCGGACAGTCCATCCTGGAGATATCACACCGCAGTAAAACCTTCGTCGCTATCATCGAAGAAGCCCGGCAACTGGTCAAGGAATATCTTCACCTGGATGATCAGTATGACGTATTGTTCCTGCAGGGTGGTGCGAGCACGCAGTTTTGCATGGTACCCTATAATTTACTGGGAGCCGACGAAACGGCCGTTTATATAGATACGGGCTCCTGGGCCAGTAAAGCCATTAAAGAAGCCCGTCGGTTTGGCACGGTGGATGTTGCCGCTTCTTCCGCCCCGGAGAATTATAACTACATTCCCAAAGGACTTAACATAAATCCCGGCGCTAAATATCTTCACGTTACCAGCAATAACACCATATACGGAACCCAGGTACATGCGTTTCCGCAAACGGATATCCTCAGCGTCGTAGATATGTCTTCCGATATTTTCTGCAGGGATCTCGATGGTAAACAATTCGATCTGATCTATGCAGGGGCGCAGAAGAACCTTGGTCCGGCCGGCACTACTTTGGTGGCTGTTAAAAAAGCCATACTCGAACCCCCGGTCCGGGAGATCCCTTCGATGCTCGACTATCTCGTTCATATAGAAAAGGATTCTTTATTCAATACGCCTCCTGTATTTTCCATTTATGTTTGCTTATTGACCTTACGGTGGATCGGGGAGCAGGGGGGAGTTGGAGCCCTGGAAAAAATTAACCGCGAAAAGGCAGCCTTATTATATAAAGAGATCGATGAGAATGATCTGTTCACAGGTACCGCCGCAGTCGAAGACCGTTCGATGATGAATGTGACTTTTGTTATGGCTGATGAAAATCGGGAAAAAGATTTCCTGGATTATGTTTCCGAACAAGGAGTTGTCGGGATCAAAGGTCACCGGTCGGTCGGGGGATTCCGGGCGTCATTGTACAATGCGCTGCCCACGGAAAGTGTTAGCACCTTGGTAGAACTAATGCGGGAGTTTACGCGAAAATTCGGATAACCTTTTTGTGTCATTGATTTACCTATAATAATATAGTAACTTATGCCTGAATTTTCTGTTTCCCCAAAGTCCGATAAAACGATGATAAATGACCAGGATATTAGCTAACGACGGTATTCATAAAGCCGGTAAAGAGCTGTTGCTGGAAGCCGGCTTTCAGTTGGATGAGGAACACGTAGCGGCCGATCAACTTGCGGAGGCTTTGAAAAGCTACGATGCGGTGCTGGTCAGAAGCGCCACGAAGATCCGGAAAGAGATTATCGATGCCTGTCCGAATATCAAATTAATTGGCCGTGGCGGTGTGGGGATGGACAACATCGATGTTGACTATGCCCGGTCGAAATCGGTCAAGGTGGTCAATACTCCCGGGGCATCTTCCCAGTCGGTAGCCGAATTGGTGTTTGCCCATTTGTTTACCGGGGCGCGTTTCCTTCATCAATCGAACCGGAAAATGCCGGATGAAGCCCAGCAAAAATTCGGTAGCCTGAAAAAAACCTATTCGCAGGGCGTAGAACTGAGAGGAAAGAACCTGGGACTGATCGGCTTTGGCCGGATCGGTCAGGCTGTTGCCCGGATGGCTTTGGGGTTGGGTATGAATGTCATCCCTTTTAAGCTGGATAACGATGAGGTGAAGATCGAGATCGATTTCTTTAAGATCAAGGATGCATCGGTTGTGATCAACATGAAAACCGATCCTTTCGAATTCTTGCTGGCGGAAAGTGATTTTATCACCTTGCACGTCCCCTTTCCTCCCGGAGCCCCGCCGGTATTATATAAGGAAAGATTCGACATGATGAAAGACGGTGTCGGGATCATCAATACTTCGAGAGGAGGGGTGATTGTAGAAGACGACCTGCTTGATGCGCTGGCTTCGGGAAAAGTAGCTTTTGCCGGACTGGATGTTTATGAAAACGAACCAAAGCCAAATAAAGCGATCCTGGAGCACCCCCAAATTTCGCTGACCCCTCATATCGGTGCGAGTACTAAAGAAGCACAGGAAAGGATCGGGATAGAGCTGGCGGAGAAGGTGATCGGGTTTTTTAGGAGAGTGGAGCGTGAGTGGGAGAGTGAGGGCGAGTGAGAGTGAGGGCGAGTGAGAGTGAGTGGGAGTGGGAGTGGGAGTGAGAGTGAGTGGGAGGACGAGTGTGAGAGCCTGCCTGCTCCGCCGGTTGGCGGATTCGGCAGGCGATGTGGGAGGGGCGAGGGAGTTACCATGTAAAAAGTTGAAGATAAAAAATATACACCAATGGCGATCATCAAACCATTTAAAGGGATCCGGCCGGCTCAATCGCTGGTGGAACAAGTTGCGTCCAAACCGTATGATGTATTGAATTCCGCAGAAGCCCGGGAGGAAGTGCAGGGCAATCCGTATTCTTTTCTGCATGTGATCAAATCCGAAGTGGATCTTCCGGCAGGTGTCGATGTACACAGCGATGCGGTTTATCAAAAAGCCCGGGAGAATTTCACCAGGTTTTTAGCGGAGAAGGTATTGGTTCAGGATGATAAAGAATGCTTTTATCTCTATCAGCAGACCATGAACGGACGCACACAGAATGGTCTGGTCGCCTGTTCGGCTGTTAGTGATTATTTTGAGGACGTGATCAAAAAACATGAATTCACCCGGCCAGTGAAGGAACAGGACCGGATACAACATATGAAAACCCTTGGCGCTCACCCCGGTCCGGTTTTTATGACTTATCCGGATGTTGCTGCTGTTAATGAATTGCTCAAACCCATCGAAGCAGGCCAGCCCGAATATGATTTTACAGCCGAGGGAGATATCCGTCATACTTTATGGGTAATTGACGACCCTGGGGTTATTCAACAGCTCATCCAATTATTCGCCGTAGAAGTTCCGGCAACTTATATTGCCGACGGTCACCACAGGGCTGCATCATCCGCTAAGGTCGGGAAGGCGCTGGCGGCCGAAAATCCGGCCCATACCGGACAGGAAGCCTACAACTATTTTCTCACCGTTCTTTTTCCCTCCTCCCAGTTGATGATCATTGATTACAACCGCGTGGTTAAAGATCTGAACGGTATGACTGCAGATGAGTTTTTGAAAAAGCTGGAAGCTCAGTTTTCGGTACAAGCTGCGGACAGCACTTTTAAACCCGCACAATTGCATGAGTTTGGCTTGTACCTGGAAGGGCAATGGTATCAAATGCATGCCAAACCCGGGACTTTCCGGGACGACGACCCGATAGCGGTACTCGATGTTACGATCCTGCAAAACAATGTACTGGATTCTTTATTAGCCATCCACGATCCCCGGACGGATGATCGCGTGGATTTTGTCGGGGGCATCAGGGGATTGCAGGAATTGGAAAAGAGGGTCGACAGCGGGGAGATGGCTGCGGCATTTGCTTTGTTCCCGGTCACCATCCAGCAATTGATCGATATTTCGGATTC
>JANQFB010000586.1 GCA_028278085.1 Chitinophagales bacterium
GGTTACGATCCCGCTTCCCCCTCCTCTCCAATCCTCATCCGGAGGAATGGCTTTCCACGCCGCTTCACCAACGTTATTTTTAGCGGTAAGGACCAGGTCATTATCCGCCCCATTTGTCAAGGTGAAATTATCGGTCTTTATAGTGCCGGAAACTTCCAGGTCTTCATCCGGGGAATTGGTACCGATACCAAGCCTTTTGTTGGTATCATCCCAAAACAAATGGCTATTGTTTTCCACCAATGAACCTGCATTGCCGGTGAAGATCACCGAACCTGAGGTAAACCCACCCAGGTTAAGCTGCCCGGCATAAATATTGTTCCAACGCAAATTGGATGTTCCGAGATCAAAGGTTTTGTCCTGCGCCGGTGCAATCGCTCCCGCAACTTGTAACTTTTCCGTAGGGGCCGGGAGCCCGATACCTAAATTCCCATCGGTGGTCAAAACCGCCTTTTCCGTGCCATGAGTTACCAACACCAGGTCTTCTTCGTTGATGGTCCCTAAACTGTGACATAGCTCCCCCACGATATTTCCACCTAACGCCCAGTTGCCCGGAAGATCACAAATGGTCAATTCGAAAGCTTGCTGCTTATCCGTATGGGATAATACCGTCAGCTTATCGAAGGCCACTCCGACGATGTCCTGCGAACAGGAAGTGTGGATCTTGACCGGGTCGTTGCCATCGATAACGATGTAGGTATTGCCCCTTAGTTTGCCGTTAAAAACATTCCGGGCATCGACCACCAGCGTGGACCGGCTCATGACGTTTGCAAATGCAGCCACTTGTTCTGTCCGGTTGCTTTTACGGTAAACATCGATATTAACACCATCGGAACCCTGGTAGAATAAGGTTAACTCCACGATCCCTCCTTCACAGGTCGAAGGGCCGTCGTCACTACTGGAGCTGCTACTGCCTCCCGCTAATACGGCATGGGCCGGATGAAGAACGGCTGTGCAAACCAGCATTAAAAAAAATAAATACCTGAAGGACCGGTTAATGATCCTTGCCTGAGAATGATTATTCCTTTTCATTAGTTTGGTTTTTAGATGAATGCCTACTCTGTTCTTGCCCACTTGCGGGGCAATGGCTTTTGGGCATCTGCCATTAAACCTTAATAGCACGAAAAGGAAAAACGTAATAGTCGGGCAGGATTTTTTCATGAAAGCTGATAGATCCTATACACAAATTCGTCACATTTCATCATCTGCCAAAAGATGTGAAATTCTTACCAACAAGGGCTTTTACCTTTAAGAAAAAATGTGGATATCTATTTCGTCCCTAAATTGAACCAAAAAAAGGCGCTTTGCGTAGTAGAAATAAGTATTTTTCAAACGACAATTGGCACGGGGAGAACTTACGAGCTTTTTAAACCTTCGGCAGATTATATATACTGTTATATTAGTTGATTGGGGAGCCAATATTAACTTAAATATTTTCTATGATCAAATCTTTACTGCCAAAAATCCTGATCACTAGTTGTCTGATTGCCTTTTACCACTGGCCTTCCCAGGCTCAATTCACCGAAGTAGCCGGAGCCGTAGGGCTTCAGGTCGGGAGTGGAAATAAAGACGGAGGTGTTTCCTGGGGTGATTTTAACAATGACGGCTGCCTGGATCTGATCGTCAATACCAAGAACAGCACCAACCGGACCAGTTTGTTTCTTTCCGATTGCAATCTTCCCAATCCTTCCTTCACTGATGTAACCACCACTCATGCCAACGGTTTGATGTCTCAAACATTGGAACGTTCCGTTGTATGGGCAGACTTTAATAATGACGGTTATCTTGATTTCGCCCGGAACAGGCATAGCCGCTTCGAAGTATATATGAATAAAGGGCCCGGGGCCACACCGGCTTACAGCTTTGGCGTCGGAGGCGGGCAAACCCCTGATCTCACCGTAACCTCTGTACCTAATGGCATGAATGTCGAAGGTTTCGGATGGATGGATTATAATGCGGACGGCTGGCTCGACCTGGTCCTGGAAAACCATAATTACGGTATCGATATTTATGAGAACCCTGCCAACGGTACGGCGGCTTTTTTCCATGTGACCCCTAACGGAAGCCCCTTGGGTCTGCCTACCGGCGGTACCACCGGCGACTATATGTCTTTAACAGATTACGATAACGACGGTAATGTGGACATCTTCGCCAGGAAAGAAAACGAGGATGACATCTGGACCAACACCGGCGCAGGTACCTTTGTGGTGAATCCTTCTTTCAATTTGCAGGCCAGGAACAGTAA
>JANQFB010000029.1 GCA_028278085.1 Chitinophagales bacterium
CGGATATTTGTTTGGCGTTCCATGCAACCAATTTGATTCCTTTTCGTTAGTGTTGACAAAATTGAAAGTCGGATGAAATACGAGTTGCGCATAGCGTTATGGCTGATCCTTTTCGGATTATGGTCAATGCCCCTGAAAGCACAGGTAGTTGCCCCGGAAAGGTTAGTGGATTGGTCGATCGCCGGATTTCCGGATACCATACCCAAGCCTTCACTGATCATTAATGTCCAGGACCACGGGGCTGTCGGCGATAGCCTTACGGAGAATTATCCCGCTATTGTCGATGCCATCAATGCCTTAGGCGGAAGGCTGGGTGTGATCTATTTTCCGGCCGGTATCTATTTGATCGGGAACCAGGTCATGCTACCCGACAGTGTCATTATCAGGGGTGAATCATCCGGATCCACCTTTCTGCAATTCGACCTGGGGGGCAGGGACGAGCATTGTTTTTTCATTCGCCACACACCAGTCGATACCTTTACCCGCGTAATCAGCGGATTTACTAAGTCATCCCTAAGCCTCGAGGTGACCGACGGTTCATTGTTCGAAGCAGGTGATCACGCGGAAATGCTCCAGGAAAACGGTTCCTGGGATACCAAACCGGCCACCTGGGCGGAACAGTCCATCGGCCAGATGCTCAGGATTACCGCAGTCAATGGTAATAGTCTTAGCCTTCAGTCGCCCTTGAAAATGGACTTCGATACGGCCATGAACCTGGAGATCAGGAAGATCGATCCGGTCAGGTATGTAGGGCTCGAATGTCTGAGTATGGAAAGAATGGATACTTCCCTTACGGGGTCGGCATATAATATTCATTTTTTATTCGCCACGGAATGTTGGATCACCGGCGTGGAAAGCCATCGCAGCAATGGCAGTCATATACTGGCCAACGCCAGTAGCCATAGCACCATCAGGGGTTGTTACATCCATGATGCTTTTTATTATGACGGTTCCGGAACAAGAGGATATGGGGTAACCTTGCTGCACCACACTTCCGATTTTTTGATCGAGGATAATATTTTCCGGCATTTACGCCATGCCATGATGGTCAAACAAGGGGCAAATGGCAACGTTTTTGCCTATAATTATGCTATAGAGCCCAACCGGGTCGAATTCCCAACCGACGCAGGGGCCGATATATCCCTGCATGGCCATTTTCCTTTTGCCAACCTGATCGAAGGTAATATTGTTCAAAATATTGTCACCGATCATTATTGGGGCCCTTCGGGACCATTTAATACTTTTTTAAGGAACCGGGCCGAACTATGGGGCATCCTGATCATCAACCTCAGCCTGAGCGCCGTCATTACGGAAAGTCAAAATTATGTTGGCAACGAGATTACCAGCAAAGGCGCCATTCCCGGAAGCTATACCATGATCGGTGACCACCTCTTCGAACATGGCAATAATGATAAAGGAACGATCGTACCCGCCGGTACCGCCACTTTACCCGATTCTTCTTATTTTTTAACCCACCGGCCATATTACTGGAAGGCCAGCGAGGCCTGGCCATCGGTGGGCACACCCAACAATTTCGATGAAGGATCGATCCCCGCTCGCGACCGGTTTTTATCCGGAACAGACCTGACCGTATGCACCTACCCCACCAAGGATACCAGCAAACCGGCCAGCCTTAGGACCGTTACAACCCATTTACCCGGACAGCTATTCCCGAATCCTTTCTCTACACATGTCTACTGGCAAGCCCCAAACCATGACCGGGAAGTGCGGATCGAACTGTTCGACCTTACCAACAGATTGATATACCGTGACATCCGTCCGATCATCAATGCCGAACGGTTGAGGATCGACATTCCTTCAAACCTCCTGCCCGGTCTCTATATCCTAAAAACGAGCAGCGGGAACATCACCAACGTTAATAAGGTAATTAAGCTATAATCGGTTTTGAACTCGGAGGTAGCTATTGCCACTAAAATGAGGCTGTCTCAAAAGTCGATAAATTGACAAAAATTTGACAGATGTGTTTATTAACCCATCCCTACACCCTTCCAAAG
>JANQFB010000092.1 GCA_028278085.1 Chitinophagales bacterium
CTACTGTACCCTGGAATCGATCATCAGGAGGCCTTTGCTTCCATTCTCTTTTCGGCCGGAGCACAAATGGCGGTATGGCCGGCGCTCTTTGGGGACGAAAGTAATGCACCTGAAGGCTGGTGGTCGAAGCATGTGCCGGAATGATTTGATAAGCCTGGTTCCTATTAATAAAAGGCTCAAATACAGGTTGCTTTTCACCGGACTTCAGCACCAAAAAATCATGGCGTGCATTTTGATGGTTCGACCGTAGGTTGATAAATCTTTTGAAGGTCCGGTTAGCGCTTAGGTTTTTGAATGAAATTTCAACTAGGGCAGAATCCAGGGGCATGGCAAAGGAAATATTGCTGAACACCGGTACAGGATCCGCTTGCCGCCGGACTTGCCTGCTGATGGAAAAGGTATCGATCAGTGCAGACGACTCGAAATCAGGGCGGATAATAAGGTTTACTTCATACAGCGCCAGGGATAGCGTATCATTGTTCACATCATAAAATAGGTGATCCGGCAATACTTTTACATAAAGCCGCAAGCTATCCTGGTGGAACTTGAATAGCTGAAATGCCGCCGGTTCGGTTCGGTGGGCATATTCATACAAGTAGCTGACATTTCTGTTGCTGACTTTCCTGGAGGAAAAACAGGCAGTTAGGAAGAGGAAGAGCACGATCAGGATACGGAGGGCCACATTAATGTAATGTTTGGCATTGAAGTTCGGGAGATTTTTTCAAATGGCAAACCTGGCCGATAGGCATTCGGTCAGGTCCCGCTTTTCTCCGGCGGTGGTTCCTGACCCCGGTATGAGGTAAGCATCATCTTAGCCAGCGATCTGAACGTACTTGGCCTGCAGCTCGTTGAATTTTTCCTGGATCTCCTTGGTAAATTCCGCGTCTTTATTGGATTGGGCGATACGCACCAATTCCTGGATGATGGCCATGGCTTGTTGGGTGTCTTTCTTAAACGGTTTAAAGGAATCCTCCGGAAGGCTGAAATAATAATTCAGATCTTCTTCGTAGTTAGCAGCGATCAACTTTGAAATATGCTGTGCGCTGTCTTTTCCATTTACATCATAGAATAATTCGACCATCCGGAGCATATAAAGGTTATAAGGAACATTTTCATGTGGTAAAACCTCCAGGCATCTTTCGAGGGCCTGTTTGGCTTTGTCCGGCTTCCCTTCTTTGATCAGCTCTTCCGCCAAGCGTGCGAAGTTATTGCGCAGGTTCATGGTCATCCGGATGTTATTTTCATTCAGGTAAATATCACCTTTATCAATACCTCCCCACCGGAATTTATTCATAATGTTGGCATACATGATCTCGGAATTGACCTTCCCGGGTTGTCCCTGGGAGCCGGTATTTTTATAGGGCACGATCCGGTAGGTCAAACCTTCCAGTTGAAAGAAAGGTTGCAGCCCCATGTAGGCGGAAGGGCTAACGGAAATAGCAAAATAAACCGGTCGCTCCCAATTGTTGGAGGCCAGGATATCCAGCACCATGAGATCGTTTTTATACAATCCGCCCTTTTTGATCTTCCATTCGATGGCCGGCAGGATCTTTGCCGAATCATTCCGGCTCACCGTTCCATTCGCCAGTACCTTTTGTTTGTCCACCGGGATCCTCAAATTCTTAACCGGGTAATAGTTGATCTGGTCACCTCCCTGAGCCGTAACCTTGGTTCGCCGGTCGTCGCTGGCGATAAACTGTACCACTTTCTGCAAATCGTAATACCTGTCTTTGGCATACTTTTTATCATCATAATAGGGCACATAATCACGGTTGCTGCCCCGGTATTTTTCAGGCTTGAGGGTAAGTTTTACCCGGTCGGCATCATTGATCTTTTCATGCAGCTTGTCGATATACCAATCTACGCCCAATAAGCTCAGATTGACGATCCTGATATCTGTTCGCACGCCTTCAACCTCCTGGGCATACCATAAAGGATAGGTATCATTATCTCCCTGGGTGAACAAAATGGCGTTAGGGGCGCAAGATTCCAGGTAATTAACGGCAAAATCACGGGCTGTATAGGTATTGGCACGGCTGTGATCATTCCAGTTTTCCGTAGCCATTAACATCGGTACGGACATACAGGCGATAAACACCAATCCGATCCTGACAATATCTGATCTCAACACCGAATGCAGGCTTATCAATATAGCGCTGACCAAACCAAACATACCCGCCATATACAGTACGACCATGATAAACGTCTGACCGTTGTAACCGATACTGTTGTTGGAGAAAAATCCGCCGACAAATAGTACGATCATCGAAATGGCGAATCCCAATCCGTATTTGGACAATTGTTTCCAATGGCCTTCTTTGAGCATTTCATAAAAAGCCAGCACACACATGCCTATCCATATACAGAAAGTATAGATCGACCCGGCATAAGCGTAATCCCGTTCACGGGGTTGCTGGGGAGGTTGGTTCAGGAAAAGGATGATCGCCAGGCCGGTAAAAAAGAATAACAACAGCACGACCGAAGCATCTTTTTTCGTCCGCTGGAAATGAAAGATCATCCCGAACAATCCCAGGATAAAGGGTAACAAATAAAAGCGGTTAAAGCCTTTGTTGATCTTGTTCTCGGGTGCATGCTGCTGATCGGGAGCCAGCCGCGTATCATCGATAAAGGGCAAGCCGGTCAGCCAGTTCCCTTGTTTGATGCTGCGATGCCCCTGGATATCATTCTGCCGTCCGGCAAAATTCCAAAGAAAATACCGCCAGTACATGAAGCCGATCTGGTAGGTGAAGAAGAACTTGATATTATCGGCAAAATCGGGTTTTTCATTTTTCTTCAGGCCCAGCCAGTTCCGGTAGAACTTAACATGGTTCTTGTCTCTCCAATCATGGATCCTGGGGAAGAAATACTCTTTATCATATTTGTATTTCGGTTTACGGCCCAGTTCTTCATATTTTTCTTCGCCTTTGTAGTATTTCATGGCGCCATCAACGCTGCTGGTGGCGGTAGAGGTAAAATAGGGCCCTTTCAGTAACGGGGTATCTCCGTATTGTTCGCGGTTGAGGTAGGAAAGCAGGTTAAATAGATCGGCCGGATCGCTCATGTCGATGGAAGGGTTGGCATTGGACCGGATCAGCACCATCGCATAGGAAGAATAACCGACCATCAGGAAGCTCAGCGATAACAACGCCGTATGCAGGGTATGCTTATGGTGTTTCACGGCATATTTCAAGCCGAAGGTTATCAACCCGATCAGGAGCAGCACAAAAAAGGTCATGCCGCTCCAAAAGGGCATGCTTAAGCTATTGACAAAAAATTTATCGAAATGTGCGGCCAACAACGGTGTTCCCGGGATGATGACGAATTGCACCGCTCCCAATACCACACCACCCGCTAAAAAGGCTTTGATCACCCCCATCCGGGTGGTTTTGAATCGCTTAAAGTAATAGACCATAGCAATAGCCGGAATGGTCAGCAGGTTGAGCAAATGCACCCCGATTGACAAGCCGATCACAAAGGCGATAAGCAGGATCCAACGGTCGGCATGTGGTTGATCAGCTTCCGCCTCCCACTTCAGGATGGCCCAAAACACCACGGCTGTGGAAAATAGCGACATGGCATATACTTCTCCCTCCACTGCTGAAAACCAAACTGTGTCGGAAAACAGGCAAGCCAGACTGCCTACAACTCCGCTGGCCAGTACAGCCCAACCGTTTGCCATGGAAAGATTGCCTTCCCCATCCACCATAATTTTTTTGGCCAATGCCGTTATGGTCCAGAAAAGGAACAAGATCGTCATGCCGGTCGATAAAGCGGAACTGAAATTCACCATTGCCGCAACGGTATCTGTTCCGCTGGCAAATAAGGAGAATATCCGGCCGATCATCAGGAATAAGGGGGCTCCGGGCGGGTGAACTACCTGTAATTTGTAAGCTCCTGAGATAAATTCTCCGCAATCCCAAAAGCTTGCTGTTGGTTCCATCGATACGCCGTAAACTGCGGTGGCGAAAATACCGATGATCCAACCGATGATATTATTGAGATTTTTATAATTAGTCATTACTTTCCAAGGGTTTGAATACAGGGCAGCAAAGTTATGAAAAAGTGTTCTATTTAATAAATCCAAACAGCCATATTTAGGCTGTTAGAAGCAGTATGTATCGAAGCATGATCTGTGAAAAGCATACACCTGACCCGGTAAAAGGTTCATTTGCTACTGGCATAACTGAGCGGTGTAAAGCTGTTACCGGGCATACTATCCCATAGCCTTGTTGAGCCAGGATCAACCCATCATTTCCAGGTAGGCTTCCTGGTAATCCCTGAATTTGATTTGCAGTTCTTCCGCCCATTCGGTGTCCTGGTGGGTGGTGCAGATACGGATCAGCTCATTCAAAACCGCCATCGCCTGCTGGGTATCCGGCTGGTAGGCTTTGTGATAGGATCCGGACAGGTTCAAATAGTACTCCAGTTGTTCCTCATAATGGGAACGGATCTTCCCTACGACTAGCCGGGCATTTTCCGGATCTTTTACCGTGTAATACATGGAAGCGATCGAAAGCATCGAAAGATCGAAGGGTAATATTTCTTCCGGCAGATCCCTGATACAGGTGTCGAGCACGGTTTTGGCCTTCGCCATTTGCCGGTCCTCTGCCAAGACCTCTGCAAGCCTGGCATAGTTCATACGCATGTGGCGGATGAGCCCGGCGCTGGTGTCGTTCAGGAGTACACGATTACCCGGCTGGTGGCTCCACCGGAATTTATTGACCACCGTATCGTACATGGCAGCAATGTTGACGCTCCCGGGCTTGAATTTATCCTTACTGCCCCGGATGGGTGTCAGCCGGTAGGTCATTCCTTCCAATTGAATATACTCCTGCAGGTTAAGCAAGGAAGAAGGATTGATGGTGGTGGGGAAGCAGATCGGCCTGTTCCAATTGTTGGTCGCGAGCACATCGAGCACCATCAGGTCATTCCGGTATAACACATTTTTGGGGATCTTCCATTCCAGGCTTTCCGGGATCTTATCCTGGTGACGGGCGGCAACCGTACCGTTTTCCAGGACTTTTTCCCGGTCGACAGGGATCCTGAGATTCCGGGATGGCAGGTAATCGATGTATTCTCCCGGAGCGGCCTGCAACTTGGTTTTCAGGGCTTCGCTATTGATAAAATCAACGACCTGTTTGATGTTGTAGAATTTATCGGCGGGTAATTTCGGATTTTCATAATACCGGACATAATCCATCGAAGGGCTATTGCATTTTTCCTCCGATAAGGATAGCGGGACCGGCTCGGATTCATTGACTTTCCGCCTTAATTGATTGCCATGCCAGGGCGCTCCCAGCAAGCTCAGGTTGACGATCCTGATATCCGGCCGCACCCCCTCAACCTCCTGGGCATACCATATGGGATAGGTTTCATTATCCCCGAAGGTGAACAGGATCGCATCGGGCGGACAGGAGTTCAGGTAGTTATGGGCAAAATCCCGCGCCAGGTAAGTCTCCGAGCGGTCGTGATCATCCCAATTCTCCAGGCACATCCAAACCGGAACGGCGAAAACCATCCCCGAAACGATCACCGCACGCCATGTATTGGAAGCGATCACCGTCCGAATGCCTGCCAAAGCCAGCGCGATCATAGCCATCACCCCGGCCACGTAGCCTAAGCTCGTCAGAAAAGCCGGTATATGAAATGGCTGACTATGACGGGCAAAAAAACCGGCAGCCAGCAAAGCCA
>JANQFB010000094.1 GCA_028278085.1 Chitinophagales bacterium
AAATCCCGGATCGGGACGTCGAAGGGTAGCCCCAAAAACGATATCATCTACGCCGATCCAATTAGTTGTATTGGCAATGCCCCTGTTCTCCACCTCTAAACGCACTCGTCCTGATCGGGCAGGCTCAAAGAGCATAACCAACCGAATCCATTGGCCGATAAAACTACTATTCAAATTAATGGATTGTTGATCTATAATTTGTTTGGTTGAATCATCCCATATGTTTAGGTAAATATTTGGTGGACCTATACCGCAGGGAACACCCCAACAATTGCTATCACAATTATTAACGACCCATGCACTGAATATATAAGCCTTTGAAGAATCAACATTGAAGCGGTCATACCAAAACCTTTGCCCGCCACCACCGCCGGTTGTTTCTACCAAGGTCATCATAAAGTTACCCCCACTTGGGGCCATACTGGTCAAGGATTGAACTTGTGCATTGGCATAATCTACGTCAATTAGATATTCTTCCTTTAGCCCACCATGCGAACAAAGGTTATTGTTGGTATTCAGGTTAAGGTCGGTGTAAAACCCTGTATTGCCCAGGCTAAAATCGCCATTGAATACCCAATTGCTATCTGGTTCACAGCATGATTTGGTCAAAAGGGTGATACTATTGGAAAGAGCCACAGCATCACAAAAACGACCACTGATAGATGTTAAGGATATTTTTGTTGAATCCAAGGGAGTAACCAGAATAGCATATGTCCCGGATAAGTGCGTTGCGATCGTTTTGGTTTTAGGTGTGCCGTTTTCGGTATAGCTTAACTCAAACGGGCCATAGCCATTTACCTTTACATTGACCACGACCGGGAAGCCTTCGCATACGGTTTGATCCGGTGTAACAATACTGGCCTGTATACTACCGAACACTCTAACGGTTTTGCATCTAGTGGTACTGCCATTAGCATTGGTAGTTGTCAGACTGATGGTATAAGTACCGGCAACACTATAAGCATGTGTAGGATTTTGAACCGTGCTGGTTTGACTGTCTCCAAAGTCCCACAAGTAGGAAGTAACTGGAAATCCGGGATTGGTATTGGATTGATCGGTAAAAATAACCGGCTCATTTTCGCAAACCGTATCTTGATTCATGGAAAAGTCCGTATGGGGTTGATCTGCGCAGGCAAAGCCTCCATAGCTGGCCCAGGCGCTTAGATAGTTCTTGATGAAACAATGCATTCGGCCTGCCTGCTGTGGGGTGAATACACTCCGACAGTTGGAATAGCTCATGATGTTGTCGAATGCGGAGTTGTTAATGTCAAAAGCCGAACAGCTATCCGAAGTACTAAAATTGGGATTACAGGACGAAGTACTTGTATGCGGATCGGTGTCGCTGCACCAATCTCCGGTGTTGTCTCCGTCTACGGCTTGACCGGCTGCATTGGCCAGGGATTCATAACAGGGGCCACAGGCAATAACTTCCTCGATCCCATAAAAGGTATGTTCCAGGCCAAAGATATGACCCATCTCATGGGAAAGGATATGATTGGTGGAATTGCCGGTTATCACAATACCCCCGGTAGTATCTGTCCCTCCACCGGGAGCATTGGGCGAAACGGCATATCCACCGACAGATACCCCGCCTAATGTAATATCATTGACCACATAAACATTGATCGTATTAGCCGGATCGTTGGCATGGGATTTTTTCATGGCTTCATCTTCCCCTACGTCAACGTTCATATCGGTATAAGGGCTATTGCCAATATGGGTTATGGCTGAATAACAGAAGGCAATACCATGAGCCGAAAAGTCATTGTTCAATTCATTGACCAGGGCTTGAATCTGGCTTGCTGTGGCCACACTGTTAAATACTGTCCAGTGCAGGTTAAAATAAGTAACCGGGGGATTTGTCCCTGGTATGAATGGGTTCCTTATCGCAGGGTCATTGCAAGGTTCAAGGGTTGGACAATGATTACGTTCAGGTGAATTGCTGACAGTAGGATAGGGGGTAATACACCCACCCGGAACGGGGTTACCTGGAAAGTACCAGGTGGTCGTCGATCCGTTGGGATGATCGATTGAATTGGCTATCTGTCCAAAATGGATTAATGGACAAATAAGGATCAATAGAGCAAGGGGAAGGAATCGTTTGGCTGTAATTTGTTGTTGATTTTTCATGGTTTAAATGTTTAAGTTATCGGTATTAATTGTCCAAAGCCATACAAATTGATATTGGACATCATGCAATTGGTATTTGGTTGCTATTTTGTCATAATAGATGAGTCGCTATATGTTTTAATGTTCTCATGTAACTATTCATAGTCCTGCGGTTCACATGTAAAAGACTGTATGGAAAGGGGTAGAAATAAAACCTTCAAGACGCGAATCGTCTTGAAGGTTTTTGATCTGATTAGCCTAATTGACTATTCAGTTCTGGATATGGAGAAGCAACAAGAAAAAGAAATAGACTGGTAGATATCATTTTATCCTTTATCCTTCTCCTTTTGAGGATAAAGGTATTAATGGTATACTGGATCCTTTGTATCGATTGTCTTTTCAAATCCATTATTTGAGTACCGTAAATGCGTTTACCCGGAATGGTTATATACATTTCCCGGTCTCTGACCTCGGCAGTGTAAATGGTGGCGTCTTCATCAATGCTAATATGATGAT
>JANQFB010000106.1 GCA_028278085.1 Chitinophagales bacterium
TGGCCTTTAAAGGTGATAGGCTAAGACAATAACACCTGAAATTCTTAGGTCGATAATAGATAAATTGTACATTTGTTGACATATGATCCATACATATTCCCTTCGATATAACAGCCGTATAGCTGTCTGTCTGTTGTTGTTGGTTTGCATGTGCAGGCCCGTAACGGCTACCACATATTATGTATCCGTCACCGGCAACGATTCCGGGCCGGGTACTTTTGCCGATCCCTGGCAAACCATTCAGAAAGCAGCCGATGTGTTAATGCCCGGAGACACGGTATTCATCCGGGGCGGCACCTACCTGGAAAGCGTGGCCCCGCAAAACTCCGGCACGGCCGGTAACGTGATCGTATATAGCGGTTACCAGGATGAAGAGGTGATCATAGATCCCAACGATACCACCCTGACCGGCATAGCTATTGTGCTGGCCGATACCTTACCCCTCAGCTACCTTCACTTCCGGAACCTGACGCTGAAAAACGGGGGATGGGCCGGTTTGCATGCACGGGTGAACCCGGCCCCCAAAAGCCACCTTTCCCTGTACAACCTGACCATCCAGAATTCTTATGCCGGTATCTACTGGCGCGATGGCATCACCGACAGCGAGATCCGCAACTGCGACATCAGCCTCAACCATCATAACATTTACATTCTCGATGCCGCCCGAAACATCCTTATCGATAGCAACTATATCCACCACACCGAATGGCATATAGGCGCCGATATTTTTAGTGATAATATTCACTTTGGGGTAAGTGCGCCACCGTGGGGGACCAATAATGTAGGCATTACGATCACCAACAACGAGGTTGCCTGGTCCCAGCAGCAGGGGATCGAGATCTTCCATTGCGAAGATCTGATCATACGTGGCAACCATTGCCATCACAACGGCTCCACGGGTATACAGGTGGAAAGTAATCCTGCCACATCAGGGCTGTGCGAGCGTGTGGTGGTGGAGGACAATTTGAGTGAGTACAACGTGCAACGGATCCCGGCCGAGGCAGGCATCTGGATCGATGATGCCAACTATGTGATCTGCCAGAACAACATTACAAGAGGTAACGAGATGGGCCTGTACATCACAGGTACCTACAACGTGATTGCCCGGTTTAACGAGGTATATGACAATAACCATCCGGATCCCTCCAATATCAACGGCTATGGGTTAGGCGTGCGCAGTTCCCCCAACGACCGCGAGGCCGTCAACAATGCAGTGGTGCATAACACGGTGCACAACAATTCCGCCAACAGTCAGCGAGCGCAAATAGTGTTCGGAGTTTGGCCCCCGCCCACCGATCAGCGGGTCGATTCAACCCGGTTCTACAACAACATTGCCTCGGATGGGCAAGCCGACGTCGACCTGTGGGTGCAAGGCACCACCAATATGATGGACCACAATTGCTACTACGAGTCTGACAGCCTGCATGTGGTTCGCTGGCAAGGTAGCATGCTTTCCTGGGCAGGTTATGTATCCGCCAGCGGTCAGGACGCCAACTCCATCAATAGTAACCCGCTCTTCACCGATACCGCCATGCAGGACTACACGCTGCAGGCCGGCAGCCCGTGCATCGATGCCGGGCGGTTCCTCACGCTCACGACCGCCTCGGGCGCTGGCACCACCATCCAGGTGGAAGATGCCGTGTACTTCTCCGATGGCTACGGGTTGATTGATGGTGACGAAATTGCGGTGGGCACCAACCCGGTGGCAAGGGTTACGGCTGTGGATTATGAGACCAATACCATATCCGTTGATCAGTCGCTTACCTGGGAAGCCGGCACCCCGGTATCCTATCCTTACAACGGCTCCACTCCGGACATTGGCGCGCATGAGTATGGTATGCCATCAGGCGTACAGATCCCCCGGGCAAAAGGAAAAAAGCTGACGGTCATGCCAAACCCCTTCAACAAAACGACCGCCATACATTTTTCCCTGCCGGTTAGGGGCAGGGTTTCGCTTATCCTCTATGACCTTACCGGCAGGGCCGTACGGCAATTGCTGGATGGTGTGTTGCCGAGAGGAAACCATGTAGTGCCCTGGGACGGACGGCAGGAGGGAGGATTACCCGCTGGCAGTGGGGTGTACGTTTGCCGCCTGGTGTACGATGGCGCCATCCTTACGCACAAAGTCATCCTGGTCCGGTAAAAGGGGTGGTCAGGGTGTCTCCGGTACACTGGCAAGGGTGGAGGCCAATCTAAATAAATCCCTTATAGAGCCCAAAACCCGGTTCGATGTTATGTCAACAATAGACAAAAAAACAGGCTGCTATACTTGAGATAACAGCCTGTTTTGCATGAGGTGATCCGTCGATCAATGAACCACAACCTTGCTCAACCTTGTGCCTCCTTCGTGTTCAATAACGACCAGGTATAAACCTTTGGCATAGCCGGTGAGGTCGAACGTTTGCCGGAATGCAGAGGCTGATGTTATAGTCCGGTTCATTATCGTCTGCCCATACAGGTTTACAATGCTGAATTCCACTTCACCTGTCGCGTTTCCGGTGATGTTGAATATACCCATATTGGGATTGGGGACAATGAAAAATTCAAATTCCTTTGCTGTTTCAGGATCAAGCGCCCTGTTCCCGTCTGCCTTACGGGATCTATCTTGATCGCCAGGACCGGGTCCGGGGCCGGAGCCCAACGGGGCTTTGCAGCAACCTGCAGGAAAGTAATGCTGGTCGCAAGCAGGGTCCGTAGGCGGTAGCACGATCACATTGACCTTATCGCGGGTTTCGCAACCCTGGGCATCCACTACGGTCAGATAATAGGTGGTACTGGAAACAGGGCTCACACACAACGTGGGTGTAATCCCTACAAATTGGAGCGGGTCGCCCGATCCGTACCGAGATCGCTCCCACAAATACTGGGCGCCACAGCGTGGATCCAATTCCGTTCCGATCTCTACACATTGGTTCGGGCAGATCTCGATGTTCGGGCCAGCGTCGGCAGCACAGCGCTCAAAATCCACACAGATCGGACCTTTTACAAAAGGACAATTCTGGGCATCTACCACACGTAACCAACGGCAATTGTTATACCAGATATTGGATGCAGTAGGGCCGGTCGATAAGGGGGAAAGTGAATTAGGATCACTGGCCAAGGCACTAAAGGATCCATACCAGTAATAATTGTAGGGCGGATAGCCCCCGCTGGCACTGACGGTGATCGATCCGTCATTTAAGGGATCGCAATTCGAATCTACGGATACACCGGTGATCTCACAGCTCACCTCGATCGGGTCCGGATCATCAATGATGTAAGTAAAAGTCTGCTGGCAATGCTGTGCGTCTGTCACGGTTACCGTATAGGTTCCGGCCGGCACATTGACCAAGTCTTCTGAAGTGGCCCCGGTAGACCATAGATAGGTGTAACCGGGTGTGCCTCCGGATGCCGAAAAGTCAATGCCGCCATTGTGTTCACCAGCACAGGAAGGCTGACGGATGATGGTATTTTCTGTGATCTCCGGTGGTGAGGTAACGACAAATGTTTCCGTAACGGTACAGCCGTTCCCGTCGACTACAGTGATGGTGTAACTTCCGGCCGGCACATTGACCAGATCCTGCGTGGAAGACGGAATGTTCCAGTTGAAGATGTACGACCCCACACCTCCGCTGATCGTCACATCCACTGATCCGTTGGATGCACCAAAGCATTCCAGGTGGGTAACGACACCGGTTACAACCAAGGGCACCGGTTCGAGAACGGTAAAGCTATGGAAAGCTGTACACCCACTATTATCGGTAACAGTTACCGAATAGGTGCCACCGGGAAGGTTGGCCAGGTCTTCAGTCAGGGCACCATTCGACCAAAGGAAATTATAAGGAGCGCTGCCTCCGGTGACAGTTATGTCGATGCTTCCGTTCGCATCACCGGAGCAACTAACATCTATTACTGTGCCAGCAATGGACAGCAATCCCGGTTGAACAACAGTGTATTGCTGGGTGGAAACGCATCCATTGGCATCCGTTACGGTTACCGTATAGATACCGGAAGACAGGTTTGTAATATCTTCGGTAGTGGCACTGTTCGACCATACGATTTGGTAAGGAGTTGTACCCCCGGTGATGGTGAGATCGATCGCGCCATTTTGATTCCCAAAGCAATCCACATCCGTAACCTGCCCGCTTACTTCCAAGGGGGCGGAAGGTTCTGCCACTGTATAGGTATCCTCCGCCATACAGCCATTGGCATCCGTTACCGTAAGGGTATACGTGCCTCCCGGCAGGTTGAAGATATCCTCCGTCAAGGCGCCGTTATTCCAGGAGAAATTATAGGGCCCTGTGCCTCCGGTGATGACAATGTCGATCATGCCGTTACTGTTGCCCCAGCAATCCACAGGGGTTACGGCCCCAGTGATCATGGGTGTGGCAAAGACCGTTACCTGTTGAACGCTAGTGGAGGGCAGGCAAGGTCCCGTAACCGTATGAGTGATCGTGAAATTCCCGGGCGCTGTGTACACATGGGTGGGATTGACATCGGTCGAAGTATTGCCGTCGCCAAAATCCCAGGAATTGGTCACTCCACAAGGTTGAGGATTACCTAGCAGGAAAATGTCTTCACCGACACATACATCGCTGGCAATAAAACTGGCATTAGGTGGTAAAACATTTATCGTGCCATCCCAGCGGTTGACCTCCCACGTATATTCACAACTGCCGCTGGATGATGCGCATGCCGCAAGTGGGCAGTTGACATCCTCGGATGCCTTGATGACGAGGCTTATCGGAAATGGCCCGCATTCACCCAAACCATCTCGAACAGCCGTTATCACAAAACCAAAATTGCTTTGTAACAGTGCTGGCGGATCGTATGCCCAGGTGCTGGTCGTAAAGCTGCCTGAAGAACTGGTACTGTATCCGACAGGCGTTGCACCGATGGCAAAGAAGGTCCCGAGGTTCAAACTTATCCCTGAAGAGGGATAGGTTAAACAAACATACACATGGTCGGCCTGTGCACTTGTATTGTTGTTCGTGACATCGGCATACAAGACTTGTTGGGATTGGCAAACCGAATAATCAGAGATGATCATCAAAGGGCTCAGATCCGGGAGAACGGGTGTGGAAGGCATATTGTTGTCATTCCACCAAAGCGTAACATCGTTATTCGGTGTTCCGATTACCGCTTCGCCGCACAGATCTTCCGCCAATACCTGGTAGGTAAAAATATCTCCCGGATATTCCGTGGTCAGTTCACAATCGGCGGCCACTTCAAACCGGATAACCAAGGACTCATTGGTAGTCAGTTCCAGCGTATGGGGTAACGTGCCGCTCAGAAATCGGAGATGATCGCCATTGCAGCCAAAATCAAAATCGACCCTTTGGATAAGGGTTTGTATCGAGGTGCCGCAACTGGTGCGGATATCGATGAAGAACGAGGTTTCTATGATGTGCGCTCCGGTGGGCAGCAAAAAATCCAGTCCGTTCACATAAATGTTACTGTTCCCGTCACCCTGGATCAGTATGTTGAATTCCTCAGGCGGTCCGCATAGGTCCATTTCCCGGTCGAAGGTGGTCACCTGGTTGCAATCGGTATGGCTCACTGCGAAATAATTGTCGAATTCGCTTTCGGGTCCTGTGGCGGTAAAAGATACAGCCGGGGAGTAATTGCAAGCAGAAGACGCCCCATTCACGTCATAGTCAGCACTGTTGTAGGACAGGATATCGTCGCTGCAACTCCAACCGGCATACAGGTCGACCACCCTGTCGCACCCATCACCGGCATTGGCACAAAACTCCCACTTAAAATAACGGATGGTTTGTGCAGGAACGTCGTATATAGTTGCAGCACGGGTTACCTGGTCGAAGGAATATGTATTCAACAGTGTGGT
>JANQFB010000129.1 GCA_028278085.1 Chitinophagales bacterium
AGGTCCTGCTTCTCCAGCTTAGCAAAATTGTCGACTTCCAGCTTCTCTGCAATGTCTTTCAACTCAGGCATGAGCATTTCATTCAGTTGCAATATGTCATACATAAAGATTGGATTTCTTTAGGTTAGGAATGATTTAGTAATAATTAGCTACTGCTAGGATAATGCGTAGTTAAACGCAGTAGAAAGGGATTAATTCAAAAAAAGAAAAAAACTGTCTATAATGGATTATTCAATAAGAATCAAGAGAACTGAGTTCCTACTTGGAACAACTTGCAGGATCAGACTGCAATTTTAAGGAAAGATTTTTGATAAATCAAATTTATCTGGTAAAAAAGCAAATAAAAGGGCTGCAAAAAGGGTTATCCGTAAAGCATTCCGGCAAAATAAACAGGATATTCGAGAGGCAAATATTATCTTTGTCAAAACTGCAAACGGAACATGTTATTAGCGAGTGAAATCAAGCAGCATTTGGAATCGACCCTCGAGAAACTAGCTATTAAAGGCTTCAAGGACCGGGCGATTGTCGAAAAAGTGGTAGAGCTGGACGACCGGCGGAAAAGCCAGAAACATTCCCTGGACGAAGTGCTGGCCCAACAAAATAAAGCATCCAAAGAGATCGGAGATCTGTTCAGGCAAGGCAAACAGGAAGAAGCTAATGCCAAAAAGGAACAGGTTAGCCGCTTAAAAGATGAGGGAAAAGACCTGGAAGATCAATTGCGCCAAACGGAGGCTGACTTGTTCGACCACCTCGTGCGGATCCCCAACCTCCCCCATGAAAGTGTTCCGGCCGGCCAATCGTCCGAGGACAATGAGATCGTTTTCCAGGTAGATCAGGTTCCGGTGCTTGACAGGGATGCCAAACCCCATTGGGAGTTGGCCAGCCAACATGACCTGATCGATTTTGAACTGGGCAATAAAATTACCGGATCGGGTTTTCCGGTGTATAAAGGAAAAGGCGCCAAACTTCAACGGGCGCTGATCAACTTCTTCCTCGATCATGCTATCAAAGAAGGCTACCAGGAGGTGATACCACCGCTGATGGTTAATGAAGACACCGGCTTCGGCACCGGCCAGTTGCCCGATAAAGAAGGCATGATGTACCATGTCGGATCGGATAATTTTTACCTGATCCCTACGGCCGAAGTTCCGGTTACCAATATCTTCCGGGATGAGATCCTAAAAGAATCCGATTTCCCGATCCTGCAAACGGCCTATACGCCCTGCTTCAGAAGAGAAGCAGGATCCTATGGCAAAGATGTCAGGGGTCTGAACCGGCTGCACCAGTTCGACAAAGTCGAGATCGTACAGATCCAGCATCCCGACAGATCGTACGAAACCCTGGATCAGATGGTCAAATATGTGGAATCGCTGGTGAAAAAGCTGGAATTACCCTATCGTATAGTCAGGCTGTGTGGAGGCGACATCAGCTTTGCATCCGCCCTTACCTTTGATTTTGAAGTTTGGTCGGCCGCACAGGAAAAATGGCTGGAAGTCTCTTCGGTTTCAAATTTCGAATCCTTTCAGTCGAGTCGGCTGAAATTGCGTTTTAAGGATGAACACAAAAAAACAAGACTTGCCCATACCCTCAATGGAAGTGCATTGGCCTTGCCACGCATACTAGCCGCATTGCTGGAGAACAATCAAACTCCCCAAGGGATCAAAATCCCGGAAGCCCTGGTGGAATACACAGGCTTTTCTATCATCAGTTGATCCGTAATTTCTGCTTCACCCACTGATATTATCCTGCCAGATTTATTAATTTGGCCTTAATTGATCCGCGGCCCGTGGTTTGATGACCGGTGGTGGGTCGGGAAAATAATAGAAGATCCCCTGAATATAGGATTGGGATGTGTAAAATGAGTGAATATGCACAATAATGTACCGACGATCAAAACGCTGGGAGAACTCAAACAATCAGGATACGCTTCCAGGTCCGTCAAAGATGAGCTTCGGGAAAATCTGATCAAAAAGCTGCGCAACGATGAACCTGTTTTTGAGGGGATCTGGGGTTATGAGGATACCGTCATTCCGGATGTCCAAAGGGCTATCTTATCCAGGCATAATATCAATTTGCTGGGATTGAGGGGCCAGGCCAAAACCCGTATTGCGCGGGAAATGGTATCCCTGCTGGATGAGTATATACCGGTAATTGAAGGCACAGAGCTAAATGATGATCCTCTCGACCCTGTTTCGGTATTCGGCAAAGAGCAGCTAGCCGCCCTGGGAGATGATATGCCGGTTACCTGGATGCACCGTTCGGAAAGGTACAGTGAAAAGCTGGCCACACCGGATGTAGCGGTTGCAGATCTGATCGGTGATGTGGATCCGATCAAAGCGGCCAACCTTAAACTATCCTATGCTGACGAAAGAGTCATTCATTATGGGATCATCCCCCGGTCGAACCGGGGCATTTTTGTGATCAATGAATTGCCTGACCTGCAAGCCAGGATACAGGTGGCATTGTTCAATATTTTACAGGAAAAAGATATCCAGATCAGGGGTTTTAAATTACGGCTGAACCTCGATGTTCAATTCCTGTTTACCGCCAACCCGGAGGATTATACTAATCGCGGTTCTATCATCACGCCCCTGAAAGATCGTATTGAAAGCCAGATCCTGACCCATTATCCGAAAGATATGGAAACCGCCAGGCGGATCACCGACCAGGAAGCAGCGATCACCGAAAATCAACAGTCGGTGGTAAACGTCAGTGATTTTGCCCGGAACCTGATCGAGCAGATCGTTTTTGAAGCCAGGAACAGTGAATATGTAGACCCTAAAAGCGGCGTTTCAGCCAGGCTGAGCATATCGGCCCTGGAAAACCTGGTATCCGCTGCAGAAAGGAGGGCTTTACTGAATGGTGAGTCGGGGACCGCTGTCCGGATCACGGATTTCTGGGGCTTGATACCGGCCATTACCGGAAAAATAGAACTGGTTTATGAAGGGGAGCAGGAAGGTCCCCTGATCGTGGCGCAAAATCTTATAGAAAAGGCTATCCGAACCTTATTTGTTAAATATTTTCCGGATCCTGAAAAAGAAAAAAAGGTGCACTATGGCTCGATCACCGAATGGTTCGGGCAAGGGCAGGAACTGGACTTTTACAACGATATGCCGAATGAATCCTATGAAGCCCTGCTGCATAAGGTTCCCGGATTGGGATCGATCGTCAAAAAGTACTGGCCCGATGCCGGCACATCAGAACAGTTGCTGGGAATGGAATTTGTATTGCACGGGCTGGCGGCACATTCCATGATCAATAAAGACAGGCTTCAAAAGGGTTTTCATTTCAAAGACCTGTTGAGCGCTGTTTTTTCCTTTGAAGATGATCCGGACGAACCGGGCGGTGACCGGTAATTGCGATGGGTGATAAATTTCAGGTAGACAACAGGCATGCCGGCAGCGAAACGGCCATATTAGTCGGAGGTATTTTCAAGGATCAATTGGAGGAGCAATTGAACGAATACCTCGACGAGCTGGAATTTCTGGCTAAAACCGCCGGAGCGGTTACCATCAAACGTTTCGTGCAAAAACTTCATTCACCCGATCCGCGAACCTTTATCCGGAAAGGTAAGCTGGAAGAGATCAAAGCATATGTGGATCGCAAAAAAATTGACCTGGTTATTTTCGATGATGAGCTAACCCCCTCCCAGCTCAACAATATCAAAAATACCTTAAAATGCAAGGTGCTCGACCGGGCCAATCTTATCCTCGACATCTTTGCCAGCCGGGCTAAAACAGCCCAATCCAGAACACAGGTCGAATTAGCCCAAATGCAATACCTCCTGCCCCGATTGAAAGGGATGTGGTCGCACCTGGAACGTCAAAAAGGGGGGATCGGCCTTCGGGGACCCGGTGAAAAAGAGATCGAAACGGACCGGCGGATCGTAATGGACAAGATCTCCTTGTTGAAAAAGCAACTGGAAAAGATAGATAAGCAAAATGCGACCCAGCGCAAAACCAGGGGTGAATTTATCCGGGTGGCTTTGGTGGGTTATACCAATGTCGGTAAATCCACGATCATGACCTTATTATCCAAAAAGGAGGTATTTGCCGAAAACAAGCTTTTCGCCACGCTCGACACAACCGTACGTAAAGTGGTGTTCGAAAGAATGCCGTTTCTGCTGTCGGATACGGTTGGTTTTATCCGAAAGCTTCCGCATGACCTGGTGGAAAGTTTTAAATCTACCCTGGAAGAAGTGCGTGAGGCGGATCTTTTATTGCACGTGGTCGACCTGGCTCACCCGAATCATGAAGACCAGATCAATGTGGTGAATCAAACCCTGGCCGACCTGGGAGCAACGGAAAAGCAGCAGCTATTGATCTTTAATAAAGTGGATCTTTTTCAACAAAACTATTTCGACGAATTATTACCCGATGAAGTGAAAAGTGAGCTCATGGAGAAGCTGGAGAAAAGCTGGGAAGAGAAAACCGACGGGAACTGTATTTTTATTTCCGCCACCAGGAAAATAAATATTGCCGATTTGCGGAATAAGATATATATGGCCGTTCAACAGCTTTACCGGGAGCGTTATCCCTATAAAACAGCATTTTTCTAACAGGCTGTCTCAACAGTTGGATAATTGGCAAAAATTTGACCCCTATATTTCCTTCCTTCGGAAGGGTG
>JANQFB010000361.1 GCA_028278085.1 Chitinophagales bacterium
CACCGGCAGATGCTCGACCAGGTATTGGAAGTCTTCAAGGTTACGCCGGAATATGACCTGGATCTGATGAAACCGAACCAGGATCTTTATGATATCACCAGCCGGGTTATATATGAATTGAGAGCCGTGTTGGACGATTGTAAACCCGATGCGGTATTGGTTCATGGGGATACAACCACCACCTTTGCTGCGGCTTTGGCGGCATTCTACCGTAAAATACCTGTCGGCCATGTAGAAGCAGGCTTGAGGACCGGTGATATTTATGCCCCCTGGCCCGAAGAAATGAACCGCAAACTGACCGATGCGATCGCCACCTGGTATTATGCACCGACCACCATGTCGAGCGATAATTTGCTCAGGGAAAATGTTAACGGGGAACAGGTGATCATTACCGGAAATACGGTTATCGATACCCTCCACCTGGCCCTGGATATGATCGACAACGAGCCTCAGATGGAGGAGCAGATCCAAAAAAACCTGGATGATGCCGGCTATCTGCCCCAATCGGCAAAACCGTTCATCCTGGTAACCGGCCACCGCCGGGAAAATTTCGGACAGGGTTTTATCAATATTTGCGGATCCCTGAAAACCATCGCTCAAAAATATCCGGATTATGATATCGTATATCCCGTACATCTGAATCCGAATGTGCAGGAGCCGGTGAATAAGATCCTTCAATCGGTTAGCAATGTCATCCTCACCCGGCCGCTGGATTACATGCCATTTATTTATCTCATGGATCAGTCCTATTTGATCCTGACCGATAGCGGAGGTATCCAGGAAGAAGGGCCGAGCCTGGGAAAACCGATCATTGTAATGCGGGAAACCACCGAACGCCCCGAGGCCGTAAATGCCGGTACGGTCAAACTGGTCGGTACCGATCCCGAAAAGATCATCGGTGCGGTAAGTGAGCTGATCGATGATCCGGCCGCCTATGAAAAGATGTCGAGGGCGCATAATCCCTATGGTGACGGAAAAGCCGGTGACCGGATCGCCCGCCACTTGCTCGAGCATTTACATTAATCAGCCTTAACATTCCGGTTTGTCTTCCAAAGCTTCCAGTCAAAAGAAAGTGATCTATATTATGGGTGGCGGTCGCAGTGGCACTACCTTGCTCGATATTATCCTGGGCAATGCGGAAGATGCTTTCAGCACCGGCGAGATCCATAAATTCCCGAAATTAAAGGGATGTCCGCACGGTTTTGAGCAAGGTAGCCCCAACTTTGCGTTTTGGAAGAAGGTAGAACAAGCCTTATTCGATTCCTACAAAGATCAGCCGGTTGATTATAAGGGCCTTCGGAAACTCACCCGGAAACTGGAATACCACAGCAATTTCTGGCTCAATTATGTCAATTGGATCTCTTCCGGGAAACGAAAGGTTTATGCCACTTATGTCAACCGTTTCTTCGACGCGCTTTTCGGTAGTATCGATGAGCCTTTGGTTATCGATTCCTCAAAATATCCCACCCGCGCCCTATCTTTATACCGCCACCTGGATTATTCCATCCACTTCATCTATTTGATCCGCCATCCGGTAGGTGTGGTCACTTCTTTTGCCAAAAAAGACCTGGAGCAGCCGCCGAAAAACTATTTCCAGGCCAATCTCTTCTATTTTGTGATCAACCTCTTCAATGCCCTGGTATGCCGGAAGATCGGCAAGGATAATTTTATCAAAGTCAGGTATGACGATCTGCTGGCCGAACCGGTCAAAGAGCTGACCAGGATCCAGGAAAAGTTTGGGATCGATCTTTCCCGGCCCAAAGACCTGATAGCCGCCGGACAGCCTTTGTCAGTCGGGTATTTTTTCGAGGGTAACCGGATCCGGTTGCAGGAAAGCATTCGCTTGAAGCAGAAAAAAGCATCATATCCGGCCAATATCAAAAATACCATAACTCGATTGTTCAACCGCCTCTGGTGGCCATAGTGCGCCGAAGCGGAATCAATTGTATTATGGCATCGATCACAAAATATTGGATTAGGGGTCAATTCGTTCAATAATTCCGCGAAGGCGTACTTGTGCCCTGGGGATCGCCAGTCAAACAGTGGATGGAGGATATCAAGAAATGACCATCCTTGGAATCATAGGAAAAAACTATCTTTACACATGGCGAGCCCGAAAAGATATTTAGGGAATTGCCGACCAAAATAATCCACACGCCTGATCAAGTATGACTGCTAGTGCAGAAACAATTCCCATCAAGGAACAAACTCAAGTATTTTCCGGAAAAAAGATCCTGATTATTGTCGAAAACCTTCCGGCCCCCTTCGATCGGCGGGTATGGCATGAAGCCTGCACCCTCACCGAAGCAGGTGCCCAGGTTTCTATCATCTGTCCCCAAATGAAAGGCTATGTGAAAAGCTATGAACGGATCGATGGTATCGACATTTACCGCCATCCCTTGCCCATAGAGGCCAGGGGAGCTATGGGATATTTGGTGGAATACCCGATCGCCTTGTGGTGGGAATTTTGGTTGACCCTTAAACTGGTATTAAAAGGCAAAGTTGATGTGATCCAGGCCTGTAATCCACCGGATCTGATCTTCCTGGTGGCCTTACCCTTCCGGCTTTTGGGTAAAAAATTCATTTTCGATCACCATGACATCAACCCCGAGTTCTATATCGCAAAATTTGAAAGAAAAGATCTTTTCTACCGGATGTTGCTTTTAGTCGAACGTCTTACGTACGGCCTGGCCGACTTTGCCATCTCGACCAACGAATCCTATAAGGAGATCGCCATCCGGCGGGGTAAAATGGATCCGGACAAAGTACAGGTGGTGCGCAGCGGACCGAAAGTCGATAGAATGAAGCTCGGAACGGGGAATGAAAACCATAAAAAAGGCAAAAAGTTTATGGTCGGTTATGTCGGGGTTATCTCCCAGGCCGAAGGATTGGATATTTTGATGGAAGTGGCTAAAATGCTGAAAACCGAAAGAAATGATACGCAATTCGGGATTATCGGCAGCGGACCGGAGATCGAAGAGATCAAGCGCTTAGCTGTATCCATGGAAATAGACGATGTGGTTACCTTTTATGGCAGGGCCAGCGACGAGGTGATGGTTGAAGTGCTAAATACCTGTGATGTATGCGTCAATCCCGACAAGCCTTCTGCTATGAATAATCTGTCGACCATGAACAAGATCATGGAATATATGTGCCTGAAAAAACCGATCGTACAATTCGATCTGAAGGAAGGCCGGTTTTCCGCTCAAAAAGCATCCCTCTATGCCAAACCCAACGACAATCGCGATTTTGCGGATAAGATCATAACCTTGCTGGATGATGAAGCTATGCGGCGGGAAATGGGAGAGTTCGGATACAACAGGGTTACCAACGAATTGCTGTGGGATCACGAGAAGCATAAGCTGATCGATGTTTATAAGAAAGTACTGAAAATCGCCTGAACAAACGTGAGGGTACAAAAGATTGGATTGATGTAAATTAGGATCCGTTTTTTTTCGGAGTGGGCTCTTATAAAAACAGGTAGCCCGGTAGGAAGGCTCCGATAATACGTATGCTGCCCCAAACCAAATACACCAGAAGCCTGCACATGGCAGGCGACTTAGTACTGCTCAACCTGGTATTGGTAGGGGTTCACCTCTTCACCAATTCAACCGCTCTAAATCTTTTCGGCCGGTCTTTTTTCCTGGAAATGCTGCTGTTCAACAGCCTGTGGATCATTGTATCCCTGGTCATGAAAGTGTACCGCTTATACCGGGTCATCAGGATCGAACGTATTGTGATCAACGTATTCCGTTCCGTGAGCCTGATGTTCTTCGTCGTTTGTTCGATGATGGTCCTGTTCAACTGGCCCGAGATCGGCCGATATAAGCTCCTGGCTATTTTTGGGATCATTTTATTGCTGATTGCCGGCTGGCGGATATTCATCTACAAGTTCCTGACACATTCGAGAAAGATCGGGCTCAATTTCAAAAATGTCGTGATCATCGGCGCCGGGCCGGTGGGAAACAATCTGCGGCGCGAACTCGAAGCCCATCCAGAATACGGGTATAAAGTCCTGGGAATTTTCGATGATAATCCCGAGAAATGGAAGTTCAATGTCACCATTGCCGGAAGTGTGGAAGAGGCCAAACAATTTATCATGGAAAGGAATGATAAGCCGGAGGAGAACGGGAACCGGAAAGTCCATGAGATATTTTGCGCCCTGCCGTTGATGACCACCGATAAGATCAAAGACCTGCGGCAATTTGCCGAAAAGCAAATGGTAAGGTTTAAGATCGTTCCTGATTTCAGGGGCTTTATGGAGAGAAATGTGAAGATCGATTTCTATGGTTTTACCCCGGTGATGATCCTCCGGCCCGAGCCTTTGGGTAATACCTTTAACACCGTGATCAAACGGGCATTTGATATTGCGTTTTCCTTAATGGTGATCATATTCGTACTATCATGGCTGCTTCCCATCCTCGCCATCGGTATCCTGCTGAGCTCGAAAGGACCGGTATTCTATCGGCAAAACAGGTCGGGGAAAGAAAATAAAGTTTTCAGGATCTGGAAGTTTCGGACCATGACCGTTACCCATTCGGATGAAGAATTTAAGCAAGTGCAAAAGAATGATGCCAACGTAACTTCGATCGGACGGTTCATGCGAAAAACCAACCTCGACGAACTGCCGCAGTTCTTTAATGTGTTGTGGGGAGATATGAGTGTGGTCGGCCCTCGACCGCATCCCCTCAAACTGAATGACGATTATAAGAATATTACCAGGGACTATATGATCCGTCATTATGCCAAACCCGGCATTACCGGCTATGCCCAGATCAAAGGCTACCGGGGCGAAACCCGCGACAAAGAATCCATGTTCAACCGGGTGAAATATGATGTCTGGTATATCGAGAACTGGTCCTTCCTGCTCGATATCAGGATCATTTTCCGGACCATCATCGCCACCTTCAAAGGCCAGGAAGGCGCCTATTAAGCCGTGTCACCCGCCTCCGGCGGGGACACGGCTTAATAGCGACGGCTCATTGGGCGCTTTGTTAACAGGAGTGCATCCCATTAAGTAGTGTCTCCGCCGGCTGGCGGATGACACTACTTAATAGGGATAGGGCTTCCAAACACAATTTTGACGTCAAATTAACACAACTTTAACATAATCTTATGTTAAAACTGGTAATTTGCAATCCTATGCTGACGGATCATATAATTTTATTATTTGGATTCTTTTTAGTAATTTCGCACATCAAAAATTTGGAACATGAGAATCAGTATATTCGGTTTGGGATACGTAGGGGCAGTTTCCTGCGCCTGCTTCGGGAAGGAAGGTCATGATGTGATCGGCGTAGACGTCAGTGAGCACAAGGTCGATCTGATCAACAGCGGAAAGTCGCCCATCATAGAAGCTGACCTGGAAGCATATATTGAAGAAGGCGTCGGGAATGGCAAGATCAAAGCGGTAACCGATTGCTCTTATGCGGTTGAAAATTCCGAGATCAGCATCATCTGTGTTGGAACCCCCAGCCAACTGAATGGGAATATCGATCTGCATTATATCTACAATGTCTGTTCCGAGATCGCCGGAGAGCTGAAAAAGAAAGACAGCTTCCATTCGGTGGTGATCAGAAGCACCGTCGCTCCCGGAACCATCCGGCAATGCGGCGAGATCATTGAAGATATATCTCAAAAGAAATTAAATGTGGATTTCGGCGTTGCCTCCAACCCGGAATTCTTACGGGAAGGAACCGCCATCCATGATTTTATCAATCCGCCCTATACCATCATCGGCGCCAGTTGCCAGCAAACCGAAGATCAGTTGAAAGAACTGTATGCCGGTATAGATGCTCCGGTGTATTGTTTGAAACCCGAAGAATCGGAAATGATCAAATACACCAACAATAACTTTCATGCCCTGAAGATCACCTTCGCTAATGAGATCGGCAATATATGCAAGGAATTAGGTGTCGATGGTCACCAGGTGATGGATATTGTGGCCAAAGATAAGAAACTGAATTTATCTCCCTATTACCTGAAACCGGGCTTTGCCTTCGGGGGATCATGCCTGCCGAAAGATGTCAGAGGTCTGAAATACCGGGCCAGGATGCTGGATCTTAAAACCCCCTTATTGGATAGCCTGCTGGAGAGCAATGACTACCAGGTCGAGCGTGGCCTGCAAATGGTCACATCCACCGGCAAGAAAAAGGTCGGGATCCTGGGATTTGCCTTCAAAGCCGGAACCGACGACCTTAGGGAAAGTCCCATGGTTACCCTGATCGAAGCCTTGATCGGGAAAGGATACGATATTTCCGTTTATGACAGTAATGTTTATTTGTCAAAGCTGTTAGGAAAAAACAAAGACTTTATAGCCGCTCACATACCGCATATTTCCAGGTTAATGGAAGAAAAAATGGAAGATGTTATCGCCAGATCGGAAGTGTTGGTCATTGGCAATAATTCTCCCGAATTCAATGATGTATTGTCCATGATCCCTGAGGATAAAGTGATCATTGACCTGGTCAGGATCCAAAAAGAAAAGACATCGGAAGGAAATTATAAAGGAATATGCTGGTAATGCGCTGACAACCCTGCCGGGAAGCGCCATAGTAACATTTATACCGGGCATAAAAAACCGGGCCATCGAATGACCAATAGTATCACTGATGGAAGAATGCAAAAAAAATTAGGGTTCCTTGCAACCATTTTAACCTATTCTTCATCTATGTTAATACTTGAAAATACAGCGGGTGAAAGTAAGCAGTTTCATAAAACGATCGGAACATGTACGTATTACGGATAAATGGGAAGAATCTGCCTGTTGTAAAGACATTGTACCTGGGCGGAGTGTTGCTGATGCTGAGCTTCGCTTATGTGTTGGTTGACCAATTTATTAACCGGGAGATCCCTTTGGGAATACCGACACAAAATAACTTTTTTTATTTTTTACTAGGATTACTACTGCTGATTACATTTTTGCTGGCTAATAAATTATTTCGTTTCCCCAAAGCCAATTTGGGCAAACTGATTCTCCTCGACTGGTTCTTTCATACGGTCTTACTTTCCGTATTGTTAGCCACCATCGCTATCTTGTTCGTTCGCGCCCAGGCCTTGCCGCGCATCAATATTTTCTGGGTCTATGGTATCTTTTTCGGATTGGTGATCGGATTCCGTTATATGCAGAATCTTATCCAGGCCTTGTACCGGCAGATCAGCAATCCCCATAAAAGCATGGTGATTATCGGCGCTGGCCTCAAAGGCACTCAGTTATTCGAATATGTACATAAAAACCATCAAAATAAATATAAGATACTGGGTTACCTGGATGATATGAACGGTAATACAATGATCGGTGCAGATCAGGTTGTGGGTTCGGTAGATGATTTTGCCAGCTATTTCGACCAAAACAAAGTACAGGAAGTCTTTTGCGCCTTACCTTCTTATGCGGATGAAAAGATCAAAGCGATCCAGCAATACTGTGAGCAGCATTTGATCCGGTTCAGAAAGGTATATGATGAAGGGATGTTTGTTTCCAGCCGGGAGGCCCGGGTGCAATTCGGGAACTTACCCATCGTATTACCCCGGCACGAACCCCTGCAATCAACCTTGAGCCAGGGGGTCAAAAGGTTGTTCGATATCCTGTTCTCCGGATTTGTACTGCTGTTCGTTTTCCCGCCGGTACTGCTGGTCATCGGGACAATGATCAAGCTGACTTCCAAAGGCCCGGTTTTCTTTTTACAGAGAAGGAATGGTCAGCACAACAAAGAATTCCGGTGTTGGAAATTCAGGACTATGGTAGTCAACGACCAGTCGGATAGCAAGCAGGCGACCAAAGATGATCCCCGGGTTACGCCGATCGGTGCATTCCTTCGGAAAACAAACCTGGATGAATTACCGCAGTTTATTAATGTATTTAAAGGGGATATGAGTGTGGTCGGACCGCGTCCGCACCCCATAAAATTGAATGAATCGTTTAAGGATGTCGTAGAAAAATATATGGCCAGGCATTTTGTTAAGCCTGGTGTAACCGGCCTGGCCCAGGTGAATGGATTCCGGGGTGAAACCAGGGAGAAGAAGCAAATGCAAAAGAGAATTCAATACGACATCCATTATATCGGTAATTGGAGCTTATGGCTTGACATCAAGATCGTCTTCCTCACGATTTGGAACATGGTTCACGGGGAGGAGAACGCCTATTGAACCGGAGTATTGAGGGAAGCCCTTTGTGCCTCCAATTACGCATGAGCATTGACAGTTGTTTATTTAACTCCTATATTTGTAAAGTATGCTGGCAGTATTTTTTGCCTTTTGTACGGCATTTTTAGTTACCATCATTTCCATTCCTTCCATTATTAAAGTTGCCGAGATCAAAGGCCTGATCGATGAGCCGGGTGGTAGGAAGGCGCATGCATCCAGTGTTCCCACCCTTGGTGGAATTGCCATTTTCGCCGGTTGTTTGCTGGGTTTCACCTTCTTTGCCGATTTCGCGACATTTCCCCGGTTAAATTATCTCATGGCGGCTTTGATCATCATATTTTTTGTGGGGATCAAAGATGATATCGTCAACCTGGTAGCCTTGAAAAAATTCGTGGCCCAGGTATTATCAGCCACCATCCTGGTTATGCTGGTCAATGTCCGTATCACCAATATGTACGGCATTTTCGGGATCCATGAGTTACCTTATGTGATCAGTGTGATCCTCAGTATATTCACCGTGGTCACCATTATCAACGCGTTTAACGTGATCGACGGATTGGATGGTCTGGCCGGTGGGGTAGGCTTTCTTTCTTCCTTAACCTTCGGTACATGGTTTATCTTTATGGATGAGGTAACTTATGCCATACTATCCTTTTCCATG
>JANQFB010000184.1 GCA_028278085.1 Chitinophagales bacterium
GCTTTCTTAATACCCTCTCTCAAATCATTTAAAATAAGGTCAGGTTTGATAATGCCTTTTTCGATGACGATCTCATTCAATAAGCTGGATCCGATCATACTCATAAATGCGCCGGGTACGCCATGGCCCGTGCAATCCGCGGCCGCCCATATCACTACGTTCCCTGGCGTTTGATGGAGCCAATAGAAATCCCCTGAAACGATATCCTTGGGTTGGAAGAATACCAAATGATCTTCCGCACCGAAGGCTTTTATCAGATCCTCTTTGGAAGGCAAGATAGCCTCCTGGATCTTTTTGGCATAGTTAATACTATCGGTAATATGTTTATTCTTTTCATCCACGATCTTTTTCTGGTCTTCGATCACCATTTTTTGCGCCTGGGTGACTTTGAAACGCTGAAAGAGGAAGCCGGAGAAGATCAATACGATCAATAACCCGGTTGCAACGGCCCATATGGTAAGCTCCTGCCGCTTGACCTTTTCGCGGTGAACCAGTTCCTGCTTTTCCTGTTCTGCTTTCAGAAGCGCCTCTTTCTTTTCAAATTCGTAGGTCATTTCCTGCTTGATGGCTTCTTTATGGTTTTTTTGGTTGATAATGCTATCCCGCATTTGAATATGCTTTTCATACATGGATAAAGCCTGTTCATATTTTTGCTGTTGTCGGTATAAGCGGCTCAATTGAAGAGAGGCGTCTTTTATACCCAGGGGATGGCCCAGTTCTTCAGCAATATTTAAGGCTTCGGTAATCAATTGGTGAGCCTGACCGGTCTTTCCCAGCAACATATTTATTCTTCCGATCTCCATTTTCATGAGGCCGATCCAATGCCGGTCACCCAATTCTTCAAAAATGGCTAAGCTCTCCAGGTAATATGGCAAAGCCTTTTGGGGTTCATTTTTCTGATGAAAAACCGAACCTACATTCCGGATGGCGTTGGCCAGCCCTTTCTTATCACCGATCTCCTGTAAAATGGCCAGGCTTTTCTGATAAAATTCAAGGGATTTGTCTTCATCACCGGTTAATTTGTGCAGTGCACCGATGTTATTCAGGCATATGGCCAGACCCTTCTTATGGCCGATCTCTTCCCTCATTTTCAAACTTTTGGTATAGTAGATGAGGGCATTTTCATAATCACCCAGGTTTTTATAGATCAGGCCGATATTGTTCAAGGATTCACCGATCCCTTTTTTATCGGCTATCTCTTCTTTGATCTTTAAACTGTTGTGGTGATATTCCAGCGCTTGGGGGATCAGCCCCTGGTTCATAAAAATGAAGCCGATATTGTTCATGGTCGTGGCCTGACCTTTTTTATTCCCGGTTTCTATCTGGGTTTGGAGGCTAAGCTGATAGAATTCCAGGGCTTTGGAATTCTCCCCCTGGTTATTATAAATGTAACCGATATTATTCAGCGCGATCGCCTTACCATTTAAGTTGTCGGTTTCTTCATATACCTTCAGGCTTTGTTGATAGTACTCAATGGATTTGGCAATTTCTCCCCGGTTCATATATATATAACCGATGTTGTTCAAACAACTGGCTTTGGCATCCAGCAGTGTTGCCGTTTCTTTTTTATTCAGGGCCGCAGCTTGCTCCAAATTGGTTATGGTCAGATCTTTGGCCTGCTTCCATAATAAAAGCGCAGAATCCGGCTCGGCCAGATATAGCTGTTCACCCCATCGTAACAGGGCATTGATCTTATGGGTATCATGCGGAGCTTGATGGATGGCATTCCGCAAAGAATCGATCAATGCCCGGTCCTGGGCAAATGCAAAGGATATTTGGCAAACCAGAATGGCCGGTATCGCGAGCCAATGAAAAAGGATAGACTTATTATGAAGTTGGATCATTAACCGTTGTTATATTTTAACCCCGATGATGCAAACATCATCCAGTTGTTCATGATCTTTTTTCCAGGATTCAAAAGTTTGCGCCAGGATCTTTTTTTGATCATCGATGGGTTTATCCTGCATGGTAAATAATAGCTCGCGCAAGCGTTTAGCAGTGAATTTCTTGCCGGTGTGTTGTTTTCCGGCCCCTCCGAATTGATCGGTAAAACCATCGGAGAAGGTATATAGCGTATCACCGGGCTGCAATTGTAGCTCGTGCTGTACAAAGGGTGTTTCCCGGATGTAAATGCCGATCGGTTGCCTGTTTGCTTTCACTTCCATGAGCTCATAGCCGTTATCTTGGTATCTTTTAATGGAAGTTTCGGTGGGCGAGTCCGCCTTCTTTTCAGGAAGCATATGGTCGTTGTTTGGATTTGCTTTAATGGAAGTTTCGGTGGACGAGTCCTGTTTCTTTTCACGGGTATTCTTGTTTCGGTAGATATAGAGGGGGTTATAAGCGCCGGCAAATAGGAGCCGGTTGGTGTTTTTATCCCAGGAACAGAGGGCGATGTCCATCCCGTCCTTCACCGTCGTTTCGGACGGCTTGTCCGCCGAAACTTCAGTGTAGGTGGACAATGCCATCTTCTCGGTAGTTTCAGATAGCGATGCCATCTCTGTGGTTTGGGACTGTGCTGCTTCCTTTTCGGACAGCTCGGAAGGATCGGTGTGCCGGATAGGATTTTTAGCGCTATATCCTAAGGCTTGTTTAATACCCAGGCGCAATTCATTGAGGATCGGACCGGGTTCCCGGATATTTTTTTCGATCACGATCTCATTCAACAGGCTGGTGCCGATCATACTCATAAAAGCGCCCGGTACACCATGTCCGGTACAATCGGCTGTGGCCCAGATCACCTGGTTGTCAGGGGTCGGATAAACCCAGTAAAAGTCGCCGGAAACAATGTCTTTGGGGAGGTATAAAACGAAATGATTGTCCCCGGTCTTACCGTTTTGAAAGGCCTGGATACGCTCTTTTTCGGAGGGTAAAATAGCCTCCTGGATCTTTTTGGCATAGTTGATACTATCGGTAATATGCTTGTTCTTTTCGTCGACGATCTTTTTTTGATCTTCAATCACCAGCTTTTGCGCCTGGGTGACCTTGAAACGCTGGTAGAGAAAAACGGAAAAAACGATCACCAGTAATAATCCGGCGCCAACGGCCCAAATGATAAGCTGCTGCCGCTTCACCTTTTCCCGGTGGGCGAGTTGCTGTTTTTCCTGTTCGGCCTGCAACAACGCTTCTTTCTTTTCGAATTCATAGGTCATCTGTTGCTTGATGGCCGCTTTTTGATTTTGTACGTTGATCACACTGTCTTTCATATGGATATACAATTCGTACATCTTTAGCGATTCAGCGAATTTTTGTTGACGCTTGTAAATGGTATATAAGAGCAAAGCGGCATTGTAGATCTTTACCGGATAGCGGACTTCCCGGGCCAGGGCCAGGGATCTTTTGGCATTTTTGAGGGCTTTGGCAAGGTCGTTATTTTCCAGGTGGATCCGGCCAATATTAATGAGGCAGGTGGCCATATTGGGTTTGGCCTGAACTTTTTCAAAGGCATCATGACTTTCGGTGTAATAGGCCAGCGCTTGTTCGGCATTACCTTGCTTTTTGTAGTATTCACCCAGGTTATTTAAGCTCATGGCGATACCGAACTGGTCATTGATCTCTTTTTTTTGTGACAGGCTTTTGGTATAATACTTCAAGGTGGAATCCGGGTATCCCAATTCCGAATAGATCATACCGATATTATTCGCCGTGTAGGCAGCGCCCCTTTTGTTTTGTATGGCCTCAAAATAAAGGTTGGCTTTCCGGTAATATTGCAAGGCTTTCCCGGGTTCTTTTTGGAATTTATAAATCACCGCAATATTATTCAGGTTACTGGCAATACCATTGGAGTCTCCCATCTCTTCTTTCATCTTCAAGCTGATATGGTAAGTTTCCAGGGCCTTTTCAATATTCCCGTGATTTTTGTAGATCAGGCCGAGATTGATCATGGCGGAAGCCAGGTAATTTTTGTAGGCTTTGTTGTCCGGTTCTTTTTCCAGGAAGTTTTTGGCCAGGCTTAACAGGATCTCGTTGTACTTGGGCCATAATTTTTCGTCGTAGAGTTCATTGACCAGCACCTCGAGATAACCTAACTTATCTGCATTGTCGCCGGCCTGGTGATATAAAGGAAGGATGGAATCGAGCAAGATCTGATCGGCGCTCGACAGGGAATCATATCCTACCGAGTCCATAAGAAAATAATCCGCATTCGACCCGGTCAGTTGGGTATAGCCGCCCCCCAGCACCAACAACAATATGATCATGGCCTGCTTCATCTATACCCTGACGCCGATCACACAGATATCATCTATTTGATCCAGGTCTTTTTTCCAATCTTCCAAAGTTGTTGCTAATTGCTGCTTTTGGGTATTCATGTCCAGGTGGTGGATATCCAGCAAAAGGGATTTGAATTTTCGAAGTGAAAATTTTCGGGGCTCCGGCCCACCGAACTGATCGACAAAACCATCGGAGAAAATGTAGATCTTGTCGTTTTTTTGCAGGGGTATGGTATGGTTGATAAATTTATCAGCAGATTTGGTGTAATGAATACCGATCGGCATTTTGTCGCCTTTGGTTTCTTGAACCTCGAATCCTCCGGCTTCAACATCAGATGCTCTCACCATCAGCAGGGGGCTATAGGCGCCTGCATATCCCAGGACCATATTTTCCAGGTCGAAGGCACATAAGGCAATATCCATGCCGTCTTTCTGTTCTCCCAAAACCCCTTTTTGCTTCAAAGCGGTAATAATTCCCTGCTTCAGGTGGTCGAGTATTTTAGCGGGTTCACTGATCTTGTTTTCCAATACGGTTTCATTCAACAATGCTGTACAGATCATGCTCATAAAAGCGCCGGGCACCCCATGTCCGGTACAATCGGCGGCTGCCAGTAAGAATTTTTTGGGCGACATTTGCTGGAACCAGTAAAAGTCGCCACTCACGATCTCTTTTGGCTGATAATAGATAAAGAAATCCGACAAATGTTCCTTCAGCAGGTTTTCGTCGGGTAAAATGGCTTCCTGGATCTGTTTGGCATAGCGGATACTGGCCAGGATGTTTTCCTGTTGTTTGGCCAGCAAGTCCCGCTGCCCTTCGATCTTTTCACTTTGATCCAGTATTTCCTGTTTTTGAGCGATCAACCGCTCATTCGACCGCTGTTTGATCTTATTCCGGTTGAGCAGGATACCCAGCAGGGCAATGATCAGGACCAGGCCTGCAATTAACCCGTATTTTTGAAGCCGCTGCCGCTTCACTTCCAGGTTTTGCAGGGCTTTGTCTTTGGTCAGTAATTCGATCTCTTTCTGTTTCTGCTCACTTTCATATTTCGCTTCCATTTCCGACATCCGCTTGGCATGCTGTTCATCATACAAAGTGTCTTTGATCAGGCTATAGGCTTTGTGGTAGCGGTAGGCTTTACCGAAATCGTCAACATGTGAGTACGCTTGTGCCAAAGCCAGGTAAGCCATCTTTTCGTATTCCCTGGCGCCGATCTTCCTGGATAGGCTCAGGCTTTTTTCCAGGTAGGGAATCGCCTGCCGGTGCCTGCCGGTCTCATCATAGAGCGAACCGATATTGTTCAAACAGCCCGCGATGCCTCGCTCGGCTCCTAACTCGGTATAGGCCTGCAAAGCCTTCTCATAATAAACGATAGCTTTGTTGTGCTCCCCTTTATAGTGATAGATGGTCCCGAGGTTGTTGAGGTTAAAAGTGATCTTTTTCTTGTTGCCCAACTCCCGGTTGATGGCCAGCGATTTTTCATAGTTTTCCAGGGCTTTGTCATAATCTCCTTTGTTGCGGTAGATGATGCCGAGGTTATTATAGCCATTGGCCAGCCCTTTTTTGTCCCCGAGCTCTTTTTTGATGGCCATGGACCGGTCGTAATATTCCAGGGCTTTGTCCAAATTACCCTGCAGTCTGTTCACGATACCCAGGTTATTGAGACTTGCGGCAATACCTTTTTTATCGCCGATCTCCTCCCTGATCTTCAGGCATTTGATGTAATGTTCCACCGCTTTTTCATAGCGCCCCTGGTAATCATACACTGCGCCCAGGTAATTGTAGCAGAGCGCGACGTTTTTTTTATCTCCCCGGGCAAAGTTGATCTTCAGGGCTTTTGAAAAATGATGCCTGGCGCTGTCATATTTACTTTGCAGGTGATGGATAAGGCCTATCTGCTCCCTGGCCCGGGCTTTCCCCCCTTCCATCTCGTAGGTCGAAGCGATCCCAAGCGCTTCACGGGCCAACCCCAGCGCTGTTTCCGGATCGTTATTCCGGATCTCGCTGCATACCCGGATCAGGATCCTGACTTTGGAAGTATCGTGAGGCACTACTGCCAAAGATTGCAAAATGGAGTCAGGAAGCTGCCCCGCAGATAAGGGCAATTGATACCAAAGCAGGAAGATAAATAGCCAGATGCTTGAAGGCGTTGTCACAAAAGCAATATAATAAATTAATCAACAGAATTTTTTAATGGGAGCCTGTTTCATGAGATCCTGATGCCGATGATACAAATGTCATCGATCTGCTCATGCTCCCCCTTCCATCGTTCAAACTCCTGATCCAACAACGATTCCTGTGCCGGCATATCCAAATGCTGGCTGGCCAATAGCAGATCTTTTAATCTTTTATTGGTGAATTTTCGGTTGAACGAGCCGCCGAATTGATCGACGTAGCCATCGCTGAAAAGGTAGATGGTATCACCTTTTTCCAGGCTGATCTTGTGATTGGTAAATGGGCCGGGTTTTTTGATGTAATGGATCCCGATGGGTTGCTTGTCCGCCTTCACTTCCATGAAGCTGAATTCGTTAGGTGGAAAGTTGTTGCCGGAAGTTTCGGCGGACGTGTCCGCCTTAGGTTCCATTGGAGTGGTATCTTTATGAGGCAATGTTTTCTTTGAAGATTCGGCAGATAAATCTGCCTTTGATAGGGGGGCTTGTTTTCGGATCAGGTAGAGGGGGTTGTAGGCGCCGGCATATTCGAGGGTCATGGTTGCCTGGTCGAGGGCGCAAATGGCGATATCCATGCCGTCTTTTTGTTCTCCCATGGTGCCTTTTTGTTTTAGGGATGCGATGATCCCGGCTCTGAGATGGTCCAGGATCTCAGCGGGCCGGGTGATCCCTTTTTCTCCTACGGTTTCATTGAGCAAGGCTGTTCCGATCATACTCATAAAAGCGCCGGGTACGCCATGTCCGGTGCAATCGGCCGCAGCGATTAGGGTCTTTTGGTTCTTTTGGGTAAACCAGAAAAAATCGCCGCTCACAATATCTTTTGGTTTGAACAGCACAAAGGATTCCGGGAGCATTCTCAGGATCTCCTCGCGCTCGGGCAGGATAGCCTGCTGGATACGCTGGGCATATTGTATGCTATTGGTAATGTGCTGGTTTTTCCTCTCAATGATATCTTTTTGTTGGGTGATCGCGGTGTTGGCTTCTTCCAGGGTTTTGTTTTTTACTTCGATGATATGATTGGCCCGGGTTAATTGAAGATTGGCCCTCCGTTTGATCTGGTAGCGGTTGAACAAAATAAAAGCCATGATGAAGAACAAAATAAAGCCTCCGATAAAAACATTTCGCATGATCTTTTGGCGGTTCAGCTCCCTTTGCTGGATCTCTTTATCCTTGGTTAGCAAGGCAATGGCCTGTTCCTTTTTTTCAGCTTCATAGCTGACCTGGAGCTGGTTGATCTTTTCCGAGTTTTCCTTATTCAACAAGGAATCTTTCAGATCCGCATGTTTTTGATAATAGGTCAGTGCTTGCTTGTAGTCGTTGAGCTGGCTATACAGCCTGGATTTCGATTCATAGGCGGCTCTCAGCGGCTCTTTTGCCCCCAGGGAACGGGAGGTCCGAATGCTTTTATCCAGGTATTCCATCGCCTTTTGGTATTTATGCTGCTCGGCATACAAATTGGACAGACTGATCAGGGCGATGGACATACCGAGTTTATCCTCGGTTTTTTCATTGATGGCCATAGCTTTCTCCAGGTAGTAAGCTGCTTTGGCGTATTGTCCGAGTTCGTTGTAGATCTCGCCGATATTACCGTATGACTGGGCTTGTTCTTTGGGATTACCGTCCTTTTCCCGGATCTTTAGGGCTTTTTTGAAATATTCCAACACTATTTCCAGGCTGTCCATATAGTAATAAGCAATCCCGATATTGTTATAGGCCAAGGCCACCCCTCTGCTATCCTTCAATGCTTTTCTGATGTCCAGCGCTTTGAAATAGTATTCCAGGGCTTTTTGGTAATTGCGCTGGTAATCATAGATCAGGCCGATATTGTTATACACATTGGCGACGCCCCGGCGGTTGTTCAGGCTATCTTCCAGGGCTAGCGATTGGAACAAATAATCCAGCGATATGGAATATTCGCCTTTCTTTTGGTAAATGATGCCGAGGTAATTATAAGCGGTGGCTTTACCGCGATGAAAATTCAACCGGCCGGATAGATCCAGCGATTCATTGGCGTACCCCAGGGCTTTTTCGAAATTGGTCCGCCGTAAGGTCCAGGCCAGTTTGTTCAGGAGATGGACTTTGTTGGTATCATCAACGCTTTCCGCCAGCATATTTTTCAGAGAATCGACATAGGCCTGCTGCGCCGATAGTGATTTCAGGCCAAGGGATAGCCCTAAGATAATGGTGAGAAGCAATAGTTGCTGCATTCAATCCTCCGATAAGGTAGTGCTCAGTTATACCTGTTGCTGCAAAAATAACTCCTTCTTCAGGATAGTTGAAGCCGTTAACAGGCCCTGCCATTTATCCTCGAAAGGATTATCAGCTTCCTTTCAAAATCAGGCAGGTATTCATTAAGCAATATTAAGAAAATCTTCGATCCGTACCAAATTTCAAATCAGCTCTTGCCAGGAATATATTATTTCTTTCTTCCGGAATGTAAAGTCTTTGGTTCAGGATCCCTCCCGGGAAAAAAATATTCACAGTATATTATCTCCCCACTAACCGCCGGTGGTAATTGATCTGTCCCAAATGATAATTAAGATGAGCGGCCAGGTGGATCAGGAAAAATCCGGTTTTCATATTGTCGTGTAAGACATCGATCGGATAGCGTTTTTCCATATCTTCATCGGATATGGGCTGTAAGGTGGTTTTGATGATCGAGGCCGTTTTGCCGATATCTCCCAGCAAAGTCGACATCGGTACATCTTTCCGGTTGAATTCTTTGGAGCGATCCCGCTCATATCCGGTTTCTCCCATAACAGCGCCAATAAAATGCTGGAGATTTCCTGTAATATGTAAACATAAATTCCCGGCTGAATTGTTGATCCCGGGTACAGTTGCCCAAAGCTTTGATTCATCACGGTAGGCGGTAATTTCCTGTTTGAGTTTCTTGAGGTCGCGTTCGAAGATCGAAATGAGTGATTCGTTTAACATAGCTGGTAGGTTTTTGGGTTATGGAATGGTAATCATTGGATGATGGTTCGTTTTAAAGCTGGTGGTGATCAAATCTCCGGTAGCCTCCCTGCAGCTTGCCCGTCAGGCCAGGTCTTTAACAGCCTTTATCAATAGGTCCAGGTCAGCTTTCCGGGTATACAGGTGCGGAGTGATCCTTACGCCTTTGACGGCCTGATGGTCAATAGCCACCGTGAAGATCCGGTAACGGTCGAACAGCGCATCGGCCAACTCCTTAGGGCTATAGCCTTCCAGTGAAATATTGGCTATCCCGCAGGATTGATGATCTTTCATGGGGGTATTGATCCTGACTTTCGGCAGGTCTTTGATAGCATTGACCCAATAGTTTTTCATGTACCGCAACCGCGCTTCTTTGTAGGCACTTCCGATTTCCTGGTGGAAGTCGATCGCATCTCCGATAGCTTTGACCGTTGTTACAGGATGTGTTCCGATATGCTCGAATTTCCGGATGTCATGGGCTTCATAATCCTGGTCGCCGAACAAGGGCCACACCTTGGGGATCTTTTCCGGGTGGATATACATCATCCCGCTGCCCAGGGGAGCGCATAACCATTTGTGCAGGCTGGTTCCCAGGTAATCACAATGCAGGTCTTTAATGTGAAAGTCAATATGGGCAAAGGAATGCGCCGCATCTACGATCACTTCCACACCCTTTTGCCGGGCCATATCACAGATGGCTCTCACCGGAAGGATCTGACCGGTCAGGTTGATCATATGGGTTACCAGCATCACTTTGGTCCGCTCGGTGATCGCCTGTTCAAAAAGCGAAACAACGGATGCATCATTTTCCGGCAACAAAGGCAGGTTGATGATCTTATTGACCGTGCCATATCTTTTGGCTTGTTGCGCAAAAGCAGCCAGCATGCTGCCATAATCCTGGTCGGTCATGATGGCTTCATCCCCGGCTTGCAGGTCAATGCCTGAAATGATGGTATCCAGTGATTCGGTGGTATTCCGGGTGATCACCAGTTCATTAGACGCGCATCCGGCCAGTGAGGCCAGCTTTGCTTTGATCGCTTCCCGGTCTTTTTCCTGCTGCCTTCGCATATAATAGGAAGGTGTTTCATTAATACCCTGAATATAGCCGGCCTGTGCAGCCAGTACCGGGAGCGGCGCCGGGCTGTAGTAACCGTTTTCAAGGTTGATGAAGTCGCCGGATTGGCGATAGGCCTGTTGGATCGGCTCCCATAATGCTTCATCGCTGGCAACTGTGACCGGGTCCTGACCCTGAAACCCAGCATCCTTGATCCGGGCGGATAAAGCCGGTGTAAGTGCTGTGGCCGCAATGGTGTTTAATGCCAACAGGCCGGATTTTCGAAGAAAGGCTCTCCTGGGATAATACATGATCAATTTTTCTCCCATATAAATATAATAAATTTTTAGTGCAATACGTTAAATCCCGTTTGATCAGGCCCGGATCTTTCGGGATTGCGGGAAACCCGGCAGCATTTAGCTACCCTGAACCGTCAAAGCCTTGTCATTCCTGTGTAAAATCACTAAATTCGTAAGATCATCCACCTATTCCCAATCCTGTAATATGAACGCCATAAAGTTTACCCTGACCTTCGTACTTGGGCTGTCGATCACCGGATCTGCTTTGTATGCGCAAAGTACCTTCGATAATATCCATAGCATTTTCCAATCGAGCTGTGTTTCCTATTGTCATGATGCCGGTGCATTGGCCGGCGGCCTGGATCTGAGCGGTACTCCTGCCGAGGTATACAACAGGATCATCGACCGGGAGCCGGTGAATAATGCTGCCAAGGAAAAGGGCAACAAGCTGATCGATCCCGGCCATCCGCACAATAGCTTTTTGCTGAAAAAGATCAACAATGGCCTGGACGAGGATAACGATTTTGCCCCGGCGGATGAAGGTGAGGCGATGCCCAAAGGCGCGACAGCCTTGAGCAATGCCGAGATAGATTTGATCCATCAATGGATACTGCAGGGAGCTCCACAATTCGGCTATGTCGTGGATGAACCTTTGATACAAAGTTTCCACAGCGGCAATGGCATGGTGCGGATGAAAAAGCCCGAACCGCCGGATGAAGGCGAAGGTTTTCAGATCCATTTCGGCCCGATTTTTTTAGCGCCCCTGGAAGAGAAGGAGTTTTTCAAAAAACATTATATCAACCTTCCGGATTCCATGGAGGTGTATCGCCTGGAATCGTTTATCAATTTCCAATCCCATCATTACATTGTCTACAAATTTTTGGATTCCACCGCAGCCAGCGCTGCTCCCACAGGCATACAATTGGCTACCGTTTCTTCCACCGATAATGATGCCCTGGTCGCCGGCTGGCAATTTTCCAGCGATATTGAACTGCCAGAGGGCACGGCTTATTTTTGGGACCCCAACACCGTGCTCGACCTGAATTATCATATCCTGAATTACAGCCAGGATTCTATCCTGAAAGCAGAAGCCTATACCAATGTATATATGCGGAAAAAACAAGATCATACCATCGAGATGCATTCCGACCTGGTGTTGTATAAAGATGGCTTTCCTTCTCCATTTTCAGACTTCCTGATCCCTGCGGATGCGCAGGATCACACCTTTACCGAAGCGGAATACAATGCTTTTTCCACGGATACCATGCATATCTGGTTGCTGGCCTCTCATACCCATAAGTATGGAAAAGATTTCGATATCTATATACGGGAACCTGGCGGGACAAAAGGAGAACAACTATATGAAGGTTTTTATAATGTTGATTATTCAATCAACCAGGGTTTTTATGATTGGGAGCATCCGGCCGTCCGGTATTTTAATCCTTTGAAGAAAGTGGCCGAAAAAGACGGCCTGATCCAGGAAGCCGTATTTAACAACTATGGCGCCCAGGAGGTAACTTTCGGCTTGACCACAGCGGACGAAATGATGCTCTATTTTATCCAATATACCCTGGATACCCCTGCTGTACCTGCGGGGTCAACCCTGGTACCGGAAACGGTCGAGCTCGGTACACTGGCTGTTTTTCCGAATCCTTTCAACCGGCAGTTTACCCTGGCCTTTACTTTACCTGCCCCCGCACCCGTTGAGGTGGGGCTGTTTAATCTGTTGGGGGAAAAGGTAGCCGCTGTTCGTAGTCCTTCGACACTTCGGGACGGCAAACATTTTCTATCCTTCGACGCCCACCAACTTCCTAGTGGCGTTTATCTTCTTCAATTAAGGGTAGCCAACAAGATCCATACCCGCAAGCTTATGCGGATGGATTAACCCCGGTCGATCTACCTTCGCATGCTATGCTATTGCAAGCGGACGCTTTCGATAGAGCGAGTCTAACGAAAAATTTTTTAAAATCTTAAAATATTTTCCTTCCCCAATCGTCTAAAGGTCATGGCATTTACAAGGAAAACAAAAAAAACCCCGGAAACTTTTTTCTTAAAATTTGTTTCTTTTGTTCTTTTGCACCTATATTTGCTACCCGGATGACAACAGAAGCCATTAAAATATTATCCCGAACCCTGGAGATCTATATGAAATATGGTATCAAAAGTGTAACCATGGATGATGTAGCCAGGGAATTGGGGATATCCAAAAAAACCCTGTATCAATACTTTGACAATAAGAAAGACCTGGTCTTCAAAACGGTTCAGTACTATATCGACCTGGAATGTGAAAGTATTGTAAACATTAAAAAGGCCTCGGATTCTGCCATCGACGAAATGTTCAGCATTTGCCATTTTTTCAGCCAGTTTTTACGGGAAAGGAATCCCTCCTTAATGCTGGATATGCAGAAATATCACCCCGAAAGCTGGGAATTATTCAAAAACCACAAGCAGACCTTTGCCTATCAGCATGTGGTGGATAATATCAATGCCGGCATCAAAGAAGGCATGTACCGGAGGGATTTCGACATCGATATTGTGGCTAAGCTATATATCTCCCGGATCGAGGCGATCATTGATAATCAACTTTTTCCTTATAATAAATATCCGCTAATGCATGTCGTATTGGAAATGATCTGTTACCATATCCGGGGTATCGCCACTCCGGCCGGCATGCAATACCTGGAAGAAAAGAAAAAAACACTAAACCTATATGAAAAGTAGGATCATAAGCATCATGTGTTCCGGTTTATTGCTGATAAACTTCGGAACATTCGCGCAGGAAAAGTCATTTTCACTGGCACAGGCCCGGGAATATGCTTTGAACAATAACCTGGAATTAAAAAATGCCAAGCTTGGTGTGGACTATGCGAAAAAGCAGGTGTTGGAAACCACCGGTATCGGTTTGCCTCAGATCAACGGCACGATCGATTACCAGAATTTTATTGACATTCCGACACAATTGGCTCCGGCCAATAATTTTGATCCTACCGCGCCGGAAGACTTGCTGATCCCTTTCCAGTTCGGCTTGGAGCAAAGCTTGAGTGCAGGCTTTACCGTCAATCAATTGATATTCGACGGTACCTATTTGGTTGGGTTGAAAGCATCAAAAGTTTTTGTAGACCTGGCCCGCAAACAATCCAACCAAACGGAAGCCGATATCAAACAAAATGTAACCAAAGCCTATTACGCAGTACTGGTTACCGAGGAAAATAAAAAATTGCTGGCCAGGAATGTCGAAACCCTGGAAAAGATCCATTTCGAGACCAATGAACTGTTCAAAAACGGGTTTGTGGAGTCCCTGGATATCGACCGCCTCAGCTTGTCGCTGGCCAATTTGAAAACACAGTTGACCAATATGGAAGACCAGGTGGGCGTGGCGCACAAGCTGTTGAAGTTTCACATGGGCATGGATGTAAGCCAGGAGATCAGCCTGACCGACAGCCTTTCCATGCTTACCGGTAAGCTCGGGGAGATCCCCAACAGCAAGGCGGATGTTAACAACAGGCCCGAATACCAGGCCCTGATGGTCCAAGGTGAGATCAGCGAACTGAATATCAAGCGTTATACCGCTAGCTATTTACCTTCATTGGGCGCATTTTTCACACATTCACAAAATGCTTTTGACCGGGAATTCAATTTCTTTGACTCGGAAATAGAATATTTTCCCACCACGATCATCGGTTTAAAGCTAACGGTACCGATCTTCAGCTTGCAGAATACCGGTTTGCGGCAACAAGCCAAGATCGACTTGCAACGGGTAAGAAATCAGCAAAAAAACCTGGAGCAGTTGATCAACCTGGAAGTATCCCAGGCGAATACCAATTATTCCAATGCCATGAAGCAATACCGGACCCAGCAAGACAACCTGAAAAAAGCCGAAGGTATCTATAAAACGACGGTCATCAAATACAACGAGGGAGTAGGTTCGAGCCTGGAAATGTCGAATGCCCAAACCGAATTATTAACAACACAAACCAATTACATTAACGCCTTATACGATTTGCTCAATGCAAAAACAGACCTTGATAAATCTTTAGGAAACTTATAAAACTTCAATTATGCTCAAGCAAACAGCCTTATATGCGGTTCTCTTTTCCATGATCCTTGCCGGATG
>JANQFB010000199.1 GCA_028278085.1 Chitinophagales bacterium
AGCCTCCGAGGCCGTAGAGGAAGAGGTTGTGATGCAAGATACCGAGGAATCAGTGGCGCTGGAGCCCGAAAAAACGGAAAACCCGGAACCCGTCGAAAAGAAAGAAGAGCAACCCAAGCCCGAACCGGTTGTCGAAACCAAGCCCAAAGAACCCGAGATCGATCCCACGGCTTTATACAAAGGCTCCAAGAGTGAACAAAATAAAAAAGGAGAAGAAGGAACCACCGATATTGAATTCGGCGATGAGGGAGTACCCTCCGGAGATCCGAATGCTGCCAATCATGCCGGTGACAAAAGCTTTGGACTAGGAGAAGAAGGGATCCATGCCGATGTGAAAGGAAGGAAGATGATCTTTTCCCCGAAGATCAACGACAAATCCCAGAAAACCGGGAAAGTGGTTATCCGGATCAAGGTCGACCGCACCGGGAAAGTTATCTTTGTCACATACAGCCAAAAGGGCTCCACCACTACCGACTCCTACCTGATCAACCTGGCCAAAAAAGCTGCCATGGAAGCCCGCTTCAACACCGACCGCAACGCCGATATCGAACAGATCGGTACCATTACCTTCCGGTTTAAGGTTAAGTAATGGTTTATCAACTTTAGGATGGTTATTCTCATTGGAGTTAGGAAAACTTATTTCATTTTATATTTGCTCGAAATTTGATTTAAGAACAAGGAACACCGATTAACGATTTTTGAAGGATAAACAACAAACTTATTAAATCTTAAATCGTTAATCCTTGTTCGATATTCCAATGAACTACGAAGACACAATCGCTTACCTGTACTGGCAATTGCCCATGTTCCAGCGGATCGGGCCGGCGGCGTTCAAGAAAGACCTCACCAACACCCTCCGGCTTTGTGAAGCTTTGGATAATCCGCAGCAAAAATTCCGCTCCATCCATATTGCCGGCACCAACGGTAAAGGATCGGTGGCCCATATGCTGGCAGCGGTTTTCCAATCGGCCGGCTACAAAACCGGCTTGTATACCTCCCCTCATTTGAAGGATTTCCGGGAAAGGATCCGGGTCAATGGCAAAATGATCAAAAAGCAAGATTGCGTCAATTTTGTGTCAAAATTACGTCAAAATATAGACGAAATTGCGCCATCGTTCTTCGAAATTACCGTAGCGATGGCCTTCGATCACTTTGCCCGGGAGGCTGTGGACATCGCTATTGTAGAAACAGGTTTGGGCGGCCGGCTGGATTCGACGAATATCCTTACCCCTGAATTATCGGTGATCACCAACATTGGATTTGATCATGAACAATTCCTGGGCAACACCCTCGAGGCCATTGCCGGAGAAAAAGCGGGCATCATTAAGCCGGGCGTTCCGCTGGTGATAGGCAAAAGCCAGCCAGCAACCAGGCCGGTGTTTGAGGCCATAGCCGGGAAAAATAAAGTTAGGCCTGTATTCGCCGACCAGGTTTGCCGGGCGGATGTTCGTCAGCAACGTGGTATACCTGGCACACTTTCCCTGGATGTGCATAAGTCCGGCGATGTATGGTTGAAGGAACTGCTCATCGATCTTGCCGGACAATACCAGGTAGCCAATGCCATTACAGCCCTCGTGGCGCTGGATCAATTGAAAAATTTCCGGCTATCGGAGGATGCCATCAGGCGGGGCCTGGAAAATGTCCGGGCGCTCACCGGGCTGAGAGGCCGTTGGGATATTCTTAGCAAGCACCCGCTCGTTATAGCCGATTGTGCGCATAACCCTGCGGGCCTCGAACCGGTTCTGGAACAACTTGCTGCCATCGAGGCCGGGCAATTGCATATGGTTTGGGGAATGGTCAATGACAAAAAAGCAGAGCCGATCCTGGGGATGCTACCCCCGCAGGCTATCTATTATTTTGCCAAACCGGAAATACCTCGCGGCCTGGATGCCGCTGACCTGCAGGCCACCGCCCAAAAGTCCGGATTAAACGGAACAGCGTATGGATCTGTTCGGGAGGCCTTGAGACAAGCTCGAATGCAGGCCGATGAAAAGGACGTGATCTACGTCGGGGGCAGCTCTTTTGTGGTGGCGGAAGTGATTTAAACCTCTGCTCAGGCTACTTGTTGACGCCGGATCGGTAAGGTGATCATAAAACCTAATACGATCAGTAAACCGGCTATGCCCACCAGGTAGAAAGCCGGGTTAAAAGATCTGTCGAGATTGATGGGTGAATGATCGCCGATCAGGATAAAGCCGGCCCAGAAAAAGGGATGGATGGTCAGGTCATCGGATTCTTCGATAAACTGAAGCTTGGCCTGGCGGAGCGCTTCATCCTTCGCATAGCCATCGGCGATATTCGCATAGAAGTATTCCATCAGCAGCCGGCTGGCCTCATCTTCCACTTTCCATAAGCTGGTAACAACACTGGAACTTCCGGCATGTATAAACCCGCGGGCAAGGCTCATGATCCCCTCTCCTTTCTTGAGTTCTCCGATACCGGTTTCACAGGCACTTAGCACCACCAGGTCGGCATTGAGATCCATATGATGCAATTCATAGGTATGCAAGGCGTTTTTGGAATCCCCGGATGCCGAAAAGGCCAATTTGGAATACATGGGATTCTCCGTATCCATGATACCATGCATGGCCAGGTGAATAATGCTGTATTTCCCGGCCTCATCCCGGAAGCTTTCCTTGGTGGCCTTGTCACCGAAATAATATTTGCCATCGAGGAAACCGGAGATCACCTGAACCTCCTTCTGCGCTCCCGGCAATGGCGCCGCCGAATTCCGCAAGGTCCGGAGCGAACCTTGTTCGAGGGGTTTAAAATCGTCCTGGTAGGAAGGAGCAAAAGCAATGCATCCGGCAAAGTCCTGCAGGTTTTTGCGCCTGTTCGTTTCCAGCAACAGGGTTCCTGAATAGCCATAGCTGATATTATAATCTCGGATCAGGTAATTCATTTCCTGGAATTTTGCACCCTGGTTTTCAGGGTCCGTGGTAACCAGCACTTCGAAAGGGATATAACCCAACATACCGTCAGGGATCAGGATCAGCTTTTCGATCTGCTGTTCTTTCAGGCTTAATCGGCTGGCCAGCGGAGCGATCAGCAATTCATGTAAATGAAAGGCCCTCTCCATGATCTGCTTGTCAACAGCCGTTCCCCCTTCCATATTCGCCTTGGAATTGATCAGGTCCCGCAGATCTTTGATCCATTGGTTCAGTTCATCATTCCGGCGGCTTCTGATCACCTCGATCTTGTTATGGGTCATCCCCATCATGTACAAAGCATTATTCCCAAAGAAGTAATCGATCACGGCGGTTTTATCATCGAGCAATTCCTGCTGCATTTCGCCGATGGAGGCCGTATAGCGGTCGTATTTTAATTCGTAATACCTGGGAAATTCTTTCTCAAATCTTTTGATCAGGGCGTCTTTCTCATCCTGGTAGGCAAAAAGCTGCATTTTTAAGCGGTACAATTCGTTGGAATCGGTTTCCCCCGGAATATGGCCGGCATCTTTGATCTGTTGGGCCAGTGTGGCCATGCCGGATCTCAGCATTTTTTCATAAACCAGGAGGGAATCGGGTATCCCGGAGATGGATTTGGCCTCGGATTCGATCTTACTGTCGAGGATAAGATTCGATTTGTTTTTTTCCATGTAGGTAAAGGTCTGATCCAGGAAGGCCGGGTCACCGCTATGCTCGTAGCTTCTCAGGCTGGCTTCGATGGCCATTTCATAGATCTTCTGCGCCTGTTCCGCCAGCTCGTATTTCGACTCGTCATAGATAAAGCTTGTTCTCAGCTTATCGATGTAGTCGACCGCTAGTTTCAGGGTAGTTCTGGCGCCGTTGAGGTTTTCCGGGGAAGCGGGCTCCGACTCGTGTTTCTTCAGCAGTAATTCGCCTTTGTATTCCAGGGCCAGGAGCATAAAATGAGGTGAAATGCTGTAACCCGGCTCCGGGTTGTCAACGATGCTGTCGGAAGTAAAATCGGGATTGGCCGCTTTCAGTGCTTGCTGGGCATAAGTCAGCGCCCGGTCATAGTTTCCCTGTTGTTGATAGGCTTTGCAAAGATTGGTGAGCACACCCGCCACATGCGAATTATGAAATCCATAGGCATCGGTGTTGTAGGCCAATACTTTGTTCAGGTAATATTCGGCTGGTGCATATTCGCTGCGGGCCAGGTAAATGTTGCCTAAGCTCCGGTACTTTTTGATCACTTCGAAATGATCCTCCGGCAGCGTTTTTCTGAGGATACCGATAGCCTTTTGAATGAATTCCAGCGAGCGGTCTAAACGGCCCTGGTGGCGGTAAAGGGTAGCCAGTGAATGATAGGCCTGGGCAAGGTTAGGATGATCGCCGGGGTAACGGATAATGCTTAGCTCCAGGGCTTTGTCATAATGATCTTCGGCTTTTTCCAGTTCACCCATGGCCATATAGATCAAAGCCAGATCATTAAAACTGTTGATGACCAGCAGATCGGTGGGCTCCCGGTATTTAACGGAAAGGATCTGATTTTGCTTGAAATAATGCAAAGCCTTGGCATAGTCTTTATTGTTTTTATAAACAAAACCGAGGTTTTTATAGGTATTGATCAGGCTGATGTGAAACTTCTGCTCATCTTTCAGACAGATCTCCAGCGCCTTTTTACAATAATATAGTGCTTCACCGAAATCAGCCATGTGAATATAGATCGTTGCCAGGTTGAAATAGCTTTGCAAGTAGCAATAGACGTCCGATGCCCCTCCCCGTTCGTGGGAGATGGCCAGGGATTTATGGCTGTACATAATGGATTGCTGGAACTCGCCCTTCTTCCGGTAAACCACGGCTATGTTATTAAAAGTCCAGGCCAGGATACCGCTGTTGGGTCCGATTTCGGCTTCCGCTATGGATCTGGCTTTCAACAAATACTCCAAGGCTACGCTATATTGCCGCAGCATCCGGTAATGGTTGCCGATCCTTTTATAGGCAGTGGCATAATGAACCCAATCGTAATTCTTTTCGAATACCGGGATGGTTTGCTTCAGGTAATAAATAGCCGAATCATATTCCTGCCGGTTGGCCAGCACAGCCGATCGATTAAAATATTGCAAAGCCAGGATCGTATCTGAGGGTTGGAGGGTTTGCGATCCCGGATACTCAAGCAGTTCGGCAGGTGAACGCTTAACCTGGTCCGCCCATAGGGTTGTTGCCAGGGACAGGAGAAAAATTAGCCAGACTTTTTTCATGCGCCAGTAGATTGATACAAATTTATTCAGGTCCCGATTTATTATCCCTCATTTTCATCTGAAATATGGCTGCAAATTATAGCCATACGCAATTACCATAGAGATGTTATATTTATTTTATTATAAAAATGATTGCCTTAATTTGTGACCTTTTTCCAAATGATCTAAGGCTTTATTATGCGGATGATAATCCTGTTGATATCCAGACCTGTTTCATACACAAAAAGGCGAAACCGGGCATTGGCACCGGCTTCACCTCAATACAAGAAGCGCGTGTTTAATGCTATAGGATTGTTTTGCCTATGGGTATAAATTAAAGTAATGATCTTAACCGAAATAATGAAAAATAAAAACCGGCAAAACTATTCGGCATCTTGTATCTCCATTTAAAGCGTTACTAATGGTTAATACCCTTCACTTCGAAAAGGTTACCTATGACATAAAAAAAATCAAAAACAGGATACCAGTGCAAAGGTGACGATAGCCATAAACCTGAATTTTTTTGACGGGATAGGTTGCCCTGAAAATCAGGCAACATAATTCAATGTTGTCCGGGGAATTTTAGATCATTCGGTACTTACACGTAATTTGATTGAAGAACAAGGAACACCGATCAACGATTTAAGAAGTATTTTCTGTTATTCAACTTCTTAATTCTCCAATCGTTAATCCTTGTTCGATATTCTTCATGGCATTTTCGAATAGGATATGAAATTACAAATAGCAACCCCGATTTTGTCGACAAACGTTTAATTCAGTGATAGCAAGTATTTGAAGATGAACATTTAATTTAAACCGGACACTGATGATCATAATCGATCCGGGAATTGAAAACCTAAAAAAAGATAATTTTGCAGGCTGCCTGGGTAACCATTCTGGTAAATTTTGAATAAATGGGTAAGAAACACGTTAAGAAGATCGAATTTGATTATGTAGAGGGGATCGTTAAGGGCGACGATACTGTGATCAAATACATTTATAAATCTTTTTTTACCAGCATATTCAATTTCATAAAGTTGAATAACGGTAATAAAGAAGATGCAGAGGACATATTCCAGGAGGCTATTATTATTATCTATAAGAAAGCAATAACCGGCAATTTTCAATTAACCAGTTCTTTTCATACCTATTTATACGCTGTTTGCAGAAACCTTTGGTTGAAGCAGCTTAAAAAAAGAAGTGTTGGAGAAAAGGGTTTGGAAGATACGGAGCATTATGTGGCTATAACAGACGACCTGGAAGAGATCATACAGCACCGGGAAAAGTTCGTTCTGTTCCGCGAAAAATTTGAGGCTTTGGGTGAAGATTGTAAGAAAGTGCTGCGCATGTTTTTTGAGCGTAGGTCGATGCAGGAGATTTGTGACGAGATGGGCTATAGCAGTGTACAATATGCCAAGAAAAGAAAATTTAATTGTAAAGAACACCTGGTAGAGGCCATCAAAAATGATAAACGTTATCAGGAATTATTGTAACACAAATTTGACCACAAACACAAACACAATCACAATCACAAACTCATGCATTCCAGGGAACAAACCATTGAACGTATCGAACAATATCTCCACGGGGAATTGTCCGACACGGATCGCAGGTCATTTGAAGCTCAAATGAATTCCGATCCTTCACTCCAACAAGAAGTCGAATTACACCGGGGTATCTCGGAAGCGGTAACCGACCGTAAGGTCCGGGCATTGGAGCAGCAATTACATCGGATCAATAAAGAATACCAGGAAAGATCCGGAGCAAAGACCGTTGCTTTCAATCCGCGGTTGCTGGTCGCAGCTTCGATACTGGTGATCTTTATCGTATCGGCAGTGTTATTGTACACGGTGGAGTTCAAAACGGTTACCCACCAAACGTTGTACACCGAACATTTCGAGGCGTATCCGTTGTACCAGGTCAAAAGATCGGTTGACGATACGGAGGATAAGATCCTGCAGGAAGCCAACCGCTTCTACCAGGAAAAGGCATATGGTGCCGCGTTGGAACAATATCAAACGATCCTTGATATGGATCCCGACCGGATCGACCTCACTTTTTATACCGGTATTTGCCTGCTGTCGTTGGATAAAACCGAAGAGGCCAAGGCAGCATTCCACCGGATTATCCAACATAAGGATAACCTCTTTGTTAATCAATCCAAATGGTACCTGGCCCTGGCTCATCTGAAATTAAACCAGATCGATGCTTCCCAAAAGGTCCTCAATGACCTGCAGGCCAGTGATACCGGCAAGTACGGCAAGCTATCCGTCAATTTATTGGAAGAGCTGGAAGCCTTGTAGCCCCGGGTATTTTCCATGCGCTGAAGATCTTGTTAAATTCGGCTAAATTTGAGGATTTAACATAGATCTACCGCTATGGAATTACTGACCGCGGAACTACGCTTCCCAACCAAGGGTTTCACCCACATTATCGATATTACACCTAAGCTCGAGGAGCAGATCAGCCGATCCGGATTTCTGGAAGGCAATATCCTGGCCTTTTGTGTAGGCTCCACTGCCGGGATCACCACCGTTGAATTCGAACCCGGACTGGTGAATAAAGACCTTCCCGGCCTTTTCGACCGGCTGGCGCCATATGGCGATAACTATGCACACCATAACACCTGGGGCGATGATAACGGGGCTTCACATGTCAGGGCTTCCCTGCTGGGGAGTTCTCTGACCATTCCGTTTATCGACGGCCGTATGACCCTGGGTACCTGGCAGCAGATTATTTATATCGACTTCGATACCCGGCCACGCGACCGGAGGATCGTTCTTCAGATAACGGGTTTACCCGCCCACTAGGCGAGCCTGCTTGTCCGGCAGGCGGGCGTGAAATAATGGCTTGCCGGACAACCGGAAAAATTCGCCGCTTACTTTTTCGGAAGGATCTTACGGACAGAACCCGAGGGTAGCATTTGCCAACCCCGCTCATGAAGATAATATAGCATGATTTTTATGATCAATTCCAGGCCGGCGACGATGGTAGATTTTTCCAGGACGCCTTCGCATTCACTATTGCTGAATATGGTGAATGCCAATACAAACGTCGTACCGGTTGCAATGATCCGCCAGCTAATAGCTTTCAGGATACTTCTTAAATGTGATTCAGTTGCCATGAAATTATTTTTCAATCAAATGAAGCCCCAAATATACAACATTCATTGATTCCCGGATTCCTCCCGCAGGATGAAATTCAGGTATTTCTTTCCACGGTCAAATACCTTTGCCCATCAGCCATTATGGTACTAAGCGGACCCTGTGCCGAACTTTTATCGGTAATTGACGTATAGGGGCTAGATTCCTTTAGTTTGACCGCTGTAGGAGAAGTACCGGGATCTATTCGCGGATGTTCTAAGAACCTGTTCCAAGCGGACGATCAGGCAGATCTGCGGGAAGCGCCGGTGGAAGATTTTCGGGCGCCACCGGGCATTTAAATTTTTATAGCGGATTTATAGTGGAATTAATGACCGATTCCTATATTTGAACAACGAAAAATCATTTATTCTTCCGTAAGAATGCCATTTGTTGTTATTGCTCATACCACCTTAGAAGCCAGCATTTTTCAAATATTATGGCATTCTAAATATTTTACTGATTGAACTTCCCTGAATATTGGGAACTTAATTTCCGTGGATTTTATTTAAATAACCTAAACAATTAAAAAATTACTTTATTTTTGAGCTACATTTTACCTGATTTACAATTGCAGAGAAATGAAAACAACTGAAATAAGAATAGGTGAGAATTATATGGACTTTGTATATAAGTTTCACCAAACTATGGTTGATCAGAAACTGACATTGGTATATGAGGGTGAAGTGAATCAAACGATAACCAAAGCATTTACCTCTTTAGCAGAAAAGAATCTTGGAGAAACGGAGGATGATACGACAACGAAAAAGCGGGTTTATCACGTAATGGTCGAATGTTTGCAGAATATTTGCAAGCATGCCGATGATATTTATGCCGGTAAAACGGGTTCTCCCGGCACGGGCATTTTCCTGGTCGGTCAGGATGCCTCGAATTATACGGTAACCACCGGGAACGTCATCTCTAACGATAAGATAGCGGGGTTACAGGAGTTGATCGATACGATCAATAAACTGGAGCCGGAAGAATTGAAGGTTTTTTACCGGACCAGGCTCAAAGAAACACGCTTGTCTGACAAAGCCGGCGCTGGTCTTGGCTTTATTGACATTGCCAGAAAAACCGGGAACAAGATCGGAATCCACTTTGAACCCATCAACGATAAAACTTCATTTTTTATCATAAAAACCACTATTACCAGAAACAAATAAAACATTTAATATGGAAGCATTAATCATTGATGCAACAGATGAGACACCTCAAGTTCTTTTAGATAGCGCGGATGGAAAGTTTGAATTCACGGGTAAGTCTCTGCCCGAGGATGTAGCTGGTTTTTACAATCCCATCCTGGATTGGCTAGACCAATATGCTGAAAGTCCGAACGACTCCAGTAATTTTGTTTTTAAACTTGACTACTTCAACACCGCTTCCTCTAAATTGATTCTGGATATATTGCTCAAGCTTGAAGAAATTAATGAAGAAGATGGTAAAGAAGTATTGATCACCTGGTATTACGATGAAGATGACGAAGATATGGAAGAAGCCGGTGAAGAATACTCGGATATGGTCGATATTGAATTCAAGTTGATCCCTATGGCTGATGAATCCTAAGGCGGATAAAAATCCCTGATCTCCTTGGCATTCGTTCATTACTATCTAATCGGCTCTCACAGTTCGCACAAATGTTTAATTCACTTATTGGTTCTGGAAATACACTAACACTTTTGAATATAATACTTGATCGTCCATGTTTATATGCAGCCGCCAACCTATCGCAGAATAAAACGGTCAAACCTTTTTCTTTGCTTAACCTCGATCATGATCTAAACAAAAGTTTCCCGTAGCTCATCCATATGCAAGAATCTATTTTCAATATTGGGTCGGATTTCATGGATTTTGTCTATAAGCTGCATCATGCGATGGCGGATCATAACATCAAACTGATCTATGAAGGTGAAGTAAACCAGTCTATTACCATGGCCTTTACCGCCATTGCAGAAAAGCAACTGGCCGCCACCGATCTGAATACAACTATCAAAAAACGGATCTATCACGTTATGGTCGAGTGTCTGCAAAATATTTGTAAACACGCCGATGACCCCACCACCGGTGAGCCGGGAAGTCCGGGCCACGGGGTTTTCCTCGTTTCCTTTAATGAACAGGAATATATCATCTCCACCGGGAACATCATTGCCAATAGCCGGATCAAGGAGGTCGAAGCTTTCGTAACCAATATCAACAGGCTGGAGCGGCCCGAGCTCAATGAATTGTTCAAAACGCGGATGAAAGAAACCAAACTCTCCGACAAAGGCGGCGCCGGACTAGGTTTTATCGATATGGTGCGCAAAACCGGTAAAGGTATAGATATTCACTTCGAACCGGTCAATGATCTCGTTTCCTTTGTGGTGATCAAATCCACCGTTCCGCGGGAATTACCCAAATAGGTCTTTTTTACTTTCTCCTTCCTCCCCTGTTTTCCTGGCGCTCCCTACTATCAATTTTTGCTATTTGGAAATCTCTTCTTAATTTTGCACCGGAGAGTTGTCGGAGTGGTCGAACGAGGCGGTCTTGAAAACCGTTGTACCGCAAGGTACCAGGGGTTCGAATCCCTTACTCTCCGCGTTGACAGTGTGAGAGTGGAGAGTGAGAGTCCGCCAAGGGTGGACGAGGCTAAACACACTCACACTGTTTCTTTCCCAACATAAATAGTTTTGAGTGCGAGTTTTGAGTTTTGAGAAATGCTCTTCAAACTGTTTTTTTCTCTCCACACTCACACTGTTTCTCAAACCTCACTCTCAAACTCACTCTCTTTTCCTCTTCCTTTCTTTTCTTTATTGACGGCGATGCTGGCGTTTAGTTCGAAGCCTATCAGGAGGACGAAGGCATTGAAATAGAACCAAAGCATGATGACGATGAAATTGCCGATGAAGCCGTAAAGCTTGTTGTAGGTGCCGTAATTGTTCACGTAATACGAAAAGCCCAGGGAGGTGACGATGGATAGCAAGGTGGCTGTGGTAGAACCTGCGGAAATAAAGCGAAACTTCTGTTTGATCGCCGGACCGTAATAATACATCAGGGAAATGGCAATGAAAAACATAGACAATATCACCAGCCACCGGAGCAAGGAAATGGCATATTTCCCGATCGTTGCCTTTACCTCGATGAATTCCAGCAAGAGGTCGATAAAATAATTGCCGGCAATGATAAAGATCACGGAAAAGATGACCAATAAAGCCAGGAAGATCGTGAGCTTCAGCGCCACCCACCGGCTTTGTAGAAAATTCCGTTTCTTGAACACATCATAGGTCTTATCGAAGGAGCTCATCATCGAATTGACACCGTTGGTGGAAAAATACAGGGCCATGATAAATCCGAACGACAACAAGCCGCCCCTGGGAATGGTAATGGTATCCACAATGGTGGTTTTGAGCAGATCGTATGCGCTGAGCGGCAGTACCTTCGACATGAACTCCAAAACCATATCCCGCATATTTGACGAGGTCATTTCCGGACTGATGGCCGGTATATAAGGGATCAGGGTAAAAAAGAAGATCATCGTCGGGAATACGGCCAACATAAAATTGAAGGCTACGGCCGCCGCCCGGATGGTTATGGCGTCTTTTTGTATTTCCGTGATCACAAAAACCAAAACATCATATAACGGAACCCCGTCGAAACCGGGCAGGGTTACTCGTTTGGCCCAACGGATCCAACGGTGTAAAAAGGGGAACTTGTTGAAAATGAATTCTTGCCAATCCATCACTGATCTTCGAAGTATGGCCTGATCTTTTCCAGGAAATAATCCGGCGGCTGACAGGGTTTTTGATGGCTACGGTCCAGGAAGATCAGGGTGGTATAGGCCGTATGGACCAGTTGCTCCCCGGTATAGATCTCGTAATCGAATGTCAATCTCACGCCCGGCATTTTACGTACCATCGACCTGACCAGGATGAGATCGTCATAGCGGGCCGGTTTCAGGTATTTGGACTGCATCTCATAAACCGCCAGCAGAATGCCTTTTTCTTCCAGTGATTTATAGCTTACCCCCAGGTGCCGCATGGCTTCGGTCCGGCCGGCTTCGTAATACAAGGGGTATACCCCGTAATAAACAAATCCCATTTGGTCCGTTTCACCGTACTTTACCCTGATCTCGTGATCGTGTGTATACATGCCTTTTGCTCCTTACCCCGGGATTGATCCTACAAACATATCATAAGTACGGATAATAATGTTTGAAATGCGGTGTTAATTTTTAAACGTTTTAAGAAAACCGATCCCACCCTTAGCTATCGAGTAAGCTATTCAGGATGGAAACAGCCTGCCGGTTGGCCGGATTGATCGTTAATACCCGCTTCATCAGCTCCACGACTTCTGACTTTTTTTGTTGATACAGCCATAAGGCCGCCAGGTTCATGAGCCCCGGTTCATAATCCGGATCCAGGGCCAGCGCCTGCCGGTAATAGGCTTCCGCTAATTTCAACTGACCTTTTAAGGCATAAACATAACCCAGGTTGGATAATGCCGGAACAAATTTAGGATTTTCCCGGAGGATGAAACCGAATACCTGTTGTGCGGATCTGATCCTTTTGAGCTGGACGAGCACGCTGCCAAGTTTGTTTTGAAATTTTAAGTTATACTTTAGATATCTAATTGCATTTCTATAGTAAATCAATGAATTGTGGTAATCCATTTTTTGATAATAGGCCTCTCCTATCCGGTAAAACATCCAGCCATCGGTAAATTGCGCCGTATCGATGGCCGGCGCCATTGCCAAAATACTGTCCTGTTGCTCCTTCAAAAAGTGCAGGTGGATCTTGGTTTTCAGATAGCTATTCGTTTTTTTATCCACTACCCTGGCCAGGAGTCCGGCGGCCGTATCCAATAAAGCCGGCTGATCGGAAAATTTCTCATGATAAGCGATATATCCCCGGGCATTCAACAACGGATCCGGCTGTTCGCGGGTCATACAGGCCAAAGTTGAAAAATTCCTGATCTCCTCCTGTTTGGCCGGCGCTACCGGTGTGCGGATCTTATGGTCGGTGATGGAAACGTGCGGAATGTCGATGCTGCCGGAAGCAGGCATATGGCAGCTCACACAATCATATGCCGCAGATTCCAGCTCCGGCCGTGGTGCCGTACAGCCGGGTTTGCCCGCATTGTTGTGACATTGACCGCAGGGTCTGTTTTTATTGCTGGATTGTTTAACACTTACATGAGGATTATGACAGGTTATACAGCTCATTTTACCCGAAACCGTATAGCATGTACTTTGGCGTAACCTATCGGCCTGCGAGGCCATGATGAATTGATGATCGCTTTCTTCGAAACGGGGAATAAAAACATCCATCACCTCATTGAGCGCCATGCCCGGCTTAAAATCGCCGAAGTTTTTGCCTTCCCGGGTAACGGCGACACCTTGCAGGTGGCAACGCTGGCAAAGGCTCATCTGTAGCTCCACACTCAGATCATCCGGGTTAACGATGGAGTAGTCCGGCTGCTGGCTGGTGTCTACATTGATGCCGGCAAGTTTTTCCCGGACATGCAACTCCCCCGGCCCATGACAACGTTCACATTCAATACCTCCGGGAACCTGGCTGTACTTATTTGTCGATCCTTCGATAAACTCCGGGTAATGATTATGACAGGTCATACATTCCGGCTCGATGGTCCGGTCGAACCTGGAATTATAACCGTCGCTGAAGCCGGGCGCCAGATCCCAGGTACCTTTTTGGGTATAGAAGGTTACCGGCGCCTGGTAGAGATAGCCATTAATATCGATAATATGTGAATTGGTATGTTGTCCCGAACCCACAATATAGTGGATGCGCTCGATCCTTTTGTGAACCGTATCACCGCCATTTAAGCGGTATTCCATGACCATGAGGGAATCGTTTACCCAATAGGGTTTGTAATAATAGTTTAAAGCGGGATCATAGATCCGGTCGGAATCATCGAACGAAGCCGCACTCTTTGCCCGGCTGGCCACATCGAATGATTGTCCCATTCCCGTATGGATATAGGTTTCATAGATATCCTGGTGGCAGCCTTTACAGGTTTGTATGCCCACATATCGGACCGTATCGTTCAAATTACGATAAGGCTGATGGGAAGTGGCTTGTTTATCGGTTTGGCAGAAGGTCAACCACCCGCAAAAGAATGCGATAATCGTAATGACAAGAAGGCTTCGATGATTGGACATAGCCCGGTTTAGGCAAAAATACAGGAAAGGATCAAAAAGGGATGGTCCGTGGCCTGGTGACAAAAAAAAACTTCCAAAGCGTATCAGCACTTCGGAAGTTTAAACCACACAACACATGAACAAAGGATAAGTTTTCGAAAAATTGAACAACCCACGGGAAACTAAAGTTCCCGCATTTGTGCCATCAATTTTCTTTATTGGAAGTTATATTCTCTGATATTTCTTGGTTATTAAATTTGGAAAATACAAAGTACAGTGCAATTACATAGAAGCCTAAGATTATTCCGCCCAACATCGTTCTAATATTTAAGGTGTTATTAATTTATAGTTATCGTTGCACCTGGTATCAACCGTAAAATTATAGCCGCAAGGCACAAAATTCAATTACATTTTTCAGCAGTTGTCGGAGAATATTAAAGTTGAACCTGGTCTCCTTATAAAAGCACATTCTCCTGAGCGCTAATGATACTGCCGATTAAGTCTATTTCAAAGATCGAATAACGGATTGTCTTTTCCGGCAATTTTGTCTGGAACTAATTTACAATTAAAAAGGTGTCCGCGACAACTCAAATTGGTATTTGAACCACTTTGATTAGTATGTGGCGATTTTAGATTTATAAGAGTGCTTGAATGAAAAAAATGTCCCATAATTATTCAACCTTCTCTATAATTATGATGTTATTTTGGGACAAAAGGTTGCACTAGCCGTTGAAATAACGGGCTTAACTAGGAGTGCCTGTGTTCACCGGCTTCTTTGGTAAGATTGATACAAATGTTTCATGTACAAGGCAAATTCATATTGGCTCAGGGTTTTCAGGTGCCTGTCGGTGATTTGGCAATAGCCGATAAAGTCGTCGAACTCCTCTTCTTCCAGGTCCATGACGTTGCCGGCCACATAGGCTTTCAGCAGGTCTTTTAAAATAGCCTTCCGGGCATCATCGTTTTCCAGTTGGGCTACCAGCCTTTTTTCTTTTTCCTTTTTGCTCAGTAATTGATAGAGATAGGTTAAAGGGCTATAGAAGGCATCGACGCCGCTCAACATATGATCGGATGGATCATAGCCCAGTTTTTGGGCTTCCTGGAATGATTCGTCATGTGTTTTTTTCAACACGACTTCCACCCCTTCGAGGTTGTATTGCAAGGCCTTTAAAGGGATCTTCATGCGGTACCCGGGTTGATAAACCGAATCGTTCAGGCTGATCTTGACGGTATGGAAACCAATGGCCCCGACCAATAAAGTATCGGATAACCGGGCCTTCACTTCAAACTGGCCGAAGCTATCGCCGAAAAAACCATGGTTGGTTCGCTGATTGACCACCACCAGCCGGAAGGATTGAGTCTGCTTTTCCGGATCATAGACCATGCCTTTGATGGTCACTTCGTCCCTTGGCTGCCCCAAAACCGGGTGGCTTTTCAGCAATTTTAAGGTATGACGGATCAATTCCTTATCGCCGGCTTCACCATGTCCAGGGATCACCACCCAATCGGACGGGTACTTTTTCAGCAACCCTTCCAGGGCCTTTGGCCAATGCTCCAGGTCGGCATCTTTGGTATAGCCCAGGTTTGTCGCCAGCTTGTTTTTGACCAGGCATCCTCCAAAGAGGATATCCGCATCGGGCAAGCCGACGACAATATTATCGGGGGTATGTCCCGGGCCGGGAAAGAACAGGTTGATACGAACCCGGTCAATGCTGATCACCGTATCTTTAAAGGCCATGCCCGCAGGTTCCGGGTAGCCACGCAAACGGGCCTGTTGTACCGTGAATAAGTGACTGGCAACCGGTATGTTTTTGGTTTGCAAAACCGCAATGCCTCCCATACGATCATCATGCGCATGTGTCACAATGGCCTGAAGCAGAGGCTTGCCAAAGATCTGACCTAACTTTTCCAATAGCTTTTCTGTTTGTGCATCGGTATAAGGCGTATCGATAAGGATCAATCCCTGACCGGTTTCCACCACCAGACCATTGGCGGGAAAATAGTAATCCCCGATCAGTTTGTAGGTGGTGTGGGTCCAGACATTCTTGCCGATCTTCCTGAGCTCAACCGTATCGGGATTCGCATGGGCCAATAACCAGGCAGGGAGCATTAGTGCCATCCACACTGACAACAATTTTTTCAAAATAATCAGCTTAGGCTGCATGATCAACAATAGACAGGCTTTTGAGCAAAACTATGGTCAGGCCGCAAAGTTGTTGTCGCGGTAAGCCAGCTTTAAATGCTGCCGCAGATCCCTTTCATACTTTTCGAGCAGCCAGCGGTAATAGTTATCGGTGGATTTGGCAATACAGTTGGTATATTGCTTTACACGGTGAGCGATCTCATCTTTCAGGAGGTCCAGTAATTCCATGGCTTCCGGCAAATGGTCGGCGTTTTCGGTGATCAGCCTACGGTGATTTTGCAACGAAGCTTCCAGGGCCCTGATGGATTTATGGCCTTGCTGAACACTGTTATCATATTCTTCTTTGATGGAAAAATACAGATCCTCGCCGGAATTGATAAACCGTTCCTGCATTTCCGGACTGAACTCATAATCGTCCAGGGTTTCTTCGTATTCCTCTTCGGAAAACCTTTCCAGGAATTTGTTGGGTTGTCTGAACACATCCTGCCAGTCGATAAAGGCATCCCAATAGCCGAATCGTTTGGTATTATTCCCCAGGTCGATCAGGGTAAAGGCACTCTTTCCGGGGATCACCCGGCTTCCCCGACCGATCATTTGATGGTATAAGGTCAACGAACGGGTTGCCCGGTTGAGCAAAATGGTCTCCACGGCGGGTTCATCGAAACCGGTGGTTAAAATACTGACCGAAGTCAGAATAGCATCCGGGGTAACCTTGAACCAGTGCAGGGTTTCCCTTCGTTCCTCCATCGAACAGGTACTGTCCAGGTGACGGACATTATCGTAGCCCACTTTTTTGAATAATGCCAATACACATCTCGATGTAAAAATACCGCTGTTAAAAATGAGCGTTTTGGTGCCTTTGGCCAATTCTTCGTAAGCATTTAACAGCCGGTCGAGCATCATATAATCTCCATAGAGCCGTTCCAGGGAACTGATGGTATAGTCGCCATTGATCCCTACTTTTAGTGATTTCAGGTTTACATCATAGGTATAGGTGGTGGCTTTACTCAAAAACCCATTGGTGATCAGCCCGGCAATGGATTCTCCGACGATCAGCTCATCATAATTATCTTTCAGTGGCAGGTTCTTATTGGAGCTTAGGGGCGTTGCGGTAACACCCAGGATATTGACATTTTTGAAGTACAGGAAGATCTTACGAAAGGCATTGTAATGCGCTTCATCTACGATCACCAGGGCAATGTCGTCCAGGAAAAATTTATTTTCGATCAACCGGTTATTCAATGTCTCGACCATTGCCGTAAAACATTGATAATTTTCCTGGTCGCTTAATTCTTTGACAGAGCTGTTAATGATCTTATTGGAAACGCCGATCTCGGTTAAACAGGCCGAAGTCTGGTATAAGAGTTCGATACGATGGGTGAGAATTAAAACCTTATGCTTTTTCTGCTCGATAAAGCGCCTGGCGATCTCTGAGAAGATAATGGTTTTGCCACCCCCTGTCGGTAGCTGGAATAAGAGATTGATATTGTCTTCGACCTCATTTAAGCGCGAAAATAATTTTTCAATAGCTTCCTTTTGATAGGGATATAATTGCTTGGGTTCGTAGCTATCTTCCCAAAAAATTTCCTTGATATTTCCTTGTTCCTTCATAAATGAATCCGCAAAATTACACCTAATTCCAGATGTGGGGAAATGAGGAAGGAGTTTATTTACAAACGATGTGAAATGATTATTATTCTTCTCTTCTGATGACTAATGCATAATAATCGTTTTCAAGGGCGAGGTAGCCGTATTCGTAGCAAAAGAAGTATTGATTCCCGGTTTTGGTGGTATAGATATGGGTGTGATAGTTGAAGTTGAATCCTTTGGAAGCTAACCTTTTTCGGTGGAGCCTGACTTTACCGTCGGGGTTTAATTCTTTAAGGATCCGGCGGTTTTTATGAAGCACCTGGTTGATCTGCCTGACGAGCTTATTATCGGCCCGGTTGATATGGTTATTGTATTGATTCCGGCATTGATCCGAGCAGAATTTTTTATCTATCCTGCCGACCAGCTTTTCTCCACAATCCAGGCAAAATCTTTCCATAGGGGTGTTGAGATCAGATGATGGTAATTTTGGATATTCAAATATACATATTCCTATGAAAATGCATACACATGGCTGATAGTAGGAGACCAGGTATCAACGCAGGAAAATCCGGAAAACGAAAGTTGGTTGAAATAGGTAAAGTCAGAACCTCACCCGTTCGGTTACATCGACATCGAACCGTTTGGAGATCATAAATGCCTTAGCTTTGATATTGCCTTTGGCATTGATCACGAAATTTTGAGCACCACCTGAAAGATAGGAACTTCCCAGGCTCATCAAGGCATTCATATTATCGAAGTCCTTTTTGATATGTACGATGTACTTTTCTATGCTACGCTTGGCAAGGACTACCTTATTCTGGACATTGGCTTTTCCCAGGTCTTTTTGATTGATGATCAGGTTAACATCGGCGTCGAGTAAGGTGATCTTGTAATTGTTAGGGTTGTTGATCTCCATTTCCACAGCCACTTCAATGCCTTTCAAGGTAAAGTTTTTGATCTCCATGCTGACAATCCTTTGCAACGAAACTTCCTCGTAGCTCCAGCATGAAGTGAGGAGTACCATAGGAATAAGGACCACTCCTATTTTTAGTTTTAATCGGCCGATCAGTTTCATGGCTGTCAGATTAAGATCAGTTTCCGGGAATATACCCGTTTGTCGTGTTTGATCATCAAAAAGTAGACCCCTTTCGGGTATCCCCTAAGGTCGAGGGAATTGATGGTATTTCCGGATAATACTTCCTGCCCAAGATAATCAAATAAAATGATCGAGAGTTCTTTACCTTCCCGGTTTGGAATATCCACCTGAAAGATACCGTCGCTCGGATTGGGGAATATCCGGATCGCGTGGGGATCGCCGGAGGGACGAATGGCGGTCATATCATAAAAATAAGCAGCCGATGTATCCGATGGGCAACCGCCGTTGTAAACGACCACCTGGTAGGTACCGTTTTGCCACACACTGATCGTTTGCCCCTCTTCCGTAGCCAGTATTTCACCGTCCAGCAGCCATTGGTAGCCGGTACCGCTAACAGAGGAAGTGAGGGAATCGGTTCCGGACAGGGTGATGTCCGGTTGTGCGGGGGGAAGATCTACCGAAAGCTCCGTTACCCGGACGGAGTCACAACCGGTTTGGGCTTGGAAAGAATCGACATAACTACCGGGGGTGTCTTGGTAAATACCGTGGATCAACAGACTATCGCCGACACAGATCCCTGCCTGCCGGTACACCACCGCATTCCCGGCTATGAATTGACCAAACCCGGTAATATTGGTTTGTTGGTCGAAAAGCAGGTAGCCGCCCGGGGATGCCTGAGCCTGGCTGGCCTGGCAAAGGCTATTTGACCAGGTTTGACCGGTTGCGTTGAAAGGCCGGGTGAAAAGCTCATAACCGGATGGGGTTTGGGTACTATAAGGATCCGCCGGAAAATCATTGAACCGGATCTTGTCGAGCATCGAAAACGAGCCTTCCGTTCCATAATTATTGATCACCCAATAGACCTGGGTAGTATCGATCACACAATCCGGTTGTTGGTCGGGATACCACTCGAGCCTGCTGACCACCACCTCCCCGTCCGGGTAGGTTCCGGTAGCCGGAAATGTCATCTCCACCCCGGCCTCTTCAAAATCGAAAGTACCGGGCCCTGTTACCTGTTTACGGCTGCTCGAACCCTCGGCAACAGGAGCCGTACTCTTTATCCTTGGTGCATTACCAAATATCTCCCCGTGGTATTTATGGGCCTTGTCCATCGCAAGGCCGCTGCTTTCATTGAATTGATAATATACCTCCAGGCCGGGATCATTTCCGGATTTGGTGAGATGCATCGAAGCGCGTATCTCTGCTTGTGTGAGCGCCCTGTTATAAATGCATACTTCATCGATAGCGCCCTTTACATAACGATCCGACCAATTTCTATAGGTACCGACCAGGATGGTGCTCCAGGCAATGGGATCCAGGTCGATGGTATGTGTTCGGCCTATACCGTTTAAATAGACCCGGATAGAATCTTTCGTTGCAACCAATGCTACATGTGACCATTCATCAGCCGGGGCGATCAAACCACTGCTCCACCACCACTCTCCTCCCGGCCAGTGGTAGCCGATCTCATTACCCGGCCTGAAATTGATCCCGGCAGCGATTTCCTTGTCCATAATAATAGCGCTGTACTCGGCTTGTATGCCGGAAGGCCTGACCCATGCCGTGAAGGTCACATGGTTGGGATCCAGCGGTATGTTGGGTATCCTGACATAATTATCCGTACCATCCAGTTGCAGGGCCAAGCCTGGGAATGGATCTACGTCACATTGGTTAATTACGGTAACGAAATCTTTCATCGTTTGCGAACTGCTGCCGGTAGGGTTGGTTACCGTCAGGCTCACATCATAGGTGCCTTCCTTGCCATAATAAACGACCGGATCACGGACGGTGGAAGTAGCCGGTGTACCGCCCGGAAACGACCATTGCCAGGTAGCGCCGTCGAGGTTTAGGGTGGAATGGTCCACAAATGGAATACTGTCTTTTATGCAGCTCAGGAGTTGATGATTGGCGGCTATGTGGGCAATCGGC
>JANQFB010000233.1 GCA_028278085.1 Chitinophagales bacterium
CGATGCCATACCCCTGGCCCGTTTAGGCTATACGGTAACGGGTATTGACCACTCCAAAGTAGGCATCACACAAATGAACAAGGCCGCACAGGCCGAGCATCTCGACCTCTCGGGTGAGGTAGGCGACATATACAACTATGACCGGTTCGGAAGCTTCGACTTCATCTTATTGGATAGTATGTTCCACTTCGGAAAAAAAGAACGGGCCAATGAAACATCACTCCTGCAGCGGATCATTACCCAGGCAAGGCCCGGTACGATCATAGCTTTTTGTATTCCCGCCACTGGAAAGATCGTGGAAATACTCTGTAAAACCATCGATTCCGGGGGCAAACTGGAAAGAATGGCGGAACAAGATTTTATTTACGAATTCCGTCAAGGCAGCCATTCGTCCAACACAGCTTATAAATTGATCATTGTCAGAAAATAATCTATCCACGATTTGCATAACAACCCATTCATGGCCTTACGCAGACCCCATGCATAGGTGGTTATCCATCCCCGGCGCAATAAAATATCAAGGGCTTTGTATAACTTTGGTACTAAGAAGAGCCTGCTTATCGTTTGATTAGTACTGTTACATAGCTCCGGACCTATAAATCGATGGTTAACCCATGGTACCAGCAAAGCAGGATCTGAGCGTAGAATTCTGATCCCAAAAATGAATATTCAAATGAAACGAAACAGAATAAAATCGACTATTATGCAATCCTTTAAGATCAGTTTAATCCTATTTGCTATAGCAGCAATTGCCTTTACAGGCTGTAAGAAAGACAAAGAAGATCCAACGATAAAAGTCAATAAACCGGCGGAGCATTCCGAGTTTAACCTTGGCGATGAGGTCCACATCGAGGTTATCTTTGCCGATGATCGGGAATTGGCATCCTACACCTTTATGATCGGTGATGAGGATGGGGGACATATCCATGGTTTTCATCACGATGATGACGGAACTTTAAAAGGAACCGAACATGAATATCACACGATGGTTACGGTACCGGATTCGTTGGCGGTTACGGTGTTTTACCTGCATTTTACGGTAACTGATGCCGAGGGCAAAAAGGCCAGCAAAAAGCATATGCTGCATACCCATTGATCCATTGGAAGATAAACCGGTGAACAGGCTGTTTCAACAGGAGCAAGCTCATTCCTGGCTATCCGGGATCCGGGCCTGTTGAGGCAGCCTGTTACCTTTACTGATGAGCAAGCTTTCCGGCAAATATATTGTTGGGTTATGGTGCATCGTTTTCATGTTGATATTATCCAGATGTGAAAGGGATCCTGCATGGCCGCTTTCCCTCGATGAACAGATAGCAGCCCTCGAGCAACCCCTGGTTACGCTCCCTCCGGTCCCGGAGCCTCCCGATAATCTGGCCACCGTGCAAAAGGTCAGGTTAGGAAAGCTCCTGTTTTGGGACCCCATCATTTCCGGGGAAAAAGATGTCGCCTGCGCCAGTTGCCACCACCCGGCATTTGGCTACGCCGATGGCTTAGACCTGTCCATCGGGGTAGGGGGAAAAGGATTAGGCCCATCACGGCAGGAAACAGCAAGCGACAGGATCCCCAGGATCGGCCGAAGCGCCCCTACCGTCATCAATGCGGCGTATATTGGTATGAAAGATTACCACCAGCCTTTCGACCCTTTATCGGCGCCGATGTTCTGGGATTCGAGAGTCAAAAGTCTGGAAGCCCAATGTCTAGGGCCGCCGGCTTCCCGGAGCGAAATGGCCGGTGATGCTTATGCTGCCGAATTTGCCCTCGACAGTGTGATGGCACGATTACAAAATATCCCGGCCTATGCAGCGCTCTTTGACAGTGTGTTTGGTGGCGGTATCCAAGCGATTACCCGGGAGCATTTCAGTAAAGCCATTGCCGCATTTGAAAGGACCCTGATCAGCAATAACAGCCCCTATGATCAATATGTGAAGGGCGATAAAAATGCCTTGTCGGAACGGCAAAAAAAGGGCTTGCTGTTATTTTTCACCGATGCCAATTGTTCCTCTTGCCACCGGGGGCCCATGTTCTCGGATTTCAAGCTGACCATTCACGGGGCTAAGGATAATCCGGGCGGCAACTTTCCGGATATCGGCGGGGAAGGAGATTATCAATTCAAAACCCCTACCCTTAGAAATATCGAGCTCACAGCGCCTTATACCCATGGCGGTATGTACAAAACCCTACGTGAGGCCTTGCAATTTTACAATGCCGGTAGATCCGAGAATCCGAAGGTGCCCGATAGCCGGCTCGATATACATGTGGAACCCATCAACCTACCGGATGAAGATCTGGAGGATATCATTGAATTTTTGAAAGCCCTTACCGACGATAGTTTCGATCAATCCATACCCTCCTCCGTACCCAGCGGCCTTCATCCGGGGGGAAATATTTTTTAAGCAATAGCCGGAAAAATCGTGGATACACCCCATGTTGCGAAGTGATAGCGCTTCGAACTGGCGAGGTTTTGTTCACCGGTTCACATAGTTCAAGGTGTATCCGGCATAGTCTTTTTTCAGTTGATCTTTATGGTTCCAGAACTTTTCATAAACCCAGCTTGCCGGCTCAAAAGGTTCGTCAAACACTTGCATGCGATTGGTGATATAGGCTAATTTCAGGATCTCCCCCCCTTCCGCATAATGCACGGTCATGTTTTGAATGTGAAGCTGATCGATGACAAATTCGTAATGTTGAATGCCGTAATGCCCGGCCAGTGTTTCCGGCAGTGACAATAGGATCCTTTTACCGGTAGCCAGGTCTGTTGCCGATTCAACGGTACATTGATCGAGGATTTCGTTGAGTTGATCGGGTGAAAACATGTTATAGCTGATCGCTCCCCTGATGTCCTGTACCAACAGTTCTTCGGATTCCGGGTAAAGGATCACTTTCAACATCGTATCCTGGTAAACTTCCACCTTGTCGCTGATCAATTGATACCCATGCGACGACAGGCTTACCTTGACAGCTTCTTTGTTTTGACGGATCTCTCCCTCAGACCGGAAGTAAGTAATGATCGTATAATCGATTTCCAGCCTTTTGGACGACTCCGAATGGGAAACCAATGAATCCATCCGGTCATAACAATGACGGATCATGTCAAGATAAGAGGTTTCCCGTAGTTGGGCAGACACAAGCTGACTGCCCAGCATCACTGAGATCAGCGTATGGACAAGCCCATTTTTTAGGTTCATGTTCGAATGTTTGTGTGAGCTATTATAACATTAATGCCCTGAAGATCCTCAAGGTTACCGATGGGCCGATACATTTATTGAATATTAAGGCTGCAAAACGGCCTTATTGATCTTCCGGCGCCTGGGGTTGCTGTATTTGTTGCAACTGTTTGGTCATATCGACCGGGCTAACACCGGCTGGTACCCGGAATATGGAATCGTCTAACAGCTTGGATTGGATAATTGACTCCATACGGGTAGCTTCCCCGGTTTGAATATTACGCATTTTAGCTTCCATCACAAAGCCCCGATAGGCTTCCGGACCGGTTAAATTAGCCTTGACCTTTAAGATCGGGATCAGCTCATCGAAATTAATACCCAGATCTTTGGTGATCCATAGTTCGCCTTCCACCAGCTCGTTCTCCACCAGGATACGGGCGCATCGATAGCCCTGGATCTCTTTGGTTTCGGAAGTAACCGTATAACTATTTTGGAAGGCGTCTTTCATCTTGGAGCGGATCATCGGATTTTCCAGCAAGGCATCCAGGTCGAACTTCAGGGCCTGTTGTTGCCCGTTTTCTTCCGACAGCAGGATATAGCTGCGTTCCTGCATATCGAACAACATGGTTGCCGGCGGTAAGTTTATGGCAGGATTACCATCGATATCGACCCGGATCCGGTCGCCTTTGACCAAAAACTTCATTTCGGAGATCTTGGAAGGCTGTGCTGATTCAACGGTAGACCGGTAGTACCGGGTAAGGATCTTGCCGCTAAAATCACCGGCCAGGCTTGCAAGCGGCAGCAAGATCCCTATAATCGACAGCATTCTCATAGCCATAAAAATATTAAAATTCCGGTTGGCAAGTGTCACCAAACGCCGGTATTAACCCTTACACCTCCATCAATTGGTCTCCCAAATGGCGCTTCAATCGATACGGGACTTTCAGGCAGAAGGTTTCCGGTGCCTGACCAGGCGGGTATGCATCCGGTCATAAGCTTTCTGTTTCAAGGCCTCCACATCTTCGGCAGATAAACCATCCGTCGTTAACGGCGTTTCCCAGTAACATTGCACAATACCCGGCCGGATCTGGAATTTACCGAGCGGTTGAATACTATTGGAATTGATGATCGTCAGGATAGCAATGGGTACCCCGGTTTCGATAGCCAGCCGGAAAGCACCGTCATAAAACGGTTTCAGGATCCGTTCGCCCCTGTTTCGCGTACCTTCCGGGTAAATGAAAACGGAGATCTCGTCTTCCAGCGATTTTTTCATGATCTCCATACTTTTGGAACGGTCGGCGCTGCTGCCCCGGTCCACCAAAATATATAGCTTCCTGATGATATATCCGAGGAAAGGGATCTTCCCCAATTCCGCCTTCGATAGAAATCGGAAGCTATGGCCGGTCGCCAGGGCGCAGATGGGAATATCCAGTTGCGAACAGTGATTGGTGATAAAAACGTAAGTCTGATCTTTATGAAGCTGTTCAAACCCATGATTAGCCAAACGAATGCCCAGGCAGAAGAAAAAGACCTTTGACCAGTTCCGGGAAACAATTATATGGGCCAGGTAAGGGGCTTTTTTTCCAAAAAATTTGAAAAGGATCATATAAAAAGGCAAGGCCAGGAACATGGTTATGATAAATAACACACCTGCCCATAGGGCCCACAAATACATCAGCAAACTTCTCATAGCGCTCACTTTAGGGCCTTCAAATACAATTGAATGGTATTTTCCAGTCCATAATAAAGTGCATCGCAAATGAGGGCATGCCCGATCGAGACCTCGTCGATATAGGGTATTTGTTGCCGCAGGTAAGGAAGGTTTTCCAGGTTCAGGTCATGACCCGCATTGATACCCAAACCGATCTGCCGGGCAAATGCCGCCGTTTTAACGTAAGGTGCAATAGCTTTTTCTTTGTTTTCCGGAAACCTTTTGGCATAGGGGCCCGTGTAAAATTCCACCCGGTCAGCGCCTGCTTGAGCCGCACCTTCGATAAATTGTTCGATCGGATCGATGAAAAGGGAAACCCGGCATCCGGCCGCTTTCAGCTCCGCGATAATGTCGTTCAACAGCCCGGCATGTTTGATCGTATCCCAGCCATGGTCGGAGGTAAGCTGTCGGGGATCGTCCGGTACCAGGGTCGCCTGCACCGGTTTGGCCTGTTTCACCAGATCCATCCACCGTTGGTCGGGGTATCCTTCGATGTTTAGTTCCGTCCGGATCAGGGGAAGCAGATCGAATACATCCTGGCGGGTAATATGCCGCTCATCAGGCCTCGGGTGTACGGTGATGCCTTGGGCGCCAAAGGCCTCGCAATCTGTTGCTACCCTTGTCAACACAGGCAATTCACCACCCCTCGCATTCCGCAAAGTGGCGATTTTATTGATATTTACGCTTAAACGGGTCATGGCTGGAAAATGTGCCCGCAATAATAAGTTTAATATCGCAAATTTGAGGTTTATTTTCGAAAAGAATCATCCGCTTTTGTCGCGAAAATAAGCGGTAAAAAAAACTTGACGTGCGGTCTAAAATGTTGTATCTTCATGCTTTCAATAGTGAAAACTATCGACATACCTATCCTCTCAATCCATAAAATCGTATTTATGATCAAATCGTTAGCAACGAATCTTGTATTGGTTTTGTGGCTTTGTATGCCTGCATTGGTATATCATGCAACAGCGCAAACCACGGAAAAAACGCCCGGTAGCTTCAACTATCAGGCCGCTGCCAGAGATGCTCAGGGCGATGTGATGTCCAACACGAGCATCAACCTCCGGATCAGCATTTTGGAAGGCTCTTCCGACGGCGAACTGGTATATGCCGAGGGCCACCGGGTAAAAACCAATCTCTTTGGTCTTTTCGAATTACAGATCGGACGGGGTATCCCTTTCGACAACAAATTTGAAAATATCAATTGGGGAGAAACCGGACATTGGCTCAAAGTAGAGCTCGATGTCGAAGGAAATGGCGAATATGTGCTGACCGGAACATCGGAGATCCTGTCCGTTCCCTATGCCATCCATGCCAAAGAAGCCGAAAGGATCATCGGAGGCATACCGGAAGCCCTGTCAACTATCTGGCACGATGGTAATGGCGCACCCGATGCCTCACTTGGAACCGAAAATGATTATTACCTCGATATCACCTCTTCGGACATCTATAAAAAGAATGCCGATGGCTGGGAGTACAGGGGTTCATTGAACACGGATAATTCTCCATCCGGAGAAACGCGTGCCGATCCTAATGACTGGACCACCTCCGGTAATGCCGGCACAACTCCCGGCACCAATTATATCGGGACTTCCGATAATATCGGACTGTCTATCCGTACGAATGCCACCGAAGCGATCCGCGTCAACACCGGCGGCCAGGTGGGTATCGGTGTATCCAGTCCCGGAGCAACGCTCGATATCGGCAACGGTACCCCTGCCAGGGGACCACAAACCGACCTCGTGATCGGCCATGATGGG
>JANQFB010000239.1 GCA_028278085.1 Chitinophagales bacterium
CCTGGAGCGCTATAAGGAAAATAAGCAGGCGCTCCAATTAGATAAACGTGACTTTGTAGCCAAAGCTTTAGCCAAACAAGCGGCTATCAGACCGGGCAAAACATTGGAGTCTGCGGAAATGAAAGAGATGATAAATGAACTTTTTGCCTGTAAATTGCCTTACCAAAGTTTAGGGAATCGGCTTACATTTGTAACCATATCCCAGGAAGACCTCGAAAAGTTATTTCAGGCGGGCTAAACAAGCATAATAACAAGATGTATCAATACCAACCCACACGATTCAATATGTTGCCGGATGTGGTGAAGAATTTGCTGATCATCAATGGATTGGTGTTTTTGGCAACGCAAGTGTTGAGCAATAGCATGGGATTCGAGATCCATCACTATTTCGGCCTGCATTATTTCGGCTCGGATTATTTCCGGCCACATCAGTTGGTTACCCATTTGTTTATGCACGGTGGGTTCATGCATTTATTTTCGAACATGTTTGCCCTTTGGATGTTTGGGACCATGCTTGAAAATACCTGGGGGCCCAAACGTTTCCTGATCTATTATATCCTGACCGGCCTCGGGGCGGCATTGCTGCATTCCGGGGTAACGTTTATCGAGATCCAAATGATGAAAAATGAGATCGGCCAGATCCTGGCTATGGATGATCCCTATGGCAGACTACAGGAACTGGCGCAAGACAATCCCCTCATTTACAATCATTGCCTGAGGGAGGTCGGGCAAAATATCGATGGCATCCTGAATTGTATGCTGGTCAATAAAATGGATATTCCCACGGTAGGAGCCTCCGGAGCGGTATTCGGGGTGCTGCTGGCTTTCGGGATGCTATTTCCTAACACCATGATCTATTTGATGTTCCTGTTCCCCATGCGGGCAAAATATTTCGTATTATTATATGGGTTCTTCGAGCTATATGCAGGTTTCTCCAACCAGCCGGGAGATAATGTCGCACATTTTGCACATTTGGGCGGCATGTTATTCGGCTATTTGCTCATCAGGATCTGGAATAAGAACAGGCATAGATTTTATTAGATGAGTAGGTACAATTCTTCTCTCTGGGACGATTTCAAGCGGGAGTTTCTCGACAAACAGAATATGGTGTCCCAGATCATTATCATCAATGTAGCTGTTTTTCTGGCAGTTAACCTGGTCATTTTTTTCCTGTGGGCCTTCTATTCGCAAACCCCGGAATATGAGACCTTAAAATCTACTTTTATCCACTGGTTTGCCGTTCCGGCCAGTTTGGGTACCCTCATTTTCCAGCCCTGGACCATCGTTACCCATCTCTTTCTACATGAAGATTTCTGGCATATTCTATTCAATATGTTGTGGCTGTATTGGTTCGGCAATATCCTGAGAGAATACCTCGGTAATCATAAGATCCTCCCGGTTTATATTTTGGGAGGCTTTGCGGGCGCCGTCTTGTATATATTATCCTACAATACTTTACCCGTTTTCCGGGAAGTCATGCCCTTTTCCTATGCACTGGGCGCTTCTGCCGGTGTATTGGCGGTGGTGGTGGGAACAGCAACTTTGTTACCCAATCATGCTATCAACCTGATCTTTTTTGGCCCGGTAAAGCTGAAATACATTGCCCTGATCAGTGTGATCATTGACCTGATCAGTATTCCCAAAGGTAATGCCGGGGGGCATATTGCCCACCTGGGTGGCGCTTTGTTCGGTTTTGTTTTTATCCGGCAGTTGCAAAGAGGACAGGATTGGTCTGTCGGATTCAACCGGTTGATGGATAAGATCATCGACGCACTAACCGCCATTCTTGGGTTTTTTAAAAAAGACAGGAAGCCCAAGGTGGTCTATCGCCAGCGGGGAAAACCCCGGAAATCTGCCAAAACCAAGCCCTCGAACCAGGACAAGATCGACGAGATCCTGGATAAGATCTCCAAATCGGGTTATGATAGCTTGTCGTCCGACGAGAAAGAGTTATTATTCCGCGCCAGTAAAGAAGACTGATGCAATCCGTCGCTCATGAAACTCAACTGGTTTGATAAGATAATCCTGATCCTCAACATTCTCGCTATCGGCTCACTACTGGCCGCCTATGGCGCTTCCTATGTAAATCCCGAACAATTCTGGCCCCTGGCTTTCTTCGGTTTAGGACTTCCGGTGATCATCCTTTTCAATATCATTTTCGTAGTGTTCTGGCTCCTTCGCCGGAAATGGCTTTTTCTGTTGTCGTTGGCTTCGATCATTCTTGGCTGGGCTCAGGTGCACAAAATGTTCGCCCTCAACTTGGGGACCGATCGGCCGGAAGGTACCAAAGTCATTAAATTGATGAGCTATAATGTCAGGGGGTTTAACCGGTATGGCGAATCGGACGGATTACCCAAAAAAGAAAATATCTTAAAACTGATCAAAAGTCATGCGCCTGATATCATAACTTTCCAGGAGTTTTTCACCAGTACCCATAAATTACACCAGAATTTGGAAAGACTGCAAGCCATCGGCTATCCATATCTTCATTTTGAAAGGCTGTTCTCTTATAAAAACCAGGCATTTTGGGGTATTGCCGTATTTTCCAAGTTTCCGATCCTGTCATCGGGGAGGCTCGAATTCCCGACCAGGAATACCAACAACAACGGGTGTGTGTATGCCGATCTTTTAATCGACGGACAAAAGTTGAGGATCTACAATTTGCATTTGCAGTCGATCAATCTGAGCCGGGAAGAACATGCTTTTGCCGAACAATTCAGGGAAGAGACTATCAACGATGTAAAATCCCTGGGACAGATCACAAACAAGCTGCGGATGGCATTCGTCAAACGATCCAGGCAGGCACTGGCGATCAGGGATCAGATCCGGGAAAGCCCCTTTCCGCTCATTCTCACCGGTGATTTTAATGATACCCCCCATTCATTTGCCTACCACCAGTTATCCAAAGGCTTGAAAGATGTATTCCTGGAATGTGGTTTCGGACTTGGCGGCACATATGCCGGCCCCTTTCCTTCCTTTAGAATAGATTTTATCCTTACCAGCCCTTCCATTCCGGCAGTGAAGTATCATGCCCTGGAAGAAACCTTTTCCGATCATTATCCCCTGGTTTATGAATTTGAGGTACCCCAGGAGCAAAATTAAGATCCCGGACAATGGAAAATCTTATTTTTGCACTTTTGTAGCAAAATAATATATCTTAGATCGAAGACATGGAAAGCGAATTGAAAATATACAATAGCCTGTCGAGGAAAGTGGAAAAATTCGAACCGGTAAACCCCCCATTTGTGGGCTTGTATGTCTGCGGTCCGACGGTTTATGGTGACGGGCATCTCGGCCATGCCCGGGCGGCTATCACTTTTGATGTGGTGTTCCGGTATTTGAAATATCTCGGCTTCAAAGTCAGATATGTCAGTAATATCACGGATGTGGGGCACCTGGAAGATGAGGAGAATGAAAGCGGGGAAGATAAGATCGCCAAGAAAGCACGACTCGAGCAGATAGAACCCATGGAAGTGGTTCAGTACTATACGAACCGTTACCATGATGCGTTGCGACAGTTGAATATTATCCCGCCAAGTATTGAACCCAGGGCTTCCGGGCACATCATCGAGCAGATCAATATGACCCAAAAGATCCTGGAGCGGGGTTATGCCTATGAAGTGGACGGTTCCGTTTACTTTGACGTGGTCAAATACAACCAGGATCATGACTATGGCAAATTGTCGGGTAGGGTACTGGAAGAATTGATGGATAGTGGCAGATCGCTCGAAGGGCAGGAGGAGAAGCGCAACAAGGTTGACTTCGCTTTATGGAAAAAAGCGGCCCCCGAACATATCATGCGGTGGGATTCACCCTGGGGACAAGGATTTCCGGGGTGGCACCTGGAATGTTCGGTGATGAGCAGTAAATACCTGGGCACGCCTTTCGACATTCACGGTGGTGGAATGGATCTTAAATTCCCGCATCATGAATGTGAGATCGCCCAATCTGTGGCTGCCGAACAAAAAGAGCCGGTTAAGTACTGGATGCATAATAATATGATCACCATGGGCGGTCAGAAAATGAGTAAGAGCCTCGGCAATTTTATCACCCTCGATGAAATGTTTTCCGGGAACCATAAAATGCTGGAGCAGGCTTATAGCCCTATGACGATCCGGTTCTTCATTTTACAAACCCATTACCGGAGCACGATCGATTTTTCCAATGAAGCCTTACAGGCGGCTCACAGAGGCTATCAACGACTGATGAATGCCTTTGATATTTTGGAAAAAATGGAACATCCCGGCAATGACAAAGCGGAAGATCCTGCCGAAGACGACAAGGTCAACCAATGGTGTGAGCAATGTGGTCAGCATTTGGATGATGATTTCGGCACGCCTCAGTTGATCGCCAGGCTTTTTGATCTTTCCGGACGCATTAATTCCTACCGGAACGGCCAATTACCCCTAAGCCAGATCAGCGCTGCTACCTTTGCGCGGTTGCAGCAAACCTTCCGTGACTATGTAGAAACCATCTTAGGGTTGAAACAGGAATCCGCGGGTTCCGACGATATCACCGAGGGATTGATGCAATTGCTGATCGACCTAAGGCAACAGGCCAGGGCCAATAAAGATTTTGACACTTCCGATAAGATCCGCGATCAGTTAGCCGCGCTTAAAATTCAATTAAAAGATGGCAAGGATGGAACTTCCTGGTCCAAATCTTAAACAATAAATCAGGCATGCGCAGGGATCTATGGTTGAGTTCGGTTTTGATAGGCTGTATCTTTTACGCTTGCGAGGAACAGTCACAACGGCAGAAAACGGTTAGCCAACCTGCCGAACCTCCCCCGCAAACTTATGCTGTTCCCGAATTTAGTGCCGATTCGGCTTATGCCTATGTGGCCAAACAAGTGAGTTTCGGACCCAGAGTGCCCAATACAGAATCCCATAAAGCCTGTGGCAACTGGCTTCAAAAAACATTGGGCGCCTTTACCGATACCCTCTATGTCCAGCAAGCTGTTGTAACGGCTCACGACGGCAAACGACTGCAAATTTCCAATATCATCGGTTCTTTCAATCCGGCGCAAAAAAAGAGGATCCTGTTATTTGCCCATTGGGATACCCGGCCCTTTGCCGATGAAGATGACCAAAACCGCGATAAGCCCATTGACGGCGCCAATGACGGCGGCAGCGGTGTTGGCATTTGGCTGGAGGTTGCCCGCCAGCTTAAGCTGAACCCCCTTCCTCTTGGGATCGATATCATGTTCGTGGATGCCGAAGATTACGGCCAGCCCACAGTTGCGGATAGTTATTGTTTAGGGGCACAATACTGGGCGAAAAATCCGCATATCCCCAATTATCATGCGTCTTTCGGCATCCTGCTCGACATGGTAGGAGCGAAAGACGCCCGTTTTTTTATGGAAGGGTATTCCATGAACTACGCTCCTTCCGTGGTCCGGAAAGTTTGGGATGCTGCCGCCAGGAATGGTTATTCGGAATATTTCGTTTTTAAGGAAGTACTGGGTGTTACCGACGACCATTATTATATCAATCAATTGGCCGGCATTCCCAGTATCGATATTATCCAGCGGGATCTCTCCACTCCTTCGAATTTTGCACCCTACTGGCACACCCTGGATGATAATATGGATATTATTGACAAAGCTACCCTGAAAGCCGTAGGGCAAACTTTATTGGTCGTGATCTACGCGGAAGCAGGCTCCCTTTAGATCTTGATATTGTTCAGCGCTTTCAGGAATTCGTCCTTTTTCCTCTTGGAGATCAGTATTTCCGACTGGTCAGACATGATCAACGTTCCTCCGCCGGTTTTCTGATATTCTTCCACATGCTCCAAATTGATCAGATGAGACTGGTGTACCCGGTAAAAGCTATGTCCCGCCAATAGTTCGTCAAAATCTTTAAGAGACCTGGATACCAGCATCTTTTGCCGATTGTCGAGGTGAACGAAAGTATAGCTGTTGCTGGATTCGCAGCGGATGATCCGGTGGGTGTCCACGAATTTTAGTCCCAGGGTTGTGGGGATGGCTATTTTTTCCACTAATTTATTGGCTGCAAGCTCGGCACCCATTTTAACCGGTGTTTTATCCACGGCCTGGGGATGCCGTTTTTCAACTTTTGCCACAGCAGCTTTCAACTCTTCATGATTGATGGGTTTGAGCAGATAGTCCAATGCGCTGAATTTGATGGCATTCATGGCATATTGATCGAAGGCGGTAGTGAAGATCAGCTCGAAATTAATGTCGGTAAGACTGGAAAGTAGGTCGAATCCATTCCCTCCCGGCATTTCCACGTCCAGGAATACAAGATCCGGCTGGTGCTTAACGATAGCATTCAACCCCGATAGCGCACTATCCGCCTTTGCTACCACCTCTACACTGGGGCAGTGTTTTTTCAATAATTGAAACAAAACACTTCTGCAGTGTTCTTCGTCATCAATAATGATCGTCTTAAGCATTAATGCAAATATATAAATTTTGACCCCTGCACAGGGCTTTTATCGGCTTTTCTTTACAGGAATATGAATTTCCACCAGTGTGCCGCAGGTTTGATCCTGTTCGTCCTTTTTTTCTCCGATATTTATGGTCAGGTTACTGTTATTCAGCTTATTTAAGACCTCCAGCCGTTCTTGTGTAGTCTTCATCCCCACGGGCTTATGTCCGGGGGTGTTGCTTTTAAGCGCCATCGATTGATGGATTCCGATACCATTATCTTCGATGGTGCAGATCAGCTTATCATCTTTTATGAAAAGACTCACTTCCAGTCTGGCGTTATTCTCCTTGTGGGCCAGGCCATGTTTAATGGCATTCTCGACATAAGGCTGAATAACCATCGACGGAACTTTCACCGCTTTTTGATCGATGGCCGGATCGGCGGTTATGGTATAAGAGATCTTTTGTTTAAACCGCAGGGCTTCCAACTCCAGGTATAGCTCGAGTGTTAGCATCTCATCCTGTAGGGAAATAAAAGAATACTGGGAGTTTTCCAGGATCATACGGATCAGTTTGGCGAATTTGGACAGGTATAAACTGGCGTTGTCTTCGTCTTTGGAGATGATAAAATGCTGGATAGAGGTCAGGCAGTTGAATACAAAATGAGGATTCATCTGGGCCCGTAGCGCTTTTTGTTCGGATTCCAGCATTTTCTGTTGCAAAATGGTTTTATTCTTTACCATCCTGAGCCGGTAATCAAAAAACATCCAGATCGCAAAGATGATAACGCCGGTTAAGAAGGCAATAAACCAAAACTTTTTCCAAAATGGCGGTTGAATGGAGAATTTAACCGTGGCCGGGTGTTCCGACTCGATCCCCAAACTGTTGATGGCATATACGGTAAATGTATAATCACCCGGAGACAATTTCGGATAACGGATGGAATTTTGTGTATCATAGATCCAGCCATCATCTATATTTTCCATCTTATAACGGTATTGCAGCCGGTAGGGATCCGTATAAGTCAGTCCGTTGAATTCAATGTTGATATCGTTTTGCCTGTAATTCAGGGAATAAACCGGTTGTATGGCCGTATCTTTTTCCCAGATCTTTATTTTCTCAATATGGATCATGGGCGGCGTTTCCATAACGGACACCGCTGTTTTGTTGAAAAAGGATAGACCGTTGAAAGTAGCGCTATAGACCGTATCGCCGGAAATAAAAACATCTTTGACCTCATTGGAAGCCAGCCCGTCGTTGCTGGAATATTTCCGGATCTTCAACGCGGCCGGATCACTAACCGGCAGACTCATGCGATTCAGGCCCTGGTTGGTGGCGATCCATAATTCTCCGTCATGATCGTAAAACAACCGGTGGCAGATATTACTGGATAATCCTCGGGCAGTATTGATCTGGAGAACCCGGCCATCTTTATATTGTAGCAATCCGCTGCCATGTGTTGCCAGCCATTTGGAACCGTCAGGAGTGATCGCAATATCATTAATGCTTCGCCGCAATAACGGGTGATTCGGTCTTTCATCGAAGATCTGCTTGTTTTCATAACGGAAAAGTCCTTCGGTGTTACCGATCCAGATAATGTTTTTGTCTTCATATTGCAAGGCATAGGTTCGCTGCTTGAAAAATTCAAAATCACGGTTCTTACCACCCCTGGCAAAAGTATTAAACAACACCGATAACCCGTTGATGGTAGAATCTTCCATGGCAAAAGCATCCCGGATGGATAATTTATAGGCCCCGGCACCATTACCGAAAATGATGGTATCTTCACCGAGGCTTTCAATGGTCTTTAATGACCCGGCCCGGATCATTTTTACCGGTTTGTTATCTTTCAGGATAAACAGCAGGCCGCTAACACCTGCGAAAATATAGTCATTCTGGTAGAGTATCGTTTTGATCAGAGAATTTCGGGTGAGCTCCGGAAAAACTTTAAAGGACCGGATCTTGTTTTTCGTCAGGTGGATGATAACACCGGAATTGGTGCCCATCCATATATTACCCCGTTGGTCGCCATGCAGACTATATATAGTATTATCCGGTAATCCTTCGGTGGTGGTAAACTTCCAGATCTTCTTGGCATTGTAGGTTAGCAGGTATACCCCGTGTCCCCGGGTGGTAAACCATAGATTTCCCTCACGGTCTTCCCGCATAGAGGTGATCAGTTTGCCAGGTAAATAAAAATTGGCCTGTCGCAAATGGTAATCATCCATTTTTGCCTGGATCAATCCTTTCAGGGTTCCGATCCATAAATATCCTTCCCGGTCGATCATCAGGCGATTGATGCTGCCATCTCTCAATTTCGGATGATCGCCGGACACGAGGATCTTGTGTTGCCCGTTTTTCCAGCGAACGATATTGTTGTTATGACCGACATAGATAAAACCGCCGTCTTCTAAAGGTTCGGCACGCGCCACCTTTGATCTGAGGCTGTCGATATAGGGTTGGTAGGTTATTTGCCCTTTGTTGATCCTATAGAAACCGAAAATATCGAAGGCATAGATATCTCCCTGACGGTCTTTAAGGATATCTGTGATCGTCCACACTTGCTTTTGATAGTGCTTAAGCTCCCAAATGCCGGAGCTCATGAGCTTATTGATGACGGTATCCAGATACACGATGGCTGTATCAGGATCGAATTTTATTAGGCCTACCCCCTGGTTA
>JANQFB010000241.1 GCA_028278085.1 Chitinophagales bacterium
AGATGCCAGGGGGCATTGGTGGCGCCCAGGATCAATACGCCGTCATTTTTGTTGTTGATGCCATCCAGTTCCGACAGGAATTGATTGATCAGGTGGCGGCCGGCGGATTGCCGCATATCGGAACGGCTGGCGCCCAGGGCATCGACCTCGTCGAAAAATAAAACGCAAGGGGCATGCTTACGGGCGAGCTCAAAGATCTCGTGTAAGTTCTTTTCGCTATTACCGATCCACATATCCAGGATGTCGTTGATCCCAACTGAGATAAACCGGGCATCCACCTCTCCGGCCGTAGCCCTGGCCAGGTGTGTTTTCCCGCAACCAGGAGGGCCATAAAATAATATCCCCCCTCCTATTTTTTTTCCATAGGCTTCATACAGTTCGGGATGTTTCAGGGGTTGGATGATCTTCAATTCGATTTCACTTTTCTCCCTGTTCATGCCTCCTACGTCTGTAAATCCCACGCCGGGATCTTCGAGAAAGGCATCGGTATCTTCTTCTTCCATCATTTCATCCGCTACCTCTCCGGCTTGATGAGCGGTTCTGAAATAACCATCGAGGGTTTCATCGGTCATCCCCGGATCCAGTTCCAGTACTTTCTGATATTGCTCCAATGCACGGCCGATATCGTCTTCCTTCAACAACAGCTTGCTGTGCAGCAGCAGCCAGGCAGGATTTGCCGGATCTTCTTTCAGCAAAGATTCAATGATAACGATGCCCGTGGAATAGTTGTCCTGGTGATAATGGGCCTTGGCAAGACCGAATTTGGCCTGGTTATTACCGGGCGCCTGTTCGATTACGATCTTATATTCTGCTTCTGCGGCTGCATATTGTTTATCCGACATCAGCGTTTCAGCCAGGTGCAGGCGCAAAGGTATATTGTCGGGGGAAAACTCAAGGGCTTCCTTCAGGTGTTCGATTTGATTTTTTTCCATGTAGCCAACAATTCTGGTCTATAAAAATAGAAATAGTTTTAATATTTTATCACCGGAACCGACACTTTGGCCCGCACTATCCGATCATAATTTGCGTGTCGGGATATTTGTAAGATGCTTGCCTCAGTTGAGAGCTAAGGGCGAATACCAGTGATAAGGTCCCGATACGCCCGATAAACATGGCAACCAGGAGGATGGTCTTGCCGGCGTCAGACATATGTGGGGTAATTCCTGTCGATAAACCCACGGTTCCCAGGGCTGAGATGCCTTCAAAAACCAGTCTGACCGTTTCGAATTGCGGATCGGTGATCGTCAGCAAAAAAATGACAACGAACAAAAAGCAGACGAAGGTAACAATGATGGCGATCATTTTATAGACGACGTCATCCGAAATTCTTCTGCCCCAGACCTCCACATTTTTCCGACCCCGGATAATTGCCCAGAATGATAGCAGGGAAACCGAAAATGTCGATGTCCGGATCCCGCCGCAAACGGAGCCGGAAGCCCCTCCTACGAACATCAGGAAGCATATCATGATCAGCGCCGGCATGGTAAGGGTTCCAATATCTACGGTATTGAAGCCGGAAGTACGGGTTACGGACTGGAACAACGCGGTAATGCCTGCTTGCCCGGCAGATTGCCCGCTTAAGGTGTTGTCTTTTTCCAGCAGCCAGAATCCGACCAGGCCTAGTAAAACCAGCCCGATGGAGGTGTATACCGTTAGCCTGGTATCGATGGTCCACGATCTCCAGGGTTGCTTGAAGCGGTCCAACAGCTTCCGGGGGCCCATGATATCGATCAATGCCGGATAACCCAGGCTCCCCAAAAAAACCAGGAAGGTGATCCCCAGGTGGAGGGCGTACAATTCCCGGAGGCTTTCATGGTAAAGTCCTTGCTTGAACAGTACAAAACCGGCGTTGCAGAAGGCGGAGATCGAATGAAAAATGGAAAAGAATATCTTATCGCCGGTGCTTCTAAATGGAATGGAAGGATCGAGCAGGTAGTAGATCATAAAGGTTCCGATCACATCGATTACCAAGGTATAAGTGATGATCTTCCCGAATAATTTGGTTGTGCTGACCTCCGAATCCGATAAAATGAAATCATGAAAGCTGTATTGCTGGCGGATCGTGATGTTTTTAGCCAGGTAGGCGCCAAAAAAGGTACCGAATGAAATGATCCCCAGGGCGCCGATCTGTATCAGGAACAAAATGATCAATTGACCTTTGAAGCTGAAATAGCTTCCCGTATCCACCACCACCAGTCCGGTTTGGCTGATAGCGCTGATAGCGGTAAATAATGCATCGAGGGCAGGCATAGATCCGGGCAGGACGGTCATTTCGGGCATCATCAACAAGGCTGTTCCGGCCGATATGATGATCAACAGTGACAAGATCAAACTAACGGCCGGCTTGATATTGATCTGCGACAAAGCCTTATTCGATTTAACTAATTCCATACCGGCGATGATGATCACATAGACCTGTAAGAAGAACAGGTAATAAGGCCTGACATTGCCAATGCCGAACTGGTTAAGGATATAGTGCAGCAAGGGTACGCCAAATAAAATGTTACTGATCCCGTCGTACACGAGTAGTAACATTAACAAACCTTCCAGCCAGGTTTCTTTCAGGAACTCGGGTACATCGAAGGAATAAAATATTCTCAGCAGGTAATTCCCGATGAAAAATACCAGGATCCCGCGAATGGAATTGACAATAATATTGTTGGATTGCTCTGTTTGGGGGAATCCGTTGTAATAGGCCAGTAAGAAGATCGCCAGCAGGGCGAGCAAAAAGCTGCTGACCCGCATAAACCGGAGCACCGGCTTCTTGTTGTTATACAAGCGGATATTGATATACTCACGAAATTCCCGTATCATACCGAATAAGTAATTTTAGGGGAACTTTATGTTGTACGAATTATGATTCAGGATCTTTCACCATTAAAACCCCCTCGTCTGCTACCTGATCGTATCGGTAATCACCAGGATGGCATGGATGATCGCTACGATGTAGAAGATCAGCAATAAGGCGAAGATAAGGTTCAGCCAAAAGTGAAAATCCAATCCCCGCCATAAAAATACCGCCAGGGGTGGAATGATCAGGGCCAGGATAAAATAGATCAGGAAAGGTATATCGTTAGGCTTCCCGGCCATCCCGTGTTTATAAAGTTGCCTTTCAACCACCGGGTCGAAATTCAGGTGGGAAGGAACCGGTACATGGGCGATCTGGCCACGCTTCCGGAGCTGCTGTTTCAACTTGGGTAGTTGGGCTATCGGGGCGATATTGTTGATCTTTGATGGAAGCTTTTCCCTCAGCACCTGCAAGGGTTTGGGCGTATTTTCAGGAGCATCTTTAACGGGCAGCAATGAGGATATCTCTGTGGTGGGGGTAGAAAGATCTTCCGGTGCATGAGTATTGCTTTTTAAGGATAGCTTTGCCAGCTTCTTTTTAGCAACATCCTTTTTGACATATTGCCGGTTTTGGTACCGCTTTTTGACAGCCGAACGGTACACATCCTTACTGCAGGATGAGAGCAATAATCCAACGGTAATACAAGCGCATAGCAAGGGAGCGATCAACGACTTTTTCATAGTATCAATTGAAGTAATGAAATGAAAACGATTTGGGTTATCGAACCAAATATATTCTTTTTCCGATGATTTAAAGGTCTTATGCTATAAAAGTTATAAACAAACACAGCTAGCGCTCTGGCAAGAAATTTCACGGATCATCCCGGCATTTTTACCGGGGAGCGGTCTCCCGCATCCAGGTCGATAGCATGCCTGGGAATTGGAATTTCGATACCGTTTTCCTTAAAGGCATTGTTGAGTAGGATAATGCCCTGGCTGCGCGCGTCCAGGTAGGTCGATTGTACATTGGAAAAGTCTATCCAATAACGAAACTCAAAAGCAATGGAGCTATCGTCAAATGCCGAATAGAAAAACTCGACCGGCTTTTCCCGTTGGAGACCGGGAAGCTTTTGAATAGCCCGGATCGCGACTTCTTTAACTTTTTCCAGGTCATCTTCATAAGCGATATGGCCTTTCAGGTCTACTCTCCTGCTTCCGGGAACCGAATACAAGGTGAAAGGATTTTCCAGCACCAGCCGGTTAGGCACTTCCACCAGTTGTCCTTCCGGGTTCTGGATAGTCGTCGATCTTAATCCGATCTTCCTGACCAGCCCGAAGATATTATTGGTTTCGACCAGGTCGTCGACATGGATGGGGCTTTTCACCGCCATGATAATACCTGCGATCAGGTTTGCCGCCGCATTCTGAAAGGCCAGGCTCAAGGCCAGGCCGAGGACGCCGATACCGGCCAGTAAGGAGGTTACGGTTTTGTCTAACTGGAGGATGCCCAGGGATATAAAAGCTCCTGCCATAATGATGAAAATGGAGCTAATGGAGGTGATCAGCCGGTTGACGGCGCGATTATCGGAAAAGCGGTCGAGCGTTTTGCGCAACAGCTTTTCAACCAGCCTTGCCATCCCGTAGAACAACAGTACCGTCAGCACCGCCACAACCAGGTTAGGCAGCATGACAATAGCCAGGGCCCACCAGCCTTCCAGCTTGTCCAAAAGCAGATCCATGGGGCCCTTGAACTGATCCATTATTTACCGTTCTGTTTCTTATGTGCGGGGATCGTACAAACTTTTTCTCCTTTATCGTCGACCTTGCAGCAACTGCTTAAACCGGTCAAGCCGCTGATGCCGCCCAGTACCAGGATCAATCCCAACACCGTACCTGCTGCCCACAACTGAAAGCCAAACCCGAAAATCGAAAAAACGATAACGCCCAGGACTATCCGGCCGTAGGCGAGCTTTTCCATGAAGCTTAATTTCAACATCTTTTATGCCTTTAGGTACTATGATAAAACAATACCACCTGTTGACAAGTTCCCCATTAATCCAAACGCTCTTTCCGCCTTCCCTCCGGACCTATAAGGATATCCCCATCACCAGGATGTCATCCACCTGGGGTTCATCCAGCATCCATTCATACAAGGATTGTTCTATGATCAATTTTTGTTCTTTCATGGGCTGATCATGATTATCGAGCAGGATCTGTTTGAACCGCTTGGAGGTGAATTTCCTTAACCGCGGCCCTCCGAACTGATCGGCAAAACCATCGGTGAACATATACAGCTTATCCCCTTTTTGATAAGGTATTCGATGCGTCGTAAAGCTAACATCAGCCGGTTGTTCATGCTCTCCGATCGAAAAACGTTCCCCTTTCAACACGGCTAACTTTCCTTCGTGAACGAAATAGATCGACCGGAAGGCCCCTGCAAATTCGAGGTGACCGGATCTTAGATCGACCTTTACCAGCGCGATGTCCATACCATCGTCCATTTTCACGGTCTCTGATGAAGTGCCGATGGAATATTTGATGCCCTGGTGCAGGTAGGATAATATCTCGGCAGGATCGGAGATGTTTTTCTCTTTCACAGCGGCATTGAGATAATTCATACCGATCAGGGTAATAAAGGCGCCCGGAACGCCATGCCCGGTACAATCGGCAATGGCAATGATCAGTTGATCTTCTTTGATCGAATACCAGTAAAAGTCACCGCTGACAATATCCCGCGGCAGGTAGAGCACGAAGTGCTCCAAATAGTTCTCCAGTTCCTGAAGGTTGGGCAAATGGGCGTCCTGGATCCGTTTGGCATAATTGATGCTATCGGTGATATCGATATTTTTTTGCCGGACCTGCTCCTCCAGTTTCCGTTTCTGAAGCGCCACGGCCAGGGAGTTGGCAATATCCCTGGCCAGGTTAATGTCCTGGTTATCGAAAACCTCGGGTTCCAGGCTACCCATGTTCAATGATCCTATCAGCATACCGTTGATGAACAGGGGCGTGATCAGCACTGATCTGATCTCCGGCTGGAAATGAAAGTGCTCCGTGGCCAGCGCCTGCTCGGACCGGTGATTGTCGTCGATAAAAATGGCTTCATTATTTTCGAGCAGAGATAGCCTGTCGAGCCCGGCTACGGGCATTTCTCCGTAAGCGCCTTCCTGGCCGGTGTCCGTTCCATTGGCATGGATAAGCCGGATCTTACGGGTATTCGGGTCGATGATACCAATGGAGATCTCATCGCATTTTTTGACATAAGCCGACATATGAAGCAATACTTTCTTAAAGGTCTGCTGAACGGTCTGGATATTGATGATCGTAGAATCGATCTTGTGGAGTAGCTCCAGGTTCACGGAATAAGCCTTGAGTTGCTCTTCGGTTTTCTTTTTTTCCGTGATGTCTATAGCAATACTGATGAACTTCTGTATCTTTCCCTCGGTATTGAGGATGGGTGTAACATTGAAGGAAACCCAATATAATTCACCGGATTTGGTATAATTCATGATCTCCTCGGAAAAAGGTTTTTTGGACCGGAATTCCGACAGGATCTTTTGGGAGACCTCTTTGGAAGTCATGGGGCCTTCCAGGAAATCGGCGGGGCGTTTACCCAAGACTTCTTCGGCGGTAAATCCTGTCAGGCGTGTAAATCCATCATTTACCCATTCTATCCTGGTCTGGGCATCGGTAATAATGATGGAATTGTCGGTTTTGCTGGCTACGATCGATAGCTTTTGCAATTCTTCCTCCATCTTTTTCCGTTCGGTAACATCCACGGCCACACCGATGATCAAGCCACCGGGCAGGGCATTATCGACCCATTGAAGCCAAACCGGCTCACCCGATTTCTTTGTCAACAAGGTGTCATAAGGTATGCCTACTTTTCCACCCGATCCACGGGCGATATCCCTCAATTCTCTTTTTTTCAAGGCATTGGGCATATCGTGTTCACTGCGGATAGACCACCATCCGGATCCCAAAACCTCCTGCTCGGAATACCCAAGGATGTCTTTGACATTTTGCGAACAAAACAGGATCTCTCCGTTTTTATCACTCACCAATACCAGGGCATCTACATTATTGATGATCTTGTCGGAAAACTCCAGCCGGCTGGTCAGGTTCAGCCTGACAGTGATGGTTATAAAGGTAACCAGGCAGACAGTGGCCACGGTAATGACATAGAGGTATTGATTGAACAGCGGCTCATCCTGTATGAAAGCAATAATGATGGTGGCCAGCATTACATAAATGGCATACCAAAGAAATCCTTTTACATCGTTGATGATAACCGTGGTAACACTCATCAACACCACGAAACCCAGTAAATAGGCCGGATGGATCTGTGTCAGGTTGATCAGGTATAAGGAATGGGTGGTGATCAGGTAGAACAGGAACAATATGATCGATGATATATTCGCCCGGAAAAACGGGATAAAAAAGGTTCCGATAAAGGTTGCCAGCAATAAGAAACAGATCAGCATTCGGTAGATCATGGGGTCGTCAACCTCCTCGATCATGGAATCGAAAAAGGCTCCCACAATGAAATAGAGAAATGCCCCGATAAACAGCAGCAACCTGCCCGTATAAAGCGAATGATTAAATGCAGCCCGTGTGGTGATGTATTCATTTTTATAGGCTTTAAAAGCCCTGCCGATAACAAAGCTCAGCACAACGATACCGCCCAGGCAAAGGAGGAAAAACCATAAGCTTTGCCAGAAGGGCTTCCGGATGCTAAAGCTGAATTTCACGGGCTCCTGCATGCTGATGCCATCCTGGTTGAGTGCCTTGATGTGAAAGGTATAATCTCCTGGCGGCAGTTGTGTATAACTGACTTTTTTGGTGTGGGTGGGTTCGTTCCACCGCTTGTCGAGGCCTTCCAGAAAAAAGGTATACCGCACATTCCCGGGACTGGTGAAATAGATACCGATGAATTCAAAGGTCAGATCATTCTGATCCGAATCGAGGATGGCGTTGTCCGGGAAGGAGGTTTGACTGTTTGCCGGCCCGAAGCGTTTGATATGAATGGCCGGTGGCGTTTTGTGAATAATATCTTTTTTGGGGTCGTATTTGATCGCGCCCGCAATGGTACCGAACCATATGCTGCCGTCATCATCCTGAAAAACGGCATTTTGGTTGCATTCGATCCCATTGAAGCCTTCTTCCTGCCCGAAATGCTTGATGCTGATCTTGTCACTAAAATGATAGAGGGCCAGGTCGAGCCGGTCGAGGCCCCGGCTTGTTCCGATCCACAAAAATCCGGCCTTATCGATGGACAGGGAATAGACCATCTTAGAGGCCAGGCCCTCTTCCCGGCTGATGGTTTTGAACGACTGACCATCGAACCGGCTAATGCCATTGAAGGTGCCGAACCAAAGGTTATTCCATTTATCCTCCACCACATTCATGACCACATTATCGTTCAACCCGTTTTGTGTGGAATAATTGGTGAAAGCATTCCCGTCAAAACTGCTGACCCCACCTCCTTCGGTACCTACCCATATCGTTCCATGGCTATCCCTGAAGATAACCCTGGTCCGTTCACTCAATAAGCCCTGCTGAAGGCCATAGGTCTTGATCCTGCCGTCTTTGGAATGAACAACCCCTTTCGCTGTGGCCGCCCAATATTCCCGATCCCCCTCTAAAAAGATGTACCGGACATCATTGCTGGGAAAACCATTTGCAGTGGTATAGGATCTGAAGCTTCTGCCGTTATACACTTGCAACCCTCCCCCGTCGGATGCCATCCAGATATTCCCTTGCTTATCTTCCCTGATATCAAAGATCCGGTTGCTTCCCAGACCGCTTTTAGTGTCAATGACCCTAGCCTGCCCATCCTTATACCGGACCACCCCTCCACCGGATGTTCCCATCCACAACTGCCCTTGACGGTCCTTGATCACCGACATGACGATCTCACTGCTGAGTCCGTCGGCCTTGTGCAGGGAGGTGAACGGTGTTTGTTTCAGCAAGGCCAGGCCTCCTCCATCCGATCCGATCCAGATATTGCCTTCGCGGTCTTGGGTTAGGCTTAAAATATAATGGTGGGGCAATCCCCTGGCGGAGGTTATCTGAGTGATCTTCCCGTTCCTGATCCGGAAGAGCCCTTCCCCCATCGTTCCTACCCATATGGTGCTATCCGACGCCTGGATAATATCGGTAACTTTTCCGGCAGGCTGGTTGCTATCGAAAACCGGTTTATCGATCGAACCGTTCTCATATACATTCAGGCCTTCATCGGTACCGATCCAGATACGGCCGTCATTCCCCAGCGTGAGGGCATTGATCGTGTTATTCCTTAGGCCGTTGGAAACGGTAAAATTCCTGATACGCTGGCTTTCGAATTGAAAAAGGCCATTGATTGTACCGGCCCACAACTGGCCTTTGCGGTCTTTAATGATAGATTTTACTTCATGAAGCGGAAGTTCTGTTTGCTGGAAAGGTTTGGTGAACCGCGTTCCGTCAAAGAGCGTAATCCCATAACGGGAACCGATCCAGGTATTGCCATGGTTGTCATTGAAAAACGATAAGATCACGTTATCCTGGATCCCGTCTTTGTGCTCATAATTGACGAAGCTGGTATCATGAAATATACTAAGACCGTTATTGGTGCCGATCAATAATTGTCCACCCGGATTGCGGGTAATACAGAAGGTACGGTTGGAAATGAGGCCGTGATCTTTGCTGAAATGTTCGAATTCTACGCCATCGAAGCGGGCGATCCCGCCCTGGTTGGTGGCTACCCAAAGGTAACCGGTCTCATCCTGGTAGACATCATAAACCTGGGCTTGCGGTAAGCCTTGCGGAACACTGTAGCTTTGAAAGTGCAGTTGTTGCGCATATATGGCATTAACTAAAAATAAAAGGAAAAGTGAAGATAGACCTAAACAGCGACTCCAAGATAAACTAAAACTCCCATCATTACTGGCGTTCAAAAACATAAGATGCCTTCAATCCCTAACAAAATACATACTTTTACGGAAACCGCAAAAGAACTTAATTATTTAATCGAACCCTTAGATCATTCCCTGATCAGCCTGATCGTTGCCCTCCGACGAAATTCCGGAAAACAGGAATTTCTAAACCTCATTCGATGGTGACGGTGCTGCCCGGATAGCCATCAACTCCTCTTTCAGGTTCATGGGTTGGTAGCCTGCCCGGAAGGCCCTTTCACTTCGCAACGATACATCCGGAGGCCGTGGGGCGGCCAATGTTACCTCGGCCTGTTTGGCCGGCATGATATTGGAAGCCGGCAAACCGAATACCTCACTGACCAACAGTCCGAAATCATACCTGGAAATACGTTCCCTGCCCCCTAAATGCCATAGTCCTCGCTGTTCCTGACCGATCATGGCCCATATGCCCCTGGCACCCGACTGGCCGCTAACCGGCGTTCGGTACTCGTCGACAAATAATTTCAATGGTTTATCCTGCTCCAAAGCCTTGAGCATACCCTGTAATATACTGGTCGCTACCGGACCGCTATTGCCGAACATTAAAGGCATCCGGCAAACCAATGCCCCTGTATGATCGGCCAGGATAGCTGCTTCCGCGTTGGCCTTTTGCCGGCCGTATAAACTGACAGGGTTTATACCGGCATCTTCATCATAGGGAGCTTTTTGTCCGTCAAATACAAGATCCGTAGAAGTGAACACAAAAGGGATCCCACGTTGAGCGCATAAGCGGGCTAAAAATACGGTGGCATCCAGGTTGATGGCGCCGGAAGCCTCAGGGTTTTGCTGACACCAATTGGGGTCGGTGGCGGCTGCCGTATGGCAAACAACATCGGGACTGTGATACCCGATGAAATCGGTTACTGATGTATGCCGGGTAAGATCTAACTGAAAAACCTCAGCGGTGCTCCCTGTAACCGGGGTTTGATGATAAACGCCTACTACCGACCAACCGGAAGGGATGGTTTGACAAATATTCCATCCCAAAAATCCGCTGACACCGGTTAATAATAATTTTGGCATAATCGATAGGCTGATTTATCGGTTTTCAAGGGGTTTACAGGATTCCATATTAGGGGGTATTGTTCCATTTACGCAGTTGAAATCTCAGGGCTTTCATGTCTTTTGGCAGCGGAGCTTCTACCTGCACGGCAACATCCGTCACCGGATGCCGGAAACTTAGAGACCGGGCATGCAGGGTAAGCCGGTCGACCAAAGGCGATTCTTCCCGGTCGGGCTTTTGACGGTACTTTAGTTTCACGCTGGACAGGTAAAATGCATCACTATTTCCGTACAGCGGATCAACCAACAAGGCATGTCCGATGGAACTGCAATGTATACGGATCTGATGCATACGTCCTGTAATGATATTTACTTCCAGCCAGGCGGCATCCCTGAATTGCTCAATCACCCGGAACAATGTATTGGAAGCCTTGCCTTTTGGATGGATGACCATCTTCCCTTTTATCCTGGGATGTGGCCGGATAGGTGCTTCTATGGAACCTTCCTGCGTGCTTAGGCGGCCATGAACTACCGCATCATAGACCTTCATGACCTCCCTGCCTTCGAATTGCTGACTCAGGATCCGGTGGGCATTTTCGGATCTGGCAAAGCAAATCACCCCGCTCGCATCCTTGTCGAGCCGATGAACCGGCATGACCCTCGGATACCTGGATTGCAGCAAACTCAATAAGTCTGTCTTCCGTTGGTCGAAGCGATCCGGAACCGAAAGCATACCGGCCGGTTTATCAACAACCAGGATATCGGCATCTTCCAATAGTATCGCATACCTGTTTTTTTTCTTCATTTTTCCGGATCCTGTTTCCGGGGTAAAACTAATCTTAAATTCGTTCAATTTCCGGTATCGGGTAACATTTACGGATGAGCTGATGCCAAATCGAAACGGCAACCTCCGGCTGGGAAAACCCCTGGCCTGGAATTCATGGCAATCACCTGTTGCCGGTTCAAACCAATTTTTGCTCGATCAATTGTACCAGGAGGTCGGCCTTGGCATTGCATTCGGAGATCTCGCTTTTGCCTTTGACTACCTGTTGGGTCAATTCGGCGTTGGAGCAATACCACATGGTTTTGATCTTACCTTCTTGCAGCAGGAGTTCCTTCCAACTCATGCACTTTTCCGGCATCACCGAACTTAATTCTTCGGACAAAGGGGCCGGTACCAGTTCACAGGGCATCCCGACGGATACATTGTGCTCGTAATTCTTGAAGGCGGTTTTGTTCCGGAAAAGGAATTGTTTACCGTTCTTGGGAAAGTACAAATAATAGAAAAAAGTATGCACAACTTTGCCTGCGTCCTTTATTTTTTTGGCCAGGGAAAAGTTGCACACCATCATCTTCATTGGCAGTGAAGGTGGTGTTTGAGGTTTCTTGATGTTTTGGTTGCCCATGAATATTATTTTAGAAGCGATCGTAATATCCCGTCAAAGGCAATTCAATCTGCTGTATGTGACAAAAGATATATTTTTAACGTTGAATGCAGCAAAAAGTTTATTTATTGGAACATAAATGGTTTATTAGTCAGATAATAAAGAGCAAAATTATGTAAATGATGAAATGAACTAAGGGCCTAAATACCGGGGATATTGGGGAGTATCCCTTTTGCCGTTCCCTGCATTTCGGCTTCCGAAACCTTGGTTGCTTCTTCTAATCCGCGATTGATTGCCGTTAGCAGCAGGTCTTCAAGGGCGTCTTTATCGTTATCCTTCCATATTTCATCCGAGATCCTGACATCGGTAAATTTCCGGTTAGCCGTTACCGTTACTTTTACAGCGCCCTCTCCTGCCTGGGCATCAATAGAGATCTCATCGAGCTTTTTTTTGGCTTCTGCCAGCTTTTGCTGCATTTCCAGGAGTTTTTCCTGCATATCACCGAACATATTTAGTGTTTTTATTTGAAGTGAATGATATAGATTGGTTTTTGCCATTCAAATTTAATTGAATAATTTCATATTTGTCCGGGTTTATCGCTTCAATTGTGCCATTCAGGGTCTGCCTGCGTTTTGCTGTTCCGGGGTTTTGGAGCTGAAAAATATTACAAAAAAAATCACTAATTTTATTGAGTGGACGTTTCTCAAATATTTTTAATTTCATTTTTTATCTAACCTGAAATTGTAGATCGGCAATGTTCCGCTGGCAAAACTTTATGGTATGGTCTATTGGGCTGGGGCTCCTGATCCAAAGCTGTAACCGACCTCAACCCACGGATTCGGTCCGGGTGCCGGCGCCTGCCGAAATCATTGTCACCGATACACCTCAACTGGCAACCGTTGCCACAGCCCAACCGATAAAGGTAGAAAGAACCGTTGCCCCTTTGCCGGATTACGACACCACCCAATTTATCAAAGAAACGGTCGATATGTTTTATGACCTGGCGGTAGCTTCCAATGGAGAGGCTTTCTTTTCTCCGGGCCCCGATCAAATCGTGGAAACACTGGTACAGGTTATTGAAAAACACGGCCGTTCCGGAGCGGATATCGTTTTTTTGATCGATAATACCAGTAGCATGATCGACGATATTGAAAAGATCAAATCGAGCCTGGATAACCTATTGAGCTTATTGGATCAATACGAGCATGTCAGGCTGGCTGCCGCCACTTACGGCGACATGAATGCCGACTGGCCGTTCTGGTATGACCAGGTTGACCTGACAAAGGAGCAGGAGTTGGTGCGTTCCTTTATTATGGATATAAAACCCATTGGCGGTGGTGATTTCCCGGAATCTGTTTACGACGGCCTGGGGAAAACCATTGAAGAACTATCCTGGGAGTCAGGCCATAAGCGGATGATCCTCATCCTGGGCGATGCGCCTTCTCTCGAACCTCCGGATGCTTATTTTTCGAAGGAGGATATCATCCGGATATGCAAGGAACAGGATATCTTTTTTAACCTGTACCCGGTCATCATCGGATTGTCACATATGACAAAGGATAGTGATCCGGAAGAATCCGGTCTCGTGGCCAAGTCCTCCAACGGGGCGGATAAACCCGATGAAGAAGAACAGCAAAGTTTTATTGCTAAATTATATCCCAATCCGGCCAGCGATCATTGCAACATCGAATTGAATTATGACGATGTTTGGGAGATCTCTGTCCACAACCTGAGCGGCGCCAGGGTGCTTTTTAAACAGCTTGTCGGGAAGCAGGTCCGCCTTGAACTTTCCGACCTTCCTTCCGGAACTTATATCCTGAAAGCATTTTCGTTTGATAAATACCGGTCTGAAAAACAGAAATTCATCATTGCCCGTTAAATTATTCCGCTGAAGAGACCCACCGGGAAGGCTTCCCTGAACCCATGTCGCAAACCACCCATGAAACGCTTGATCATTTATTCAGGCATGAATATGGGAAGATCATTTCACAGTTAACAAAAATTTACGGCGTTGCATCCCTGGAATGGATTGAAGATGCCGTACAGGAATCGTTGATCAAAGCCATGCAATCCTGGCCCTATAACGGCACGCCTTCTAATACCACAGGCTGGATCTTCAAGGTAGCGAAAAACAACCTGATCGATCAGTTGAGGCGGGGCCAAAAGATCCGGCCGGATAGTGTTTGGGATAGCAATGGCGAGATCGAACCCGCAGATCCCTTATTGGGAGATGAATTGACGGATGCACAGTTGAGGATGATCTTTACCTGTTGTCATCCGGATCTTCCGGTTGAAAGCCAGATCATTCTTACCCTGAAGCTCATCGGGGGCTTTGGAAAAACGGAGATCGCCAAAGCCTTGCTGAAAAGTGAAGATGCGGTTGCAAAGGCATTTACCCGTTCCCGGAACAAATTGAAGGATAACCGGGATAAATTTGAAGTGCCGACTGGTAAAGACCTCGAAAGCCGTTTATCCGTGGTCTTAAAGATCATTTATTTGCTGTTCAATGAAGGTTATAAGACTTCCAGCGCCGAAGAGCTGATCCGGAAGGATATTTGCCTGGAGGCCTTACGACTTTGCCAATTGCTCGCCGATCATGAACGAACCCGTCTGCCTGCTGTTTATGCCTTGCTGTCATTGATGTGCTTTCACAGCTCCCGATTCGATGCCCGCCTGGATAAGGAAGGTAATTTGCTAACCCTGGAAGAACAGGACCGTTCCTTGTGGAACCGTGAACTGATCAATGCGGGTAATGCTTTCCTGACACAGGCATCGGAAGGGAACCTATTGTCGGAATATCATTTACAGGCCGGTATTGCCTTTAATCATTGTAATGCTGATTCTTTCGAGCAGACCGATTGGCACGCGATCCTGGAACTGTATGATCAGCAAATGATATATTTTCCCTCTCCGATCATAGCGCTGAACAGACTGGTTGCCGTATTAATGGCAAAAGGGCCAAAGGTTACACTTCAGGAAATACAAAAGATAAGTGATCATAAAGAACTAAAGAACAACTATTTATATTATAGCATTTATGCGGAGATCTATCATAAACTGAACAATAAAACGGAAGCTGTGAACATGCTTCAACAGGCCATCGACCTTACGGTAAACGCGACGGAAAAAAGACATCTCACCCAAAAAATGTCAGTCTACCAAGCTTAGGCTTTCAATGGCGGTTAATTTTCGCCGGACACTGCTAATATTTTGCCACCTCCGTCCTGCGTTATCCCAATTTATTTTGCGCTTCTTTCACAAATGCTTATCCCAATAAAATAATACAGTTAAATTTGGGATCATCAAAGTTATCCGGCCCAATACCGGATCAACGGAACTTATTTTATATGACCCATAAAAAGATCATCATCGCCGGTAGCGGAAGGATCGGGAGCGCCCTGGGCCTCATACTGCGGGAGCTCAATCCGGAACCCCTCGACCTGTTTATCGGTGATGCGGATGCTGGTATAGCCCGGGCAACAGCCGATTGGATCACCGGAGGCTCTTCCGCCAAAGGCAGCGTCGAGCCATTTACCATGCACACTGAAAGTCCGGACAAGCCCATGGAAAGGCTCATGAAGGAAGCGGATATTATTTTGGATTGTTTGCCGGGGAGCGCTGCTCCGCAAGTTGCCCAGCTTGCACTTGATCATGACCTGCACTATGCCAACCTTACCGAACATATACAGGAAACCAAGGCTATTCAACTGATGGCGAAAAATGCGGGCAAAGGTTTTGTATTGCAGTCGGGTCTTGCTCCCGGATTTGTGAATGTACTGGCCAATCATTTGTACCGGGAGTTTTCAGCCCTCACCGGGCAAAAAAAAGTGGATTATATCGGGATGAAGGTCGGTGCCTTAACCCCCCACTCCCATGCACCGCATTTTTACGGCTTTACCTGGAGCAGTATCGGCGTGGCAACGGAATATGTTAAGCCTGCCGAGGTGATCCGGGACTATGAAAAGACCACCAAAGACGCCCTTTCGGAAAGGAGGTGGCTGATCCTGGATGGCATCAGTTATTCGGAAGACCTCACTTCCGGAGGTGCGGCGGATCTACCGGATGCCTTTGAAGGTATTGCGGAAAACCTGGATTATAAAACCCTCCGCTATCCGGGGCATTACCGTTTCATCGAAGGTCTTTTGGCAAAGGTGACCAATACCTCCGACAAAGCCAATGAACTGCATCGCCTCATGGTAGAGCAGATCCCTTTTGTCGATGATGATATGGTGATCATTTATGCCTGTGTCAGGGGCAAAGACAAAAGCGGCAAAATGTTATTGAAAGAAAAATATTATAAAATCGAACCGGTATCGATCGGTGAAAAGAAGTTATCCGCCATCCAGGCCACCACAGCCGCTTCCCTGGCTGAAGTTTCGGCCATGCTGCTGACGGATCAATACCATGGGGTGATCGGACAGAGCCAATTGGACCCGGAAGCTTTTTTAAACGGGAATTTTACCTCCCGGATCTACCGGTGGGACATTGTATAAAACATGGCCATTAATATCACGGCAGCCAATATTCTGCAACGGTTAGAAGGATACCGGGCAGGTGGAATGGAACAACTGACCTTAAATACTATCAACCTAACTCCTTTCCCAAACAAAAAATCAAAAAAATGAAGAGATATCTGATCCTGCTGGCCGGTCTGCTGGCCGTAACGAGCTATACCACAGCATCCGAAAAAAACAAAAAAGCGGAATGGGATGTGGCCAATCCACCCGGTGAATATGATGATGTCGAGTTTTCCACTTCGGAAGGCACCTGGATGAATCTTGACCTCAGTCCCGACGGCAAACAGATCGTTTTCGACCTGCTCGGGGACATTTATATCATACCGGTAAGCGGAGGTTCGGCGAAGTTACTTCGTGGCGGCCTGCCTTTCGAGGTTCAGCCCCGGTTCAGCCCGGATGGTCAACATATTTCTTTTACCAGTGATGCTGGTGGTGGAGACAATATCTGGACAATGAAAGCAGATGGCAGTGATGCCAAACAGATCACTAAAGAAGATTTCAGATTATTGAACAATGCCGTCTGGACACCGGACGGACAGTATCTGATTGCCCGGAAACACTTCACTTCCACCCGTTCATTAGGGGCCGGGGAATTGTGGATGTACCATATTTCCGGCGGATCGGGTATCCAGTTGACCGAGAAAAAGAATGAGCAGCAGGATCTGGGGGAACCTTGTGTGTCTGCCGATGGCCGATATGTTTATTACAGCGAGGATATGTACCCGGGCGGGTATTTTAAGTACAACAAAGATCCTAATAAACAGATCTATGTGATCAAACGGTATGACCTGACTACCGGGGAAACAGAAACCGTGAATGGGGGCATGGGTGGAGCTGTAAGGCCGGAAGTATCGAACAACGGGAAATACCTGGCTTTTGTTAAACGGGTGCATACCCAATCGGTTTTATATATCCAGGATCTAAAGACCGGGGAGGAATGGCCGGTATATGCGGAATTGAGCAAAGATCAACAGGAAGCCTGGGCTATTTTCGGGGTGTACACCAACTTTAGCTGGACACCGGATGATAAGCATATTATCATCTGGGCGAAAGGAAAGATCCGGAAGATTGCGGTAGATGGTGCCACACCAACGGAGATACCATTCACAGTTAAGGCTAAACACAAGATCGCCAAAGCCTTGAAATTCGACCAGGAAGTAGCCCCGGAACAATTCACCGTCAAGGCTATCCGGCAAGCCACTAGCTCTCCCGACAAACAGTGGCTGGTATTTAACGCGGTGGGATATTTATGGAAGAAAAAGTTGCCCAATGGAAAACCCGCACGGTTAACCGATGGCACGGATTTCGAATTTGAGCCCTCCTTTTCCCCGGATGGTAAATACCTGGCTTATGTAACCTGGAACGACCAGGAAACCGGCGCTATCCAAACCTTATCCATGACCGACCCAAAGGCTAAACCTGTTCGCGTTACTACGGAAAAAGGTATTTACCGGACTCCGGCCTGGTCGCCCGATGGCGGTAAGCTGGTATTTCAGAAAGAAGGCGGCAATAACCACCAGGGCTATGCTTATTGTGTGAAACCTGGGCTGTACTGGAGCCCTGCCAAAGGCGGTTCGATGACATTTATTACGAAAGAAGGCAGTTATCCCTCCTTTAATAAATCCGGCGACCGGGTTTACTTTCAGACAGGCGGTTACTTGTTCGGTGGCCTGGAGAAAGGATACCACAGCATCAAACCCGACGGTGAGGACAAACAAACCCACTTCACATCGAAATATACCAATCGCTTTGTACCCAGCCCGGATAATCAATGGGTAGCTTTTAATGAGTTACACAAAGTATACATCGCGCCCTTTCCGGCTGCCGGCAAAAGCATCGACTTGCATGCAAAGACCAAGGCTGTACCGGTAAGCTGTGTCGTCAGGGATGCCGGGATCAGCTTACATTGGTCGGGCGACAGCAAATCGCTCCATTGGACGCTTGGCGACCGCTATTTCGGTACGACCCTATCCGACCGTTTTTTATTTCTGGAAGGCGCACCTGACAGCGCTCCGCCACTCGATACGGTAGGCTTGAAGATCGGGCTGGAGCTCCCGACAGACAAGCCGGAAGGCGTTGTCGCGCTGACCGGCGCCAGGATCATCACGATGAAAGGAGATGAAGTCATTGAAAAAGGTACGATCATCGTGGAAGGGAATCGCATCAAAGCCATTGGGCCAGCGGAAACCATTGAAGTTCCGGCCTCGGCAAATACCATTGCTGTGGATGGTAAAACCATCATGCCCGGTTTGGTGGATGTACACGCCCACATGGGAACATTTCGATATGGCCTGAGCCCACAGCAACAATGGTCATACTTCGCAAACCTGGCCTATGGCGTTACCACGACCCATGATCCTTCCTCCAATACGGAAATGGTTTTCTCCCAATCCGAAATGGTTAAAGCCGGTTTCATGACCGGTCCCCGGATCTATTCCACGGGAATAATCCTCTATGGTGCGGACGGAGATTTCAAAGCTGTGGTCAACAACCTGGCCGATGCCCGTTCTGCGATCCGGAGAACCAAAGCATTTGGCGCCATTTCCGTGAAAAGCTATAACCAGCCCCGCCGGAACCAGCGGCAGCAGGTGATCGAAGCTGCGAGAAAAGAAAAGATCCTGGTATACCCGGAAGGCGGATCCTTTTTCTATCATAACCTTTCCATGATCCTCGACGGACATACCGGGATCGAGCATAATATCCCGGTGGCCCCGGCTTACAATGATGTTATCCAATTATGGGCTGCCAGTAAAACCGGTTATACACCCACTTTGGTGGTTACCTACGGGGCGGTAAACGGAGAATATTACTGGTATCAGAACACCAATGTCTGGGAAAAGGAACGGCTGCTGAAATTTACCCCCCGGTCTGTGATCGACCCCAGGTCGAGGCACCGGACCATTATTCCACAGGAAGAATATGATAACGGATATGTGTTGGCCTCACAAACTTGCAAAAAATTAACCGATGCCGGTGTAAAGGTAAACCTTGGCGCCCATGGCCAGCTTCAGGGGTTGGGTGCGCACTGGGAATTATGGATGCTGAAGCAAGGCGGGATGACCAATATGGAGGCGCTCCGGGCAGCAACGTTGAATGGCGCTGATTATATCGGCATGGATAAGGACCTCGGCTCCCTGGAAGCCGGGAAACTGGCTGATCTCATTGTTTTGGACAAGAACCCGCTCGAGGATATCTTCCACACCGAAAGTGTCCGGTATACCATGGTGAACGGACGGATATATGATGCGGAAAGTATGAACGAGATCGGCAACTACGATAAAAAAAGAGCGCCTTTCTATTGGGAATTGCAGAAGTACCCGGAAAGCTTCAATTGGCACGAAATGATGGATGGTCGGCAGAAAAGCGGCTGTGGCTGCCATGCAGGGAATTAGCAGATTGGAGTTTTGAGTGTGAAGTGTGAGCCTGCCTGTCGGCAGACAAGGCAAGAGGTAATTTCTTCGCTCTCAAAACTCAAACTCCAAACTCACTCAATACAGCATACATGAGAGCTTTTTTGTTTCTCTTCTTTTGGGCAACGGTAATATTCGCTCAGAAGCCGGTGTTGACCAATTATACGGTCGATGACGGTTTGCCCAGCAATGAGACCTACGCTATCTATGAAGACCAGGAAGGATTCATCTGGATCGGCACTGACCGGGGTGTTTCCCGGTTCAACGGATACGAATTCGAAAACTTTACCACGGCAGACGGCTTGCCTGACAATACCATTTTTCAAATGCTTCCCGATTCCAAGGGCAGGATCTGGTTCAGGACATTCAACGGAAAGATGGGCTTTTATTTTGAGGGATCATTTACGACCATACCAAGCCTGAACTTTGGTGGTTATGTGTTTAATATGGCTATCGACACATCCGATAGATTTTACGTGGTACTGGATAAACGTTTGCTTTCATTTGAATTTAAGAGCGAGAACTGGGATACCATTCATTCGAAAACTTATCCAAGACTAAGTCATAAAGTCATACCAGAGAACATTGAGTTTTGGGAGAATAGTCTGGAGCATTTTGGTGAAATGACCGGGGCATCATTACTGAAAATGGAGCCTGGATACCACATTATTTTCATGAGTAGTATACTCAGCCTGTATGATCGTCATTTTGAGCATCTGGCCCATTTGGAAGCTCCCAAAATGCCTGTTTATACTTCATTAAAGGATTCCGTGCTGTCCTTTTATTTTCAGGACAAAACAATCCGGCGCTATAGCTTCCCCCGGTTAAAGCAGTTGGGAGAAGATCGAATGGAGTTCGTACTAACCAGTGAATGGATAGATAAACAAGGTAATCGCTGGTTTTCCAGCTTAGACCAGGGAATTTTTTTTACACCCAACCCAAATTGCCTGGTATATCACAAAGGGGTAAATATCGATTGTATCGGAAGTTACCAGGATGATATCGTATACGCTGATTTTGAAGCGAATTTGTACCAGGATTTAAAAAAAACATCCAATACATCTACCAGGATCAGGGACATACGTGCGTATAATGGCGACTTGTATCGATTACATACCGATTCCAGGATCTATAAAAACGGCATTGCTTTGGAAATTGAAGGTATTGGACCGACCCAGGCTTTTTGCTTTTACAAACAACAACTATGGGTGGCCAATAACCGTAGCCTGTTCCGGGCAAGCTTTACCGGTAAAAAATGGGAATTGGATACCGTATATGATAAAAAGTATAGGGTTGAGAACCTTGCAATAAACGATCAAACCGTCTGGATGGGAACGACCAACGGGTTAATTACATTTGATATGGAAAGCGAAACATTTACCTATGATCATTCCAATGAACTATTGCATACCAGGATCACTGATATAGCCATTCACAGTGGTCAGCCCGGAACCATTTTCCTGGCAACCCGGGGAGCAGGAGTGCTGATCGGGGATAGCGAAAAGGTGTATCAAATAAGTACCGGACAAGGATTAAGCAATAAATTAACGAATGCCATTTTTAATGAGAGCGACTCTATTCTTTGGGTTGCGACAAATAGCGGTTTAGACAAAATTTCCATGCATTCGCTCAATCCCCCGGACTATACCATCGACCACTTTACGGTGACGGAAGGGCTCTCCTCCAATAATATCAACGATGTCTACGTGTTGAATAACACGGTGTATGTGGCAACGAATAAGGGCTTGAACCGATTCCCCAAAAACATGACCCTCCCCGTGAATCCCTTGCCGGTTTTCATTACCGGCATTCAGATAAACAGCCGGGATACAATGGTAAATCCCTATTATGAGCTAACATCAACGCAAAACAATATTGGCATCGACTTTCTTGGTTTGTCTTATCCGGATGCTGGCAATTTAACCTATCAATACCGGTTGTACGGAAAAGATAACAGTTGGTACCAGCAAGCCGGAACCAGCCTGCAATTTTTGTCATTGCCTCCGGATACATATACTTTTGAGATCAGGGCAGTCAACCATCTTGGCCACGAAAGCGCCCGTTTGGCTACTTTTTCATTCCGGATCAAACCTCCCCTCTATCAGACATGGTGGTTTATCCTGGGCAGTGCGATCATGATCATCACATTGATCTACGGGATCGTTTTATACCGGCTAAAAACCGTTCGCAGCATCGAATTTAACAAAAGAAGATTGGTGGAAATGGAATTAAAAGCACTTCGCTCACAAATGAATCCTCATTTTACCTTTAATACTTTAAACTCGATCCAGTCGTTCATCAATCAGAGAAGCCCGGAAACAGCAGTCGATTATATGGCAAAATTTGCCGAGCTGATCCGGTCAATTCTTGAAAATTCCGCTGAAGAATTTATTGAATTGAACCGGGAGCTCAAAACACTGGAACGCTACCTGGAACTGGAAAGCCTGCGGTTTGAGAACAAATTCGAATACGAGATCCGGGTAGATGAAAGCATTGATGCATCCTGCGAAAAAGTACCCTCCATGATCCTCCAACCCTATATCGAAAATGCCATCTGGCCCGGACTTTTGAACAAACCGGATAAAGGTAAGATCACGGTTAAGATCGAACCACATCCCAAAGGGCTGGTTTGTATCGTAGAAGATAATGGCATCGGCAGGAAAAAAGCTATGGCCATCAAAGAGCAAAATGGCAGCAGGCGGAAATCATTCGGTCTTTTAATTTCACAGGAACGATTGGAGATCCTGAACCGGTTCAGCAGCAAAACCATGCGTGTAACCATAACCGATCTGATCAATGAAAATGACCAGGCACTTGGGACACGCGTGGAGCTTTTGGTCTTACAACAATAATCTGATATAACTGATGTTGAAAACGATTTTGATAGATGATGAAAAGCAGGCCCGGGTAAACCTGAAAGCTTTTCTCGACCGATTGGATGTAGCCCTTGATGTTATCGGCGAAGCAGCAAATGTGGAGGAGGCATACCGGGAAATCAAGGAAAAATCCCCCGAGTTGATCTTCCTTGACATTGAGATGCCCGGCGGAAGCGGTTTTGACCTGCTATTGATGTTTGATGATTGGGACTTTGAAGTGATCTTCGTGACGGCTTATGATCACTATGCCATTCAAGCCATAAAATTTTCAGCTTTGTGGTACATTCTAAAACCCATCAATA
>JANQFB010000268.1 GCA_028278085.1 Chitinophagales bacterium
CTGAAAACGATTAATTGGCACTTTTGTGCTATATTCGTACTGTTAAAAAAGCGCTGTGGTCAGTTTCCGGGTAACAGCGTTAGCCTTACACTATGTTTCTATCCGTTATCGGTCCGGCATATAATGAATCCGAAAATCTCGGGCAATTCATCGGAGAAGTCAGGGAAGTGATCGGCACACTGCCGCAGGTAGAACGGTATGAAATTATCATCATCGACGACCATTCCGAAGACAATTCTTTCGAGGTGGTAAAATCCTATAACGACAAGAACATCAAAAGCTTCCGGCTCAGCAGACGGTCGGGGAGTTACACCGCTTTGCGGGCAGGCTTTCGGCTGGCGAAGGGCGACGCCGTCTTATGCCTGAGCACCGATGGGCAGGATAACCCGCAAGCCTTACCGGAAATGCTCCGGAAATGGGAAGATGGTAATAAAGTGGTCTGGGGGGTGCGGACGAAAAGAGAAGAGCCCTTCCTGTACAAATTGTGTGCACAACTGTTTTACCGGATCTTATTGCTGCTAACTGAACGACCGGTCAATATCAATATTGCCAATGCCGATTTTTGCCTGGTCGACCGTTTGGTAGTGAATGCGGTGAACCAATTCAACGAGGTCTACACTTCGCTGTACGGCCTGATCATTTGGGTTGGCTACCGGCAGGATTATGTGATATACGATCGCCGGCAACGGCGCAGCGGTAAAACCAAGTGGACTTTTGTGACCTTATTGGAATTTGCCAAAGACTGGATCATCGCTTTTTCGGCCAAACCGGTAAAATTGATCTCCTGGGTAGGCTTAGGTTTATTGCTGTCGGCTTTGGCCTGGGGCGCTCACCTGGCCTGGAATGATTTTTATTGTGGCAATGCCGTTTCCTATACCTACCCCCTGATCTTGCTGGTAGGCGGTATACAGGTATTAATGACAGGGATCCTTGGCGAATACCTGTTCCGGTCATTGGATGAGTCGAGACAACGGCCTTTGTATTTTATCGAATCCTCCACCGAGGAATCCTGATAGCTGATATTTCTCAACCACCGAACCTATTAAATCAACGAATGTCATCAACCGCCGAGAAAGTATTAAAACGGTGCAGTCGGTGCGTGATGCATGGAGACATTCCCGGGATCACGTTTGACCGGGACGGTATCTGCAATTTTTGCCATTTGCAGGACAAGATGGACCGGGATTACCCGCTGGATCACAAGGGAGCTTACCGGCTACAGCAATTGATCGGTCGGATCAAGTCCAGGGGCCGGGGCAAACCCTTCGATTGTATTGTCGGGATCAGTGGTGGCAGGGACAGTATGTATACTTTATACCAGGTCGTTAAAACGTACGACCTAAGACCGCTGGCCGTCCAATTCGACGACGGTTTTACCAATCCGGTGGCTGAAGAGAATATCCGCCAGGCGGTTGCTGCGCTGGATGTTCCGGTGGAAAAAGTAACTGCCAGCCATTCCGAATCCATCGACCTGAAAAGAGCCTTCCTGGCTGCTTCCGTGCCCGATCTCGATGAAAGCACCGATATTGGCATCGCAGCAGCCCTGTATGGCAAGGCCTGTCAGCATCATCTTTCCTATATCCTGGTGGGACAATCCTTCCGCACCGAAGGGATCGGGCCATTAGGCTGGTATTATATCGATGGTAAATATTTAAAAGCAGTTCATCGCAAATACGGCGAACATCCGTTAAAACCCTGGAAACCGGAAACCCCCGGCTACCACCTCGACCTGGGCCAGATGATCTATTATACGATCCGGAAGGGTATCCGGACTATTCCTATCCTGTATTATGAAGACTATAACCGGGAGCAGGCCGATACCTTACTGTCTGCCGCATTGAATTGGAAACATCCCGGTGCGCATTACGGGGATGATCACTATCAAAGCCTGGTAGCCTACGTACTCCGGTCCAAATTTGGTATCGATCGGCGGGTATTCAACTATTCCGCGCTGATCCGTTCCGGACAACTAAGCCGGGAAAGAGCGCTGGAAAAACTTTCCGGCTTACCCGATCTCGAACAAAAAGAGATCATCGACAAATGCCTGGATCAACTGGATATCACGCCGGGGGCGTTTGAAAAGATCATGGCCTCCCCTCCCCGTTCGTTCCGGGATTTTTCCACCAATTACCCGTTGATGAAACAGATGAAATGGCTGATCTATGCCGCCACCCGTCTGAATATCCTGCCTTCTTCAACCTATGATAAATATTTCAATACCTGAAATCGAATACCCTCTTTTAGCAGTGTCCCCGACATGAGTCGGGTAACACTGCTAAGAGGTGTGTGAGTCGGGTGCCCAGAGAAGAATGTGAACACGTCGAGTGATGCTGCCATCTCGCAGCCCCCAAGCCGTGTCACCCTGCCAGTTGGCGGGGTGTCCCCGACATGAGTCGGGTAACACTGCTAAGAGGTGTGTGAGTCGGGTGCCCAGAGAAGAGTGTGAACACGTCGAGTGATGCTGC
>JANQFB010000270.1 GCA_028278085.1 Chitinophagales bacterium
AGTTCCGCTTGTCTGATATCCCGCCATCATAATAAGTACCGATCCCCCTGACCCGCCAAACATAAAAACCTGTTCCTTCTGCTATGGTCATCTCAAAAGCCGGCACACTGCTTTGGGTTTCGATACTTAGCGCTTTTAACCAGTCAAGGTCGGGTGTGATCTGATCTTCATCAGCGGCAGTTGAAGCGGATACATTATGCAGCCTGAGTAATTGAAATTCATAATTGGGAAAGGTCACATAGGATCCCTGATCGTCCCATTCAAAGGTTTGGTTCCTTTTATCAACGGTGGTATTAGATAAGGTTGTGATCACCGGCTTCAAAGCTGTACCACCGGTATTCCGGACATCGATCCCAAAATCTATTTCATAGCTCATGGAAAACTCGAGCAAGCTTTGCACATGATCTTGTACATGAGGATCCGTACATCCTACGACACCGGAATTATCATAGCTTTCCGAAGCAATACTTATATTGGTGAGCTCAAACTCTGTGACCCCGTTTGTTCCCGGAAGGTTGGGAAAATCAAGATCGGTAAAATCATAAACAAACACCTGCTCCGGCGCAGCGGTATTGATGGTCAGTTGATCCGTTATCGAAGCTAAGGCGGTAGATGAGGACCTTACGGTAATTTCAAAATCAAGGGTAAGATCGAAATCACATTTTCCCAGGATATAATCTTCCCCCAGGTTTAGCCATAGCTTAAAGATGCCCGACCTGGTCTTATATTTCAAAGGAGCAATACCGGGATCCGGGATCAATAATGAATTTGCCGGAGAAAAGGTATAGGGATCTAGCTGTGTATAAGTAAACGGCCCTTTTTGTCCTTCATACTGGCTGAATACCGGATGGCAAATAAGTACCGTTACCAACAGTAGAAATAATCTTCCAATTTTACGCTTGTTACATCGCATAACGCTATAGTTTTTTATGAATTACCGGTTATCCACCAACTGATAACCTTGATAAGCTGGCAATAGCTCTTGTTTTTTATTCAGGATCCTGGCCATCACCGGTTTATTCATTTTTGCTTTATAATTAAAATCGATTGTCTTATAAGTGGTTATGGTTTTCTGATAATCAAAGTCAGGTGTGTATTCCACTTCAACTTTTTGGATACGCCCATCCTCCGGTTCATATAGCAGATTCAGGGACCGAACATTAAGGGATGCTTTTAATTCTTCTTCAGGGATCATTAATAATTGACCCATTTCCCGGTTTTTGACCGGTACTTTCTGACAGATCTTTATCCGGCACAGATCGAACAGGGTATCACTCAGCCCGGCCAGCTCTTTGAGCTTTTTCTCTTTATCTGCCCGGATTGTTGAGGAATTCCAGATCACCATCTTTTTTGAATGGATAATCAAAAAGGCATCCCGCACATCCTGGTACATTTCAATTTCATCTGTGATTGTATGGATCTGGTCTTTGCTCATCAATAATTTGACATCAGCCCGGGTGGTCGGATAATGTAGGCTGTCCCACATCACCACTTCCTGGGCATAATGAATGAAGTAAACCTCGTTATCCTCAGGAAAATCCATCTGATTGATCTTTTGGGCATATTGCCTGACTTTTTTCAGACATTCTTTACCGGGAAACTGCGCTTTCGACACAGGGATCCCCAGCACTAATAAGATGGCTATAAGGCTATTACATTTCATGGGCCTATGGATTTTTTTCTACTAAGGGGACGTTATACTGATTCTCCTGAAGGGTTTTTAAGCCTCTTTCGGTTTCCACCAATCTTCTAACCAGCCGTCCTTCGTTATTGTATTGATAAAACATACCGAAATGATGATCGTCAAACTGTGATATCAGCCTGAGTGTCGCTTTATCATAAACATAACAGGTGGTTTGGGCATCCCTGGGCTGAAACCTGAAATCGTCGACGTACACTTCTTCACCATTTGCATAATCGATGTTATAGTCAAGCTTTACCTCCAAAACATCGTTTAGGGCAAGCGGCCCCCAATCATCGATAACGGCCCGATACAGGGTCCATTCTCCTGAGCCGGCGACCTTTTCAAATGGTATGCTCAGTACATTGTTGATATTGGCGCTAAATGCGGCAGTTTCGTTTTCTAAGACCGGATCAATGGTCGAAAAGTGTTTCACCCAGACTTTTATATATGCCCCTTTATCGGATAATTGCTGGGTCAACTTCAACTGGCCTGCTTTTATGAAAGCATAGGTCGGATCCAGCTTATAATTAAATGATCGTAAGCCGGAATGGGCAAAATCGGTCGAGCCGTTGGTATGATTTTCAAAATCCTCAAATTGAACGCTTTCATAGGTCGCATTTTGAGAGATCGCTATGGGCAGCGTATGGGCATATCCGAACCGGGCCCCACTATGGATCCCCAAGATATTCCTTTCCTCCAGGGCATTTCCGTTCGGATCGTATTTAAGCACTTCATTGGTCAAAAGCCAATTCGGATCGGTTTGCTGCTTAACGCTATAATCGAAGAAATTGAAAACGTCGAAAACACCACCGGCATAGATCCGGTTCGCCGGGTCATTGGCAGAGCTAATGTCGGTTTTGTAGATATAGCTGCCTTTGGAAAACCAGTTCCGGTCCAGCTCAGTTGTATTCGAAATATTGTATTCGGATAATACGGCATTAATATCCACATCATTATTATCGATATCTTTCAGGTTGCTGTACCATTGATCCTGAAAAGTGTTGACGGATGCCGTAACAACAGTTGACATGGGGGCTGCATAGGGATCCCATTCTTTTGGAGAACCGCTGAACAGATCCAATATATTACCGTTGGCCCCATAGGTAGTCAACGAGCCCACATTAACGGACAATTGATTTTTATAACTGACGTCTTGTGTTTTTCGGCCCAACTCCGGGTACATCCATGAACCCATGGTATGGAAAGCGTAATAACTGCCGTCATGCCCTGCCGGATTACCTTCAACCGGAACATTGTCAAAACCGTCATGGGTACGGGTCAAAACCGGTTGGCCGGTTGCAGGGTTGAACGCCAAATGATCGGTTTTATTAATCGTTCCATCCTGGTATTGGGTAATGGATCTAACGATCGCCGGATAACGGAGCACCTTGGTTGTACTGTGCGTACTTAAGGATGTTTGGGAGTAGCTGAATGATGGGAAGAAAGTAACAAATACCACCGGTAAAAAGTTAATGGTAACACTGGCATCGATCTCCAGGGTCATATCCAAAGATTCATCATTGACCCTGCGCATATCCCGCGTAATATCCTCTTCCATTCCCGGCGTATCATAGATCCACCGGAATTTCTTAGCGTCCGGATCGAAATCCAGCATTTTAATTTTCTCTCCTGGCTCGAAATACTCGTATTCCGTTGCTGCACTCAGGTAATAGGTCTTATCTTTTGTGCTGAAATCATCTGTAAAGTTTCCATATTCGCCTCCATAGCTCGCCATTTTTTTGGCTTGCCCATGCATATTGTTGATGATGAAACGAAATCCCTGAGCGGTCCATAATTTGTTTACACTAAAATTAACCGGACCTAAAGGCAGCTTGATCCAATCTTTTTTGCGCTGATCTTTGATGGCCGAATAGTCTACTCCTTTTCCGGCAATGGTTTTTGCCGGACCGGTAGCCACATAATATTTATCATAGGGATAATCTTTTGCTGTAAAATATTCTTCTACTTTGAATCCGGAACCTGTTTTTCCGGTGTGTATATTTCGGATCACTACCCTGGAATGACCGATAGAAGCACCCGGTAACAAAGTTTCTCCCAAAGGCCCTTCCATCTGCTTTTTATCGCGTCCGGAAACGACCCTGGCTGCCAGGCTTTTCTTCTTTCTCGGTAAAATATTCACCAACGGGTTCTCTTCCCTGCCGGCAGCCGGTTCATTCGTTGCCACGCCACTGCTGCGTCCATCAATTTCTTCATAAATGTATTCACTGCCATACAAATTGGCATCTCCGCTTTCTATACCGGGATCGTACATCAGCAATCTTTTTACCCGTACACCGCCACCTTTTTTGGCCTTGACAAAAATGGGTATCCGCAGGTATGATAAACCCGGATCCAGCTTTTTGCAAACATCTTTTTTCTTGGGAGTGGAGAAAGACAAATGGTTCTTCATGTTCTTTAACATGGGTTTGACCACATCTTTCTTGAATTTGGTGCTATTGCGTTCAATGTTATCCACGATATAAGCCTTGTTGTCCTGGATCCCGGCTTCGTAATAATCCATGATCTGATCATCCCGGCTTTTCAATGGCGAAACACAATCATTGTTATCGACCAATCCCCCTCTCTGGTTAGCCATCAGATCATAACAAACTTGTTTGGGAATATTTTTCCGGTCTTCGTTATTTTTAAAGACATTCAAACCGGAAGGCTTATCGTCGCCCAGGCTCAGGAATATCTTACCACTTTCCTGGCCTACTTTATTGACGGATGTATAACCGGTAATATACTCGGACCTGCAATTATTCAGACCGGCCGCCTGGCCTTTAAGGGCGTATAAAAACTTGAAATAGATCTTTTCTTCGTTCTCAACAAAATGCTCCCGCAGTTTTGCTTCCAGTTGGTCCTGTTGCGCTGTGGTGATCGTACCGAGATCTGTCAGGTCGAGGAAAAATTTAGTGTTCTCCGGTTCATAACTGTCGGTTGCCGAAGCCAGGCTAACCATCGCCATGGCATGGCGGTCCTGAACAAAGCAATAATCCTTTTGTTGGAACTGAACATGTATCTCGCCTCCGGAAGGCAGGA
>JANQFB010000287.1 GCA_028278085.1 Chitinophagales bacterium
GGATATTATCCAGTTGAAAGTCGATCCTGACACGGTAGTGCCGGGAAGGTAGCAATTTATCCATCCCATAATCCAGGTAAAAGAGCTTATAGCAAGACAATCCGGCGGGTAAGGCGATCAGGCCGATAACCACAATTAGGTAAAACTTTCTGACAATCATGATCTAGCTGTTTTTTATCTTTTTACCCGAATTATCGGCGGCTTATTATGGTGACGGAAGAATATGCCCTAGCCCCCTATGCCGGGAAGAAAATTTTTTTGACCACTATAACTTATGCGACAGGGGGATGGTGAAGGGGGCAACTGCCTTGGAGGGACCGCTACAGCTCCGGTTGTACAATCTCCGAATTTTGGTAGCGTATATGCTAGGTTTTATGTTATTCTTTCGCTTTAGTATTGAAGCCGATTTTCTTTCGTGGTTCCGCCTGTTGCAGGAGTAGTTGTTTCAATGCATTAAATATCCCTTTGATATCCTTTTTATTCTTAGTAACCTGCTGTTCCAAGCGTTCAAGCTTGATCAATATTTCCTTGTGTGTCAAAAGCATCTCCCGCATCCGAACGAATATCCTTATGATGCGGATGTTCACGGCTATTGCCTGTTCGCTATTTAATACACAGGATAACATTGTTACACCTTGTTCCGTAAAGCAATACGGAGCATAACGTAAACCCATCCGGTCAGCATTGGAGGACGCAAATTGCGTCCTCCAATTTTCGAATTCTTCAGATGTCATTTCAAACATAAAATCTTCGGGGAACCTGGCAATATTTCTTCTAACCGCTTCTTTTAACCGCTTGGTTTCTACTCCAAATAATTCAGCCAGATCACGATCCAGCATTATTTTTTGATCCCTGATATAGTAAATCTTGCTAATTATCACCTCGTCCGGTATGATGGGTGGCTTTTTGAGATGCTTATTCATGTTGAAAAACGCTTCATATAAATTACCAGAATCATCAACCAAAATAATCGATCGCAGAAAACCCCACCCGATCAGTAAAGGTATTGTTGAAAGTGCCTTTGTGGTTCAGTTTCCGGTAAACAGCCATGAATCGATCATAGGCCGGATACATTTTCCGGATGAGGTCATTGCTGCCGGTTAGCTGGTCGGTTTCCAGCCCCCAATGCGGCCTGCCGCCAAAGGCATAGAGGGATTCCTGGAAATGGGTGAGGATATCTTCCCTCCCCAATGATTGGGTTAATGTAGGGATCTCGATCATGCAGGTATCCCTTCCATGCATCATCGACAGATAAGCCGGGCTTGCCTTGACAAACCGCAGGGCAAAAGGAGAAGTCAGGTATTGGCAGCCGATCAGGGCTCGCTGTTCCGCGATCTCCATAATTTTTTCAGCCGCCGGAATATATTGATCCATCGAAAACCCGATCTCGATGGCGGTACCTATTGTTTTGACTTGTTTAAGCCCCTGGTTCAGGACTTTGTAGCTCTTGTCCACATAATCCTCATCTTCCAACGATCTCATAGCCCGGTCGATGAACTGCGGGGTTTTATGCGGAATGAGCCGGAACATTTGGGCGATTACCTTGGGGGTTAGCTTAAAGGATAGCAACAATCCCGATAAAAAATTCCTCCTGCCCGCAGCACCGCTGGGCTTGCTTTCCACCCGGACCTTATTCCTTTTGGTCAGGATGCAGGTATGGTCGCCATCGGTTATATAGGGATTGATATACACTTCGAAATGTTCATTCTCCCGGATGATCGATCCTTCTTCCAGGAGAGGCTTCACCTGGCTCCAGGTCGAACGCTCCCGGCTTTCATGGAGCCAGTAGGTCGGCACCAACTCAAGGATAACCGAATAAACGATACCCATACTACCCATGCTGACCAAGGTCGAATAAAACCAATCATCATCCTGCACCAGGGTAATATCCGGATCCTTGTATTTGGTCGCATCTGTAATGCCATTGGACGGCTCGATCCGGTAAACTTCCCCATCCGTAGATACAAGGATCAATGAACGAACCAGGTCGGGATAGGAACCTAAGCCCAGGCCGGATCCATGCGTAGCGGTGGCGATCGCGCCCATCAAGGTTTGGACATCGGAACCGCCGGCATTGGGCAACGCCAATCCTGCATCTTCGAGTTCGCCATTCAATTCCCGTACGGTAATACCCGCTTCGGTTTCAAACAGGTGCAGGGATCTGGCTGCTTCGGTCAATACGGACTGATCCAGGGACAGGGGCTCATCAATGCCATGAGTATAGACTAAAAAATCCGAGGTAACGGCAACATCGGAAGCCGAATGGCCGGATCCAACAGCTCTGACCTTCACCCCCAATTCCGTGGCTTCTTCCACAATATCGATAATGGCTTCCAGGCTTTCCGGGTAGAAGATCTGCAAAGGCTGGACCGTTTGGCTTTTAATGGCATTTTGCCAGGTATGCCGTTTCCCGGTATTGCTTTTTTCCAGTTGCTCTTCCCGGGCTTCCTGCCGCTCGGCACGCTTCTGTTTCCTGGCTTCTCTCCTGGCATTTTTCCGGTCTTTCCGGGCCTGCCTTTTTTGCTCGCGGATCGATTTGCGCTGCACCCTCCGTTGTCCCCGTTCTTCGGGTGTGAAAGCCGTAACAGTAGCAGACAGCATCTCATCCATAGGCTGATACGCCGTCGCCTGTGGAGCTACCGCCTTTTCCATCTGATCAGGCGATTCTACCATCCTGGCAAACAAGGCTTCCTGTACTTCATCATCACAAGATTCCTGCTGCAAGCGGCTCATTAACCGGTCAATATCACGCCGGGCTTTACTTTTAACAAGTCCGCCCAATAAAACGATGATCCCTGTGAGTAGATTTTTCAGCATGTGTTAGGGATGGGTATCTGAAGTGGAATGTCCGGGTTTTCTGCGGACCACACTATCATAATGATCTTTTAATCCTTTTTGATCCAGCTTTTCCCGTAAAGCGGCGGTCGAATCCTCGCCGATCAGCCCTTCCAGGTCTTCCGACAAGGTTTTCAGCAATTGTTTGTCCTTATCCTTCCATTCACTTTGTTGGTATAAATGATCTGACTTCAGGATCTTTTGAAATGCCGGTTCCAGCTTATCCTGCGTCGTCCGTTTGTTGATATTGGCAACCAGCCGGTCATATTGCGACTGATCTTCGATCTTATCGATTTCCTGGGTCAGGATCCGCATGATCTTCCTTCGGGTAGAAAACTTTCGCCATAATAAGGCGATGAGCACCGCTAGCACCACCGCCAGGATCCCCAAGGCCCAGGCAGCGTAGTTGATCGTTTGTTTAACGGATTTTTCCGTGGTTTGTAATACCTCTTTGATCTGTGGCTTGATCTCTTTGTCAAACCCCACGGAGATCCGGGTTATACTGGCCTTTAGCAAGGAATCGACCATGGCCTGTGTTTCCGGGCCGAGCAATTCATCCCTGATCCCCGCCACGGCCATCAGGGTGCTATCTCCCAACAACTCATTCCGTAAGCGGGCGATCAACAGCCGGGTTCGGGCGCCCAGCAAATTATCCCTCAACCCACCTGCCGTGGAATCGATCCCTTCTCCCAGGTCCAGGATCAATTGTTTAAGCCTCAGGGTAGTATATTCATTCAAAAGGCTGTCGCGGAGGCCAGTCGTCATTTTACTGATATCCGTATTCAACCGGCCGGTAACCTCCTGGAGCATCGAATCGAGCAGTTGCCGGGTCGTATCCCCCAACAATTCATTCCTGGCATTCAGTACAATGGTATTCACGAGGTCGGCGATAAATTTATCTGTCTCCTCCTGCTTCACCCCCTGCACAGCGCCGGATCCCAATCCCCGGCCAATACTTTGACAAGAAGCCAGGTATCCCAGGGCAATTATCAGCCCTATTAATACGGATTTGTTTTTGGATTTATATAGCATCTTGTTAGTTTAAAATAAATGGTCTCATTCGGCTTTTTTCATTTCTGTTAATTTTCAATGTTGAATGAAGAATTTCGAATGATGAAGGTTTAGATACTTCAATATTCAGTATTAAACCTTCATCATTCATCATTCCCTATTTCCATTTTCTTCGAAGCTTGTCACGGCAAGCTCGCCAAAAATTCGATCCCCCGGATACCGGGCATAAAGAAGTAAGCGCCGCCTTTTACGTGGACAAATTGCGGTATGCCCGTTACTTTTTTGCGCACCGGCGCAGCTTGCTCCGTAAAAGTGGTGGTCGCGCCTGCTCCCATAATCTCCGGGAAGCCCATGATCGGATCCGGATCTTCATATAAACCGGCGAATTTGGGGTTGTTCACCCAGGTTTGCTGGATCAGCTCGAACTGGCGCCCGATATTGGCATTGAAACATAGGAAATGCAGACCACGATCGGTATCCTCGACCGATGATCGCAGCACCTCATGCGGGTCCATGTTGGGAGAAACCGGCTTGCCATAGGCCCTGCCTCTCCGAATGATGCGGAACCGCTTCATGAATTTCTCCGAATTCTTAATATCCTTTTCCGGTTTGCCGGTGCTATCACGCAGGAAATTATCTCTGGGATTGGTCCGCCGGATATGAGAACCGATCGGGCATTTGTATCCGTCATAATCCTTTTCGGCATATCCGAAATTGTCAAAGTCACGCTTGGAAGGGTCGTCCTCAAAAGGACATTTCGTCAGCGGTGCCCCGCTCGGCCACCGGCCGACCATTTTGGCGCCCAAATGTTCGATCGTCGAGGAGGTATTGTCGACTTGCTGGGATTTAACGGCTTGATCGATGGTTGTCCAGAATTTCCGGACATCCTGCTCCAATTGCCGGAAAACTAACATGCTCCCGTTCCGGCCCAGGTCTTTTTTATCCGGAAAATTCTGATCGGCATGCAGGATGTTTTGCGGATCCATATCCGGATCGACATTAGGGCTCACCGTATATTTATCATATTCATTCTTATAGCCGAAAAGGAATTCTCCCGGGTTGATGTTATTCGCCGGATGACCCGATTCATCCCTGCCGGCATCTTTGATAACCGGCTGAGCAATGCCATCGCGAAATCCGAAATGCTCTTTCCGGTCGGGTAGCAGGATCGTATCCAACTGTCGCACCAGTTCCAGGCCATTCCACCGGCTTTTTTGGTTATTGATCAGTTGTTGCAGGGCATCGGCCGTTTTGCCATAGCATAAGACGATCATGTGTATGGCTTTGGTATCGCCGGGGCCACCCCAGTCCCAGGTGGAAGGATCACTTTTGCCAAAATCTCCCAGGATCCTTCGCCGGTGATCGGTGGTCATGCCTTCTTCAAACTCCCGGGAAAAAGTATTCATCACCTCAGGCTTTAAGCCCAGTTCGATCACCCCGGTATTGGTAAATGCGATATTCATACAAGTATCCAGTTGGTCAAGATCGGCTTCCGCATGGGTGATCTCACCGGCAATATCCTTTAACCACGATTTGGCGCCTCCGGGATCATTGATCTGCACCAACAAAAAAGCTGCAAACGGCATTTTACCGTAACCACGGATGATGATGCCCTGAACATCTTTCAGTTCGACCATTGTATTCATAATTGTTGATCTTTTTTAGATTAGAATCGTTTTAACCAATCCGCCGTACTTTCTTCGGAGCTGCCGTCGAGTCCCTTCCGGATCTGATGGTTATTTAAAATATTCTTGACGGTCAAATAAGGATAGGCGCTGTACCAAACCTGGCAGGGATATTGATTATTCCTCACCACCGTTTTAAAGGCCTGTTCGTCGAAAGCCCCTTTCCACAGCAGGAATTTTACCTGCGGATAACCCACAGTTGTGCCAAAGGTCAGGTTCATAGCTGCGGCAGAACGATCGATGAATTCACTTAAATAAATTTCCCAGGCGCCATCGTAGTTGCTGAAAAACATCACGTTTTTGCCTTTGTTGAATAAGGTCCAGCGGGCAAAATGAATGGTCTCGATACCACTTAATTTTCCTTTATCGGAACGGTACTTACCGTTGGTGGCAAAGATCCACAAGCCCATTTTCAGGGTGGTCAGCCTGTACCAATAGGGCTTTTTGATCGCCCCATAGATGGTAAGCTGATTTTGAAAGACCTGGTCCTCGTTTCTTAACAGCGCATCGAATTCCTTGCTTCTACTGATATCTTTCCGGTTTTTATCATCTTTTTTCTCAAATATCCTCGACAAGATCAGCCACCAGACGGGCAACAGAAACAAGAGGATGACCGGCAATAAAATCACGACTAACAGCAAGCGGCCCACCAAACGACCGTAATAATCGAGCTTCCAGCCGAAAGAGGGTTTGGCCCTGGCTTGTAAAGCCCACTTGAACTCCTCTTTGGAAGCGATGAAATCCTTTATTTTTCCATGTATGCCTGCCGGATCAAGATCCTTGAAACCGCCCCCGGCAGCCTGTCTGTTGAGGAATTCCTGGATAGCATCTCTTAATTCCCCTTCACCCCTGATCTGTTCCACCGTACCTCCGCGGATAGCCGGCCAAAACAATTGATTGTTATAAACATGGGCTTTCCAATACTCAAAGATATTCTGGTTAGACGCATTGTCGGCTGTCGGGAAACCCTTACAATAGCTATAGATATCTTTGATCCCATCGCCGGAAACACGAAGCAGTTCTTCCAGGTGGTCTTCTACCGAGCCATCGAAATTACCGGAATACACCAGGTTGGGAGGCACCAAGTTACCGGATGCATCCTTCGCCAGGTCCATGATAAACCACCGGGCATAGTGGATCGTTTTCATCTGCCTGAAATCAATGATCGAATTATTATTGATGTCACCTCCTATTTTGTTCAACAGGCTGTACAAGCCTTTGATATCCTTGGCCGGATCGATGGGCGTAATGATCGTAATGCCTTGTTGATCGATATATTTTTCATTGTTTTTCATCGCAGTTATTTTATCAGTTGCCGCTTAAGGATCGAATGATTTCAGTTCGGTAGGCTCGTTTTCCGGTGCATCATTCCGTTCATGGCGGAAGGCTGAAATGATCTCATAGACTTTCTTCCGGGCCCGGTTAGCGCCGCCGAGCGGCCGGTGTTCCGAAATAGAATGCCAGGGCGTAAAGGACAAATGCTCGCCATAGGCCACCTGTTCGGGGCTGTCAAAGCTTTGTTTGGGTATCCTGATGGTAGCCAGTTTGACAAACGGCGAGGTCCATTCCCTGGTCGGATCTTCGATGGGCATATTGACTGCATCTTCCTGGAACTGGACCTTAAAATCGAAAAAAGCATCCTTTTCGGCAAGGTCACTGGCTAGCCGTTCCCTTAGAAAGTCATCGCCGGGATCACGGGGAAACCCGGAAACGAGATCCTGTTGTGGAAAAACGCCATATTTGACCGCAACGGTTTCACTCCCGAACCGGGAAGGTGTTGTACTGAAATAAGCGACTTCCAGGATATTATTGCATCTTTTGACCTGCCTGATCGAGCGGATGATGACCCCGGGATGCGTCAGGGCATAGATCAACAAATGCAGCCAACCGCCGGTCAAGGCATAGATGGATTCCTGGAAATCCTTCACACTTTTGGTTTGCAAGGTTTTACTGGTTACCAGCAGGAAATCCTGGGTTAGGGCATGTTTGTCTTTTTCCAGCAGCTTCTCCCCTTCTACACCGATCAATTTTATGGCCATGCCACGCATATCGATCTTTTTGTCGGCAGAAGGATGTCGCTTGGCATTCGAAAACCTGATCCATGCCGGGAAAGTCCGTGCTTCTTTAAAAATGCCGACCCGGTGTTCCGGGGAAAGATCAGGCTCGACGATGAATTCTGCTTTGACCAAACCATGCATTTTCGGATGGAACATCCGTTTGGTCAGGCCACTGGCATAGTACCTGGTCAATTCCCGTTTAAAACGATCGGCAATCTTCCCGGTGTAATGGGATTCATTGGCTATGGGATATTCTTGGCCCGGCTGAGGCGTGGATTGATCTGGGATTTTATTCATACAAGGGATAGGATGTTAAGAAAATCCGTACGGTAAAATAACAATTCAAATTTGTTTTCCAAAAAATATGAGTATAATAAGAAGTGAGGGGCCAATAAAATTATTCGGATCGCCAAAGAAAGGATCGATCTAAGGGTAGCGGGAAATGCTCCCGGACAAGGGTTGGATGGAAAACAGGGATACCGGATAGGTTAGCAGGAGAAATTAGCCAGCCTATCCTTAATCATACCGGCTTGGCCGTGTCGGAACTCTCGAGGGCTTTTCCTCTTCCGGCATCTTGATCACCGGTTTTTTTCCTTTGACAAAAAACTCCCGGTGCAAAGGGTTTTTGGCTTGTATCTCCATAGGGTTATCTTTGAACCAGGCCAGGAAATCCTGGTAGCCATTCTTGTTTTTCTTGAACCATTTGCCAAAAGCTTCCGGATCACCGTTAACAAGGATCCAGTGAACATAAGGTTCCAGGTATTCCTGGTTTTCGAGCGACTTTTCCCATTGGAACAAGGGATTGGGATAATGCTTTTCGAACCCGCTTTCATACCAGATCCTGATAAATTGTAGCCGCACGTCTGCGATGAGCGCTAAATCGATCTCCGGTTTCTTGGTTTTGTCCATATACTGTGATACCGCTTCATGCATACAGAGATCGAACAAGCTCTGGAAAGGCAGGTTGGGCGTATCGATCTCACTGCTATCGTTGTATAACATGGCTAACGGCGATAATTTGAAACGATCCTGGCCCAATGGGCTCAGCTTCACCCCTTCCTTCATGATATTATAGACCAACTTGCTGGTCTCAAGGGTTTTGGGTGTTTTTCGCTCCAAATTCATAAATGCTTCGCCATAGATCAATGCCCACACCTTTTCCGGGGATCGGGCATAATATTTAGCGGCCCGGTAATAATTTTGGGCGTACGCC
>JANQFB010000312.1 GCA_028278085.1 Chitinophagales bacterium
ACTCTACAATCTTTGGATTCGCAGCACAGCCCTCAGTTTTTTGGACGCCGCTTCACTCAGGTCCTGCTCCGAAACCTTTGTCAAATAGTTGGAAATTTCCATTTGTATCCGGTCGGTAATTTCCTCCCGGTTGGTAATTTTATCCATCACCTTATTGAAATTCCGGGGTTCCTTATACAATAGGATTATGATATTACTCATCATCTTTTCAACCAGCCGACCCATCAATTGTGTTTCTTTCCGCGCTTCCGCTATAGAAAGCTCAGGTGTTGCCATCAAACCGGTATTGATATACTGCAACTGGAACCTTTCATCCGCATCACCCTTGGAGGGTGTGAGTCTGACCACCACTTTTTCAAGGTAGGGCACCGTAAAAAACAAAATCAGCATGTTCAAAATGTTAAAAGAAGAATGGAACAGGGATAAACCCAGTGTGGTGGCGCTAACCCGTGCTGCCGTAGCAGCTTCCGTGGCATTGGCTTGGTATTCCATAAAAACAGAGGTAGTAGACCCGGAAAAAAAGTTCTGCAGATAATCCACAAAATTCAGGTAAACGGGGAACAGGATCAGCATCCATATTACTCCGGTACAATTGAATATGGTATGGAAACGGGCGGCTCTCTTAGCATATACATTCCCGATGATGGCAGCAAGGTTGGCAGTGATCGTAGTTCCGATGTTTTCCCCCAATACCATGGCTGCAGCGATCTCGAAGTTGATCCAGCCCTGAGCCAACATTACCAGCGTAACCGCCATTGTAGCGCTCGACGACTGTATGATCACCGTCAGCAAGGTACCGATGAAAACGAATAAAAGTACGGAACCAAAGCCCATATTGACATATTGGTTCAGGAATTCCAACAGCTCCGGATTTTTCTTGATCTCCGGTACTGATTGCTTTAAAAAGTCCAGGCCGATAAAGAGGATACCAAACCCAAGAATAAATTCGGCGATATTTTTCATTTTATTATTCTTGGAAAAGAGCATCGGAAAAGATAAGCCGACCAATATTTTGGCAATGAAAACAATTTTCACTTTAAAGCCAAAAATCGAGATCAACCATGCGGTTATGGTGGTCCCGATATTCGCGCCCATGATCACCCCCATGGATTCCGTTAAGGATAATAAGCCCGCATTTACAAAGCTTACGACCATAACAGTGGTAGCCGACGAAGATTGCACCAAACTGGTTACCAGGAAGCCGGTAACAACGCCCATCATACGGTTTCGGGTCATCCCGCTAAGGATCTTACGCAAACTATCGCCTGCGGCTTTTTGCAAACCTTCGCTCATGATCTTCATGCCATATATGAAGATGCCAAGCGAACCCAAAAGGGTCATAAAATCCCATATTGTGTAATCCATGCTGTGCTAATTTGTTATTTGATGAAACAGGTAATGTTTATCACGATCAGGTGGTTTGATGTTTGATACCGGGGTTAAATTTAATCAATTATAGAGTTGTTCCATCTTAAGAAATTGTTAATTATCAAAAGGCTAATTCCATCTGTAAACGAATGCGGATCCCTGGTTCCGGATCCCCCTTTTGTTCTATCAGGGAGATGTCGCCCTGTACCTTTAAATGATGGCCTTTCACATATTTCGAAAGCCCGGCCGTATATTCATTGGTTTGTGTAAAGGCAAAATCATTATCGGGATTTATCTGGGTAAACCGGGTGGCAAATTCCACATTTGAGGTTAACAAATATCCCATCGAAACGGAAATTCCGTCACCGGTATTGAAACTTCTGTTGTTGGCATCTATAATTTCGCGGGAAGCTTTTTTGATAACGTATTCGGCCATCAAAGAATATCCTTTGTATTTGAACATCATATCGGCAAAGAGGGTATTCAGGTCGGCCGATAATAAAGCCCCGGTACTATCAACCAGGAATTTACCCAGTTGTTCCCCCTGGCGGGTAGCTCCCGCGTTGTGACCAAATGCAGCGGCCAGCGCCAGTTTCGGGCTTTCTTCCCTGGCCAGATCCCCACCAAAATAGTCGCCTTTGGCGGTGAATTCACCCATAGGCAGGCATTCCAATTTCCCGACATAATGAAACCCATTGATGTTTCCGACGGTCAGATTCCTGCCCTCCCCCGTTGCTACCGATACAATCGGTTTAAGCACTGCCCTGGACAAATTGAACTTACTATGGATCTGAATGCCGATATCCCGGTCGATATTGAATTTACTGTTCAACAAGCTCCGGTCGACCAGTTGCAGTTTTTGGGAAGAGATCAGCCGTTCGCGGTTACCGGGTAATTTTGCCTGACCAAACCATATGGTGACCTGTTTATGGGCTTTCATTTTAATGATCGCATCGAGGATGATCTTCGAGCCTCTTTTTACCTGTTCAAAATCACCGGAAGCTCCGATATCCCGGTTAGACAAGCCCAGCTCCAGCTTGTAAACCCATTTGGGATTGTAGGCCCATCCATCGAATTTCAGCCGGAAACGTCTGATCAATACGGTTGTTTTCCAGTCGGCATTACTTACCGATGGCGCCTCGGTGGTTACCAGGTTCTGGGTTCGCACGCCTATTTTGGTGTAAAGAGAGGAGTCTGCGGCCAATATCCTTATACCCTTACCCATTCCGCTTTCGATAGAAGCCGGGTTTTGAGCATCAAGCCCCAAGGGTAGGAAAAATAATACGACTAAAACAATGGATATTTTTTTGGAGGGGCGATACATAGGTTTGGTTAAAGCATTGTTAAGATAATATTAACAAATGCAAAGTAACATTAATTAAACACCAATAAATTAGCCTTTATGTTAACAAATTGTTAACCTTTTCAATGGCTGAAAAAAGAGCTTTTCCGGGTTCCAATACAGAAAATGTGACTGTTTTACAATATTCCGGGCGATCCTTAACTTTACATCATCACATAGCCGGACAATAGAGATCTTGATCCGGGAGGGAAAACTCCGGTAAAAATTTATTTGACATGGATCAATCGAGCATAAAAATTTTACTGGTAGATGATGAAGAAGACATCCTCGAATTTATGGAGTATAACCTGGTAAAAGAAGGGTATACCATATTTACCACTGACAATGGCAAGGACGCCATTGATATAGCCATCGAAAAAAAGCCTCACCTGATTATCCTGGATGTTATGATGCCGGGACAGGATGGCATGGAAACCTGTTCCATCCTGCGGTCGATGCCTCAGTTTACTTCAACCCTGATCGTTTTCCTTACTGCCAGGAATGAAGACTATTCCGAAATAGCAGGATTTGACGCCGGTGCCGATGATTACATTGCCAAACCTATCAAGCCCAGGGTTTTGATCAGCCGGTTGAAGGCTTTATTGCGGCGCATGAAAGATGATACCTATAAAAAAAGAACCCAGTTGGGCGACCTGGTGATCGACCCGGAGCAGTACCAGGTATTTAAAAACGATCAACCGGTTAAATTACCCCGAAAAGCATTTGAACTGTTATTATTGTTATCTTCCAAACCCGGCCGGGTTTTCCGGAGAGATGAGATCCTCCAAAGTGTTTGGGGTGGAGATGTTATTGTCGGCGATCGGACCATCGATGTGCATATCCGGAAATTGCGAAAAAAAATAGGAGAAAACCATATCCGGACGGTAAAAGGCGTGGGATATCATTTCGAACAATAAATGAAAAATCCTACCCCTAAACAACTGGCCCTCCTGGCGGCGGGATTTATATTCTCGATTTGTTTGATTGGTGCTTTAGGTATTGTTTGGTTGGATCCTGCCGGTGGTGAACGACTATACATCCTTCTGCTTCCGGCAATTATATTTCTGGCGGCTTATGCAGCCTTTTATTTTGCCCTGGAAAAATTTATCTACCGAAAGATCAAACTGGTCTATAAAACCATTCACCGGTTTAAAACTGCGAAATCCGCAGAACTTAGCGAGATCGATATGGATAAAGACCTGATCAGTGAAGTGAACCAGGAAGTAATTGCCTGGGCGGAGGATAAAAAGCAGGAGATCGAGGAACTAAAGTCTTCCGCCACCTATCGACGGGAATTTTTGGGTAATATTTCTCACGAACTGAAAACGCCCATTTTCAACGTCCAGGGATATATAGACACCTTGCTATCGGGTGGGCTGGAGGATGCGAAAGTCAACAAGGAATACCTGTACAAGGCTAATAAGAATGTAGACCGCCTGATCACGATCATTGAAGACCTGGATGCCATATCCAAACTGGAGTCGGGCCGCCTGCAGCTTCATTTGGAAAAATTCGATATCCGGCAGTTGACCAGGGAGGTGTTCGAAGCATCCGAGTTACTCGCGGAAGCCTATCATGTAGCCCTGGATTTTAAAGATAACCCCGAAAAACCGGTATACGTGATCGCCGACAAGGAGAGTATCCGGCAGGTGATGACCAACCTGATCGCCAATGGGATTAAATACAGCAAAGAAGACGGGCATGTCAGGGTCGGCTTCTATGATATGGATGAAAATATCCTGATCGAAATAGCCGATGATGGTTTGGGTATCGATGAACAACATTTGCCGCGGCTATTCGAACGGTTCTACCGGGTTGAAGAAAGCAGGGCCAGGGATAAAGGCGGCACCGGATTAGGCCTGGCCATTGTAAAACATATCATCGAAGCGCATCAGCAAACCATCAATGTCAGAAGTCAGCCGGGCTATGGATCGACATTCGGCTTTACCCTTAAAAAAGGGACCTGACCACCTGACGGCAGGCCAGGTAACTTGGATTCCCAAAAGAATTACACCGATTAAATGCCGTCATTCTCCCGTTCTTGTAGCCGGTTTTCATGGTAAAAATTGGTTTTTTTCAGGCTTACCCCTACCTGAAAATGGTAACAAATTTGTCCGTTTTAACAGGTATAATCGTTGAAAATTTTTATTTTTTGCGCAATTACTGTATATAAGCGTAGTTTTTCATTCAATATCCCAGGTAACAAAACAGGATAAAATGTAACAGGCCATAGACATATTCATGCTTACTTTAGTATCATCAAGAATTAACAATTCAATTTCATCAAGAAAATCACGAGAAATTGCCTATGATTTAAATTCTCATGTTCAATCCTTTCTAATAATTAGGTTTTATTTAGTATTAGTTGCATTAAAAATCTAAGCCCTGCACCCGCAGGGCTTAATTTTTTTATCCCTTCCCAAACCGGCCATAAGTATCATTCTCATTTCCGGACATTCTCCGGCTGCACCATTATTCGGCAACCATCGGATCTCATACTCGATCAACATCCAAATTATTGTTGCCCTCTAATTTGAATGTAGCATCGGTATTAGTATATTGCTTGCATGAAAGCCACCTTGATCTTATCCGCTTTAATTTCATTCACCATGATGACCGAAAATTTGCAAACGCCTTTTGAACGGGGAAATGGCAATCAAACCGCTACTTATCCGGAGACTATCGACTATTACGAACAACTCGATAAAAAATTCGATGAAATCAAATTGTTTACCCATGGATCGACGGATATCGGCAAACCCATTCACCTCTGTGTTATTTCAGGAGATAAGGATTTTGATCCGACGTCGTTGAGAAGCAAGGGAAAGTGTATCCTGATGATCAATAACGGTATCCACCCCGGGGAACCCGAAGGCATAGACGCCAGCATGGCATTTGCCAGAGACCTGCTGACCAAAGAGGAGTTGAAACCATTACTCGAGCATGTAGTGATATTGATCATTCCGATCTATAATGTGGGAGGCGCCTTGAATCGTAATTCCAATAGCCGGGCCAATCAGAACGGACCGGAATCTTATGGTTTTAGGGGGAATGCCAAAAACCTGGATCTCAACCGCGATTTTATCAAATGCGATTCCAGGAATGCCAGAACCTTTACGGAAATATTCCGCCAATGGCAGCCACATGTTTTCCTGGATAACCATACGTCCAATGGCGCCGACTATGCTTATGTAATGACCCTGATCGCCACACAAAAAGACAAATTAAGTCCGGCCCTCGGATCCTATTTGGACGGGCAAATGTTGCCGGCGCTCTATGACCGCATGGACCAGGCGGGTTATCCGATGATACCCTATGTCGATCCTATCGAAACCATACCCGACTCCGGGATCGTGGGCTTCCTGGAAACGCCCCGGTATACCACGGGATACACGGCATTGTTTAACACGATCGGCTTTATTTCGGAAACCCACATGCTCAAGCCTTTCAAACCGAGAGTACTATCGACCTATGCATTAATGGTAGCCCTGCTGAAAGTGACTGACAAAGACCGGGAAGCGATCCTGGAAGCCAGAAAAAGTGCTGACCGGGAGGTAATATCCCGTGAAACTTTTCCGATAACCTGGAAACTGGATGATCAAAGCTTTGAGGAGATCAATTTCAAAGGCTACCAGGCAAAATATAAAACCAGCGTTATTTCGGGAGAGCAGCGATTATATTATGACCGCAATGAACCCTGGGAAAGAAAGATAAAGTTTTTCAATACCTACATTCCTGGGATCACCGTCAAAAAACCCTATGCCTATATCGTACCACAGGGCTGGACTGAAGTGATCGACCGGTTAAGCTGGAATGGGGTTCGCATGAAAAAGCTGACGCAAGACGTCAAATTACGCGTAGAAGCAACTTATTTCGAACACTACGAAACCGGATCCAAACCTTATGAAGCCCATTATCCGCACCGCAACATTAAAACCCGGCAGGAAACGCAGGAATGGCCCTATTATAAGGGCGATCGGGTTATCCTGACCGACCAAACGGCCAACCGGTATATCCTGGAAACCCTGGAACCGGAAGCGCATGATTCCTATTTCGTCTGGAATTTTTTCGACGCTGTCCTGCAACAGAAAGAATGGTATTCCAGTTATGTTTTCGAAGACCTGGCTGCGGAAATGCTGGAGAATGACCCGGCCTTGCTTACGGCCTTTGAAGCCCGGAAAAAGGAGGATGAAGCATTCGCCAAAGATCCCCGGCAGCAGTTGTACTTTCTGTACAAACGTTCCCCCTATTACGAACAAAAAACCCATAACCGGTATCCCGTAACAAAGATCATGGACCCGGTCGATCTGCCAATGGAATAGGGCTAGGGGTAGCGCGACACCTTTAGGTTTCTTATATTTATGAAGGCGCTATATTCCCTAACCACAGGTTATACCCCGCTAAGAGCTAACTATCAGCAGCTATTTTTTCCAAGTTCAAAATACAGCTTCTTCTGATCGCCGTTCTACTGATCGGTGGAGTGGTCTTATATTTTGTGGCCACTTCCATCCGTGAAAAAGAGGACGAAAAAAGAAAACTACGGCTGTTGGGCGCTCATGAAGATGCCCTGGCGGAGATCAAAAGCTCTGTCAATAATTTCGCGACCTTAACGGCGGCTATCGGATCCCATATTAAATATGCGGAAGCCGATCCCACTCCGGAAGAGCTACAGCAATTCTTAAATCACCTGCTCAAAGACCTTTCCTACGAGGATTCTATTATCATATCCGTGGTGGATACCCAACAGATCTTCAAATACTCCTTCACCCGCACACTCTTCGATCCCGGCAACCTAAACGGTACCAGCGTTAAACAATTCCGCAATGCGGAAGAGATCCGGCAACTGGACAGGATCATGGAAAGTGAGGAGATGCTCCTGTTCGAACCCTTTAACCTGGTAGAAGGGTGGCCGGGTATTGCCATGAATATCGGGATCCGGAAAAAGGGTGTGAAGTTCGGTTATGCCGCACCGATCATTAACCTGAAGCATATTGTTAACAATGTTTACAACGACAATGCCAAAGAATTTGCCTACCGCTTCACCACTTCCAAAGGATTTGACTTCGACCGGGAAGCCGTTTATGATGGATCCCCGGTCTATAACACCAGCAAAGACCCGGAATATTATCAAAATTTCCGGATCGATTCTTCCGAATTCATTTATACCCCTCTTAATGTATTTGACCTGGCTATCCGGGTGGGCACGGCCTATAAAGAAGACCTTGCCCGGAATGATTTCTTCGTCATCTTTATGTATGCCTGGTACCTGATCCTCATCGCGTTCAGCGCGGTGACCTTTTTCCAGATGTATCAATCCAAAAAACTCAACATCGAACTCCGGATGGCCAATATGGAGATACACCGGAAAAACAAAGACATCACCGACAGTATCAATTATGCCCGGAGGATCCAAAATGCCATTTTACCCACCGATGACGAGTTCCGGAAGCACTTGCCCCAGTCATTTGTATTGTTCCGGCCCAAATCTATTGTCAGCGGCGACTTTTACTGGATGAATCCCAAGCCTCCCGTCGTTTATTTTGCTGCGGTGGATTGTACCGGCCACGGCGTACCGGGAGCACTGATGAGTATGATCGGCAATGCTTTATTGAACGAGATCGTCAATGAAAAAGGCATCCACCGGCCGGGGCTTATCCTCGACCACTTGAAAAACAGCATCATAGAAGTGCTGCGTCAAAAAGGCGGTAGCGGTTCCCAGGATGGGATGGACATTGCCTTATGCAAACTCGACCGGGATAAGGAAATATTGGAATACGCGGGGGCTTATAATGCCTTATACCTGATCATACCCAAAACCGGGGAAAACGCAACCGGACAGCGGCTGACAGATCTTCAATCGGCAATCGGCGAGGTAAACCTGGTCATCCATGAACACGATCATCACTACTTTCTGGAGGTAAAAGCCAACAAGCAACCCATCGGGGTGCATATCAGAAAAAGTGACCGGTTATTCGACAATCATATTATCCCAGTGAAAAAAGGAGACCAGGTATATATTTTTTCCGATGGTTTTGCCGATCAATTCGGCGGGCCCGAGTACCGGAAATTCAATTACAAACGATTTAAAAACCTGCTGCTGGCAAATGCTTCCCAACCGATGGAGCAACAACAGGGAAGGTTGACACAGGCCTTTGACCAATGGAAGGATGAAAAAGACCAGGTCGATGACATTTGTGTGATCGGTGTACGGATCTGAACGCATCCATATCCTTGCAGCTACGGGGCATGGGCCCGGGCGGATCTATCGGAAAACTATTTTCAAATAATAATGAACCTCCAGTCGGCAGATGTGTATATAAGGTCATCAGAATCATAAACAACCCTCAAATGAAATCAAGATTTATGCACAACCTAACCGGATTTATCATACTGGCATTGGCTTGCCTGTTACAGGCCCATGCACAGGATAAACCGGAAAAGATCATTTCGATTGCCAAAAAGGGCTACCCTTCGGAATGGTATGTCAAACAAAGTAAGCTGTGGCAGCAGGAATTGACCAAAGATCCTGCAAATGCCGATGCCTGGTTCAACTTTTACCACGCCACCCGGTATGCCAATTTTAAAGACCGTAAATCCCAGGCCGTTAAAGATTCGCTGGCGGCAATTGTCCGACAAATGGGGCAACAGGTTCCCGGATCCTATGAATACCTGTTGCTGAAATACAACACCGATGAAGAAAAAGATGTGGCCCTGCTGGAAAAAGCTTACGAGATCTGCGACAATTGCCCGGAGATCCTGTATGATCTCATCCTGGCCTATGAAATGGACCGGCAAACGGACAAATTGAGAAAAGTATGCCGCCAATTGTATGAAACACGGGACATGCCGAAAAATGCGCTGAACTATAACTATAACATGCTCATGTCCTGTGAACCAAATGCCATTCTATTCACCAATGGCGACCTGGATACCTATCCGGCATGGGTTTTACAATATGTCAAAGGGATCCGGACAGATGTGCTCATCCTGAATTTCAGTCTCATCCAAAGAAATCCCGAATATCTGAAAAAGATCTTGGCAGAAAGGAGATTGAAGCCTGCTCAAATGCCGGACAAAGATGATAAAGATTTCTGCAGGAAAGCTTATCCGGCTATTCATGCCGCCAATCCCAAGGTTCCCATGTACCTGGCCATTTCCATCAACAAATCATATTTAACCGGACAAAAGAAGCATCTGTATGTTACCGGCCTGGCCTTTAAATACACCACGGAAAGGATCGACAATATCGCCTTGCTCAAACAGAATATCGAATATGATTTCCGCCTGGATTTTCTATTCTATGAAGACTGGTATTGCGATACACCTGCGGAATACAGCCGGGTTAATTATAACTACATCGCTCCATTTATCATGTTATTCGAGCATTACCGGACAACGGGTGAAAATGCCAATGCCGTGAAATATGAAGAGCTGGCCTTAAAGATTGCTTCCGGCGGCCCCGATGAAACCTATACCAAGCTGAAAGACTATTTTGAAAACCACAAGAAAAAATAACGATGGAAACGTTTTTAAGGTATCCGATCTTGCTGGTATGGGGTTTACTGATGTCCAATCTATCCATTGCCCAAATGGACCTGCCGGCAGATCCATTGATCCCGGACCTGAATACCAGGAGCTGGTTTGAATCGAATACCGGCTATTCACCGGACCCATCGCATTTCGGCGCATATACCATGGAGGCGATGCAGGACCGGATGATGATCGGCTTCAGCAGCGGCCAACCGACAGCACAAAATGGCGCTTTACTGGCCACTTTTGACCCCCAAAATGGTATTTCTGCCCTTTACCAGCCTTATGAACAGGGCATTCATGATCTGGCTGTTGAAGGTGACCGCCTCTATATTGCCGGCATTGATCCCTGCTGTCCCGACGATTGGTCTTTCGGTAATTTTTATACCTACCATAGCCAGGAAGGGGTAACGAAATATCGCAATTTGCCCAATGTGGTCCATAGCTTCGGCATGCATGCAGAGGGGGATACGATATATATCAGTACAGGCTCACATACAGGTGATTTCATTACGCCCATCGGGCAGATCTTCAAAAGTACCGACCAAGGGGAGCATTGGACACATGTATCCAGCCCTGCCGGCTACCGGATATATGATATCATCCGCTTCCGGGAAAAGCTATATGCGGTTTTCAACGACAGCGAAGGGGAAGAATCCTTGCTATATTCAAGCCCGGACAACGGACAGCAATGGTCGCAGGCGGGAACTTATGCCATACGCCATACCGCCCGGTTATTCCAGTTCAACGATCAATTGATCGGCATGGGAGCCGATGGTAAATCTTTAGTCGTGGCGAACAAAGATCACCAGGTAGATTCCATTCCCCTGAATGATTTCCGCTTGCTGTTAGATCCTAATTACAATGTTTTCACCCAAGATAACCACGGTTACCTCTACACTTTTGGAACCACAGCTCCTCATGGAGGTCCTTTCGGTCCCGACGACGATGTCATCTATCGCACCCGTGATCTCCACCATTGGGAAACCGTATCCAAAACCGGCAAAGCGATCATGGCCCTTTCTTATTGGGAAGATAAAGACTGGCTGGTCTTTTCCACACGGCTGGATACAACCGGATTGTGGAAAATTGCCTTGAACAGCCCCCCGCTATCGGTACGGGAAAAGCCCGCGGAAAACCCGGTGATACGGCTTTATCCTAACCCGGTAACCCGGATGGTAAAGGTTGATGCCGGAAATATAACCGGTGGATTGTTAAGTTGGGAAATGTATGACCTGTTGGGAAAATTATTAGCCCGAAAGGATCTTCAATCCTCCCGGCTGTTAACCATCGACCTTTCCGGTTATCCCGACGGGATCTACTTGCTGAAATTATATGGCCGGGAAGAAAACTTTACCCGGAAATTGGTTAAGAGTGCTCAACAAAAAAACCTCTGATGCTCCATTATAGCGAACAGGCAGATAATCAACTGATGCAGGCCATTGCCGGGCAGGATGCGGAGGCCTTTAACGAGCTTTACAAACGTTATAGCACCCGGTTATTGCATTTTTTCTATACCATGTTGCATAAGGATAGGGAAAAATCACAGGATTTTCTGCAGGATCTGTTCACAAAGATCATCGAGAAACCTCATTTGTACGACCCCTCAAGATCCTTCACCACCTGGATCTATACGCTGGCCAGAAATATGTGTAAGAATGAATACCGGAGCATGGCTGTCAGGTCGGATCCGGAAGTGGCCGTCAATTACCAGGTATTGCTGCATTCGGAGACCACACCCAACATGGATAAGCTCCTGGATGCTTCGGCCTTCCGGGAACAATTGTGGCTGCAACTGGACCAGTTGGGCCCGGAGAAAAAAGAAACATTTATCTTGCGCTACCAACAAAACAAATCCCTGAAAGAGATCAGTGAGATCATGGATTGCGCAGAAGGAACCATAAAATCAAGGCTGTTTTATACCCTGAAATGGCTGGCAGACAAACTGGAGGTCTTTGACCCTAAAATTTAAACGCTATGGAAAATAAAGGATCATTTAAGCCGGAAAACATCGAGCAATTATTAGCGGCCAAATCACCGGACGAGCTGAATGAAACGGAAAAAGCTTTTGTGTTGCAACATTTCAAGACCTGGGAACAGGTCGTAGCCTTTCATCAACTGATCAGCGCCTCGCGCCAGGCCCTGGATCTGAACCAGGAGCCGGACTTACAACCTGACCCGGCAATCTTATCCCGCTTGCAGCAAAAATTAACCGAAAAGAAAGCTGGAAATGAACGCCCGAAAGGCTTGTTAAGGCCGTTGAGCCAGGTCTTTATGTATAAAATTCCTGTTTACCAGGCCGGGATCGCTGCAGCGGTGTTGTTGGCCATATTTATTTATACGGCCGGGCTGGAACCGGTAGACCGGTCAGATAAAAGCACGCCTGCGATCGGCCGGACCGTGGCCGAAGACAGTTTGCTGATCCGGGATTTTACGGTAACTATTTAAAAAGTTTTCCGGTTTTTCAGCGGAGTTACCGTCTTTGTTCGCTGGGTTCGACAGACAGGCTGCAGCCGAAGCTATTTCTTGTCTTTTCCGGTCTTGAAGCCTATTTGTTTTCTCGGCTGTTCTTGCTCTTTGATAAACTGTTTAAGGTATTTGAAAACTAGTTCTATTTTCTTGTCCTGTCCGATTAGCTTTCGTTCCAATTGTTCTAACCTTAAAAACAGATCTTTATGTGTCAACAATATCCTTCTCATTTTGGCAAAGACCCTCATGATCTGCAGGTTCACCATGATGGCCCTATTACTGTTTAATACCGTCGATAGCTGCGGAATGCCTATTTCAGTAAAGGCCATAGGAAAGTATCGAGTGCCTCCCCAACTTGAGGTGCCAAATTGGCACCTCAAGTTTTCAAACTCGTTTTTGTTTAACTCAAACATAAAATCTTCTGGGAAGCGCTTGATATTTCTTCTGACCTGCCGCTTTAAATATTTGGTTTCTACCCCGTAGAGTTCAGCCAAATCATTATCTAACATCACCTGTTCACCTCTGATGACATGTATTTTGTTAATGACTATAGCATCCGATACGACAATTTGTTCACTATCTTTTATTGATTTTGACGCCGTTCGCGAACCTCCTTTGTCGGTTTTTCTGCTCATTTTTATGTTGTATTTTGCGTATAAATTTAGTGTTAATGAGATAGGTATGGAAATTTGATATCCATACCTATCCTAAAGGATAAATACGCCAGCGCCTCCTCAGCGATTCAACGCTTGAGGAAAGGATGTTAAGCAAAAGGATGGTGCTTGGCTAACTGATTCGGCAGTTGTTCAAAATCGTGTGGTTGATACATTACATGATGACGATTGCCAGATCCTGGTTAGAGATAGGTGGATTGATTTTTCTGAGGGTATTCCCGTTCCCCAACCCAATAATTGATCAATACCCGAAGCTATCCTTCTTTTTCTTGCCTTTCTTCATCTTCTTTTGATCCTTTTTCTTCTGGCGTTCCTGCTCCTGTTCCAAAGGATTTCGAAGCTTGTTGTAATCCGGGCAATCGATCCGGTAACCGCCCATTCCCGAACTCTTGCCCCAGGGCCAGATCGTTAGGTTCACGCCGAAATGGATATATCCGTCACGCATGTCCGGATTACCCCTCTCCCGGCTGGCCGGTGGAATATGGCCATTGACATAACGGTAAGTATAAGTAGCGGTGCCGGCTCCTCCTGGGGAACCCATGATATCTTCATAGGCCGGGTAATAGCCACCCACATCATCGATGTGATCCGTAAAGGTATTGTTATAAATGGCAAATACGTCAATATCCAGCCAATAGGTTATGGGAAATGAAACTTCCAGCCCTACTTTCGTGGCAATGCTCCACGGCTTGTAAGGTTTATCATAGGGCCCTCCCAGCAATTGCCCTTCCGTACCCAATAAGCGAAGGGGCACGCCACCGGCCATGGGGTCGAAGCGGAAATAGCTGGCGCCGGTCAATAAACGGGGCGTAAAGAAATAATATTGATCCCACCAATTGGCAAGATTGGTTTTCAACAGGAGATGATAATCCTTTAGCTTGGATTGAAAGAAAAAGTCGCGTCCTGGGTTTTTCCGCCCCAAAGCATCAGCGCCCTTCAATTTGCCTTTCATATAACCACCGGTAATGGTGAAGTACTGGTTGATCTTGTAGCCCAACTGCACCTGCCAGAATAAGTTAAAGAACCTGGGATCCGGGAGGGTATTGTCTTTCAGGTCACCCACATAATAGACCGCTCCGGCGCCCAGCGAAAGGTGGAAATTCTCTATTTGCGCCTGGGACGCCGAAATAGACCCTGCTAAAATGAGGCCGATCAATATTCCTTTGAGTGACATGTTTGTGCTTGGGTGAAACTTGTTTTTTTACGGTAATATATGGATAAAAGATACAAGATTATTACCAATTCTGGCGTAAAATCTATGCCAAAATACCGTTTTTCGGGCAAAATATTGGGAACTTCCGGTAGATTGGTCGCTATATCCGTCCAATATGAACTATCTTTGGAGCTTTCTAAGAATTCACAGGTTCTTAGATACATAGTCCTTTTAATATGCCCCAAGCAAAATCAGTGGTAAAAACAGGATCCGTAAAAGATACCTGGCCGGCCGAATTGGATAAGGTAGCCATGAAATTTCATCTGATCGGATGCTGGGTAGCCATTATCGTTAACCCTATCTGGATCATCAGTGATTATTTCACGGTCCCTGAAAAATGGCAGTTCTGGGCAGTGCTTAGGGTATTGGCCTCCTTGCTCACCCTGGCCACGGTATTATTGCGGAAAAAACTGAAGCTTAGCCCGGAATTTATCATCTATGTTCCGGCAATGTCCCTTTCCATTCTGAGCGCTTATATGTTGATGGTGGTGGATGTGGAGATATTCAGAATGACCACCCTTGGTTATTGTACCTTATTTATCGGTATGGGTATGCTGATCCTCTGGCGTATTATCCATTCATTTATCGCCATCGGATTGAGCCTGGTAGCCAATGTTATATTCTACATCCTTCTCAGCCCCCTTACCGTGGAAGAAGTGATCACCAACGGTGGATTTGTAACGATATCTGTAGCTTTATTTACGATCATCCTCATACAATCCAGGTACGTCCTGACCAAAAAGGAGATCATCGCCCGCCTGGCCCTGACAGAATCCAAGGCCACCATCCAGGAAAAGAATGAGCGGATCACCAATAGTATTCTCTATGCCAAACGGATCCAGGAAGCTATCTTACCCGCCCGTGAAGAACTGGAAGCGCTCTTCGGGGAATATTTTGTGTTTTACAAACCCCGCGACATCGTCAGCGGCGATTTTTATTGGGCCTGCCAGGCTGGAGACAACAAAATTGTCTGGGCATCGGCCGACTGCACCGGTCACGGTGTGCCGGGAGCGCTGATGAGCATGATCGGCATTTCACTGTTGAACGAGATCGTTCTCCAGCACAAAACCATTAAGGCCAATGAGATACTCGATCAACTCCGGCAACAGTTGATCGAATCCCTGAGCTCCAAAGAAAAAGTGTTGCAAAAGATCCGGCAGGAAGGCCCGGCAAACAAACTCACGGATCAACCATCAACAGGATCGGAAGCGAAAGGGCTCCGGTCTGCCCTGGAAGAAAGGAGTGTCAAGCTATTCCAGAACAATTTGAAAGACGGTATGGACATCGCCTTATGCGTGTGGGATCGATCTACAAATACCCTGGAATATGCCGGGGCTTATAACCCGCTGTATCTTATCCGGGGGGAAGAGTTGATGGTAACAAAAGCCGATAAACAACCCATAGGTATCTATACCCGGCCCAAGCCTTTTACGAGCCATACCATCCGGCTCGAACCCAATGACCTGATCTTTACCTTCAGCGATGGCTTCCCCGATCAGTTCGGCGGCGACCGCAAAAAGAAGTATACCCAAAAGCAATTCCGGGAGCTCTTATATGCCGGACGCAAACAGACCATGAAAGCGCAGGAAAAAACATTGATCGAAACTTTCGACAACTGGAAAGGAAGGAATGATCAGGTCGACGACATCTGCATTTTCGGGGTAAAGGTAACGTGAGCCCGGAAGCATTAAATTATTCTAATACCGGCAACTCCTTTTGAAGATCGAGCTCCTTGAACTTTCGCGCCAGCCTGAGCTTTTCACCGGCATCATAGATCAATAAGAAAGAAGCAAAGTCATCGATGGCAGCGGCCTCCATAAATACCGGTATCAAATCCTCGTCTTCCACAACAGGAAACCTATCGGGGTCGATGAAGGGTGCCCCGTTCGAGCAAGGATAA
>JANQFB010000314.1 GCA_028278085.1 Chitinophagales bacterium
AATTGTAGCGAATAAGCGAACCCAAACTTAGCTCCTGGGCTTTTCTTTGAAACATATACAGCATATTGGGGATGATATCAAACTGGTTATAACTAATTAATTTGACGCCCCCGAAATATGAAATTCTCATCGGGAGCTGATAATCCTGCCCGTAGAAGGATTCATTGGGTTGGTTAAGATGGAAAAGGGAAATACCGGCATACGCCTTTATGCTTTTTTCCTGCTCCTCCAGATACCATAAAATACCGGCGCTCATATCAGGCAAGGTAACCGTTGTCTGGGTAAAATCTTCTCCAAGGGAGGCCTGGGGGTTATAACCTCCATTTTGCCATTGGCTTCCGGAAGTAAGCTCCCCGATGGCCAGCTTCTTTTGATAATACCCTCCTTGCATGCCCATACTGAGATAATGACCGCTTTCCAGGCTGAAATTATACGCGAAAGCCCCTGCAACACCAGTAGTTTGCAGCATCCCGCCCTGCCCTAACTTATCATTTATAAAAGACAAGCCCAGGCCTCCATACCGGGTGCCGTCATTTTTAAGCAGCGGGTATAGCAGGCTGGCCTGGGGTGTGGAAAAAGGTTGGGACAGGCTGGCCCATTGGTTTCTGTAATTCAGTATCAATTGCATATCGCTTTTTTGTGCCACCAGACCGGGATTCAAGGTAAGCGGTGAATGATAATACTGTGAAAAATGTGGATCCTGGGCAGCTAAAGCCATGGGTAACAGTATGACTGACAAGCACAGGTTCTTGACACTAAAGCATATGGAATTTCTCATTTGATCTCGATTATCTTATTAATAAAACACTACCGGTATTGCCACCGTTAATTATGATTTCCTCACCACCGGCATACCTTCCGTTGATACGCCAAATAAAGGCGCCGGCAGGTTGGGGTTTTCCTTTAAAGGAACCATCCCAGCCCGTATGCATATCATTGGACCTGAAGATCAATTCTCCCCAGCGGTTATAGATGGATAGATCCAAGGCTTCAAGCGCTGAACTATATACCTGGAAGATATCGTTGATCCCATCGCCATTAGGGCTAAACATGTTGGGAATAAAAAGGTCCGTTTCGAGGAACAAGGTTAGCGAATCCGAAGCTGTACAACCGATACTGTCGAATACAGTAACATGATAAGTGGTTGTTTCATCGGGTTGAGCAGATGGATGGGGACAATCGGAACAGTTTAAACCATGGGGAGGGCTCCAGGCATAAGTATGGCCGCAACAAGCGCCCAGTTGAATTTCCTCTCCCCTTAAAATGGTTATATCCGGGCCCGCTTCTGCAGTGGGTGGGGGATTTACCCAAACCGTTACAGATGCAGTATCCGGATCACACCCGGAAGCCGCGATAACGATTACACCATATTGGGTGGTGGTATCTGGCTTTGCTAGCAGATCCGGCAGCAAATGTTCATGGGAATCTTCGGTCGGGAACCAATAATGGAATATACCGGGTGAGGCAGATAGTTGAACGGAATCACCCAAACACACAGTCGTATCCGGCCAGGCCTGGGCCACCGGATTAGCCACCACCATAATGGTTTTACTAAAGGTGTCCCGGCATAAACCATTATCGGCAATTAAGGTAATGACATAAGCTCCGGCAGTATCAAAGGGGATCGTTACTTGGGTGGTTGTATCATAAAAGCTTCCATTGAGCTGCCATTCATATAAGCTGGCATGAGTACTGAGGTTGAAAAAATGCAGGGAGGCGCTTTCACAGACGGCAGTGTCTGCGGTGATGAAGGAGGCAAGAGGCTTACCAAGTGCTGTAATAGTCATTTCAGCAGTATCACGGCATGATCCGGTACCGGCCAAAAGGCTGACCCTATAAACCCCGGCCGTGTCGAACCGGATTGATACATCAGCCGTAGTATCGTAGAATGAACCATTCACCTGCCATTCGTATAAGGATGCATGAATACTGGTGTTGGTAAACAATATGGTGGTACTGTCGCAGATGAGGGTATCGCTGGCCACGAAGCCGGCTGTGATCACACAAGAGTCTGCATCACAGGTATCTTCCAAAAACAGCATCCATACTGCCCCCCTATCCGATCCGCCGTCATCATCATGGTAGGCGCCTACAACAATATCGTTCACCCCATTTCCATCCAGGTCTCCCAGTCCTGAAACTGCCATCCCAAAGTTATCACCGTCGTCCAGCACACCTGTAAAATCACCTGCGGTAGCACTGATCTTTCTGTGCTCCTTAACAGTGCCGTCTTGATTTAAGCAAATCATCCAAACAGCCCCTCGGTCTGATCCACCATCGTCATCCAAATTCGCACCCACCGCCAGGTCCGGCAGTCGATCCCGGTTCACATCCCCAATGGAAGCAACGGAAAATCCCAGGCGATCGACATCATCCAGTATACCATTAAAATTTCCCTGGGTGTTACTGATCTTTTGGTGAGCTTTCACGGTGCCATCGTTATTTAAGAACAATATCCATACCGCACCCCGGTCCGCTCCACCATCATCATCAAAATAAGCACCCACGGCGAGGTCGGTAACACCATCCCCATCCAGATCTTCAATAGCACTAACGATGCCGAATTCGTCACCATTGTCTAAGATCCCGGCAAAGTTACCGGCAGTGCTGCTGATCTTTTGATGAGCCTTGACCGTGCCATTATTATTTAAGAATAGAATATGTATGGCTCCTTTGTTTGCTCCACCGTCGTCATCAAATACAGCGCCTACCGCAATGTCAGGTATGGCATCGCCATCCATATCGCCCAGATTGGTAACCGCAACACCAAATCTGTCTCCATTGTCCAACACTCCGGAAGGAAACCCGCCTTGCGTATCACTGATCTTTTGAAAGGCTTTGATCGTACCATTGGTATTCAGGAAAAATACATACAGCGCTCCTTTATCCACGCCACCGTCATCATCATAATGAGCGCCCACGACTATATCCTGAACACCATCACCATCCAGATCACCGACTGTAGTAATGGAAGCGCCCAAAAAATCAAAGCCGCCCAACTGGCCTGTAAAATTTGGCATTAGGTCGCTGATCTTTTGATGATTTTTTACGGTTCCGTCAAGGTTAAGGAACAAGATCCACACCGCTCCGAAGTCTGCGCCACCATCATCATCCTGGTAGGCTCCTACAGCAATATCATTCACGCCATCGCCATCCAGGTCGCCAATATTGGCAACCGCGCGTCCAAATACATCACTATTATCCAGGATGCCGCTGAAATTGCCTTCCGTATCACTGATTTTCTGATGGCTTTTGAAGGTAACACAGCTAGCAAGCGCTGAATCGATTGTAATGGTAGCACTTCCGGAGGGTATACCAACACAATCGGCATCACTTACAGCGGTCAAGGTATAGGTGGTTGTTGCTGCCGGAGAAACCGTAATGAAATGAGGTGTTGTTGAAATACCATTTATCGTTGCAGGCGCCACACCATCATGGTAGGAAATACTCCAGGGAGGCTTCCCGGTTAGATCTACTTTGAGCTTGCTTGAATTACCCGAAAATATAATGGCAGATCCGCTGAGTACACCGGCTGGGATCCCCACTTCAATATAGGCGGTTCTGGTGAGGGTATCTGATCCGCTACTATTCGAGGCAATAAGTGTCACATCATAAGTACCGGATGTAGGATAGCTTATAGTGGGATTTTGTTGGGTAGAAAAGGAAGGCATCCCACCAGGGAAGTCCCATAGCCAGGAAGTAGGGTTGTTAAGGGATTGATCACTAAACTGTACGGTTGTACCCGGGCAGATCTGACGATGGTCTGCTGCAAAATCGGCTTTGATGGCGCCTAAACAAATTAGCGCCTGATAGGCATTGATCCTTCCGGCACCCAATTGCCCCATATAAGCCGGATTTTGAGCATCGATATTATCGCAACTGTTTTTAAGGCAGATTTCGAGGTCTTCCGGGGATAGGTTAGGATCCATGGACAACATCAGAGCGGCCAACCCTGATACCAGGGGGCATGCCATGGAGGTGCCGCTCAGATAGCCATACGAGGAGTTGGAGCCTGCCAGGGCGCTCCAAATGTTTTGCCCTGGCGCCATGACATCTATGGTGGTTCCATAACTGGAGGACCCGGCCTTTACATCATTCAAATCAGTAGAACCCACACTGATGACAGGATTATAGGAAGCCGGATACATGGGAGTGCTGCTATTCTGATTGCCTGCTGCAGCAACTAATACGATACCCAGGCTGTTGGCATAGTCAAAAAGCATTTGATAAGTGGTGGAGAAATAACTACCTCCCCATGACATACTTATGACGTCTGCATCGGCGGCAATGGCGTATTGAACACCCAGGTAAGCATCGGGTATTCCGGGTCCTGTGGTGGAACTGGGCTTGCATTTGACAGCCATGATGCTCGCTTGATAACTGATGGAGGCAATGCCTATATTATTGTGGGTGGCAGCAGCAGCTATTCCCGCACAATGCGTACCATGTGTAAATGAGTTGTTGGTAGCAGAAGCCGGTGGGTTGGGATTATTATCCTGGTCAGATACATCATATCCGTTAACATCATCGATGTATCCGTTTCCATCATCGTCCACACCATTGTTGGGGATCTCTCCGGGGTTGATCCATTTGTTTCCGGAAAGATCTTCATGAGAGAGTTTTACGGCATCATCCACCACCGCAATAACAACTGTATTAGAGCCCATAGTTATATCCCAGGCTTGTTCTGCCTGGATGACATTTAAATGCCACTGATTGGTATGCAAGTCATTTGGGGTTAAGAATTGCTTAGGTAAAGGTATTTTTTCTGCATACTCGATATAGGGGAGTTTTTCCAGCGCAGCTAACAATCCATCGATCCCGGAGGTGTCCTTACAGGCAAGCCGGTAAATTTTTTGGAGTTTGGGATCCGCCAAATGAAAAGCTTTCTCGATTTTCTCTATCCGATAGTGATGGACTAACTTTCCAAAATCCTTTAAGACCGAATTTGTTTGGGCTGGATCAGATGCCAGGTCATCGACAGGCAGGGATTTGTCATTTAACCTGTCGATTGTCGGAATTTCCAGGTTTACTTGGTCATTGATCTTGAAAAAAAGCGCTCCAGGCACAAAATCAAAGCCAACCTCCTGTGCCGATAAATGGCCTATCATATACCATCCTGCTATAACCATCAATAGGATTCTACATTTCATCTTGGAATAATTTAAAATTTGGGTGGCTTTTATTGGAGTTAATATGATCCACAAACCAGTTTCTCCTCCTGGTCGCCTTATGTTTTTCTCGTCGCTAAAATAGCCCTTCACACAGCCGGCGAACAAACAATAACAAGACTTTGCGGTGAATCCTTAAAAAATCAAGGTGAATCGGGAAGCAAAAAATATCCTTGTGGGAAAAACGGGTGGGATCAACCCGGCTTATTTTTTTGAGGCGTAATAATTTTTGCTTTTAAGGCTTTTATTTGCTTTTGATAGGTATCCCCAACCGGTATTTTAGTACCATTGATCAGTAGATTATTCCCCTGAAAGGCTTCTATCTTTCGCATGGGTATGATATAAGATCGATGGACTCTGAGAAAATTCTTTTTATCCGGTATGTTTTCCTTAAGGGCTTGCATGGTGGCACGCACTAAATATTTCTTGCTTTCCGTAACAATCTCGACATAATCGCCTGCTGCTTTCAGCCAAAGGATATCTTCCAGCATGATCCTTGCATAATCACCTTCGACCACTTTAATGTACAAATGCTGCCGGCCTTTCAGTTTGTGTATGATGAGTTTGATCAATTCCCTGACGACATCCCGGTTATAGGTGAGTACTCTGATCTTAAAAAAGACATAAATAGACCCAACGATGATGAGGCTCACCAATGCTCTAAACCACCAGGTCTGCCAGAATGGAGGGCGAATGATAAAGCTCAATGTTTCCGGCGCTTTGCTCCAATATCCGTCGTTATTCCTCGCACTGACCATAAACTTGTATGTACCGGATGGCAAGGTAGGATACTGAACTGACCGGGCAGTCGTGTAAACCCAGTTCGTGTCGATGCCCACCATCTTATACCGATATTGCAATTCACCTGCGTTTTTGTAAGATAGCCCTAAATAGTCGATGTTCAGATTATTTTGATCATAAGGCAATATATATTCATCATTGACTGTCTCCCGCTGGCCGTTAATATTGAGCCGTATTATATATATCGGTGGCGGCGTTATATTATGGGCTAATTGATGCTGATCGAAGATCGTCAGGCCTTTGTTGGTAGCCACCCATACCTTTCCTCCTTTTACATAGATCTGATTAACTTCGTTAGAGACCAATCCATCGGCAGCCGTTATGTTCCTTATCGTATAACCATCAATATTTTCCTTCAGGCCAATGATGCTTAATCCATTATTGGTGCTAACCCAAATGGTGCTATCGTTCTCAACAAAAATTGAATTGCACAAATTACTGGTCAGACCGTCTTTTTGAGTGATCTGATAAATGTTTTCCTGCTCTTTGATCAGTATTCCTGCGCCCTGTGTCGCTATCCCAAAACGACCGTCTATCTTTTTGATATCCGTTATCCTGTTTTTAAGCAGGTGGTGCTTGCTACCCTGGTAGTGGAATGTATCGTCTTTATAAACCCATAATCCATCCAGGCAACCTACCAGTAATTCGTTCTGCTCATTTCCGGAAAGTGCATTGACCCTCAATTTCCAATCCTGATCTCTTGATGAACGGTAAACATCCTTGTCATGTACATATTTCATGATGCCGCCTGTACTTCCCACCCAAATTATACTGTCGTTTGCCTGGTATAAGGAAAAAATACCTCCATTGTTATCGATTTTCTTGCTTGCTCCCTTGCTATTCATGATGAAATTTTCAGTCGCCGTGGAGATCCAGACCTTCCCATTGTTAAGGGTAAATAATCCGGCAATAAAATTCTCCTCCTGTGAAAACCGGAATGATCTGATCGATTGCCCATCAATTTGATGCACCGTACCGTTATACATGCCCAACCAGACCTTATTTTCGCTGGTAAGTGTAATATGCGTGGCACGCTTATCATCCAAACCATTGGCTGTGGTATAGGATAAGAAATTCCTGGAAGGCAAAAAATACACGCCATCTTCCAGGGTAGCAAACCAAAGACTGCCTTCCCGGTCTTCCCACACCGCTGATACCGACTTGCCAGCCAATAAGGTCCTGCCGGTTTTGTCGGATAATTCACCTTTGCGAAAATAGCGCACACCGCCTTTTAACAGGCCCACCCAGATATTTTGCTGTTTGTCGCCCTTTATATGAGTGATAGGCTGATCAAAAGAAATCGTAGCGGATAACGTGGAATCTGCTAAGTGAAACAAGGAATTCCCGACCGCAAATAAGTAACGATCACCTTGCAATTTGTCTGCAAAAATCTTGCCGGAGAGCCCATTATACCGGATAACGAAGACCGTATTGTTGCCCAGCGCAATTTCTTCAGTTATTTTTTTAATACCCTCCGGTATTTTCAAACGTCCGCTGCCAGTTATAAATCCTTTTTCATCAATATTTTTCAAATAACCGTAATAGGCATTTGATTCATGCCCCCTATCAAGAATGATCTGATGGTTGGGCAAGATCTTGCCCATTCCTCTTACCAGACCTAACCAGATGGTGTCTCCTTCATCGACATATATCGAATTCACCAATACCGGTCCCAGTTTTTGCTGTAATTCATCATTTACCGGTAGCTGATGAATACTATCGTGTTGGAAGTAGGATAATCTTCCGGAAAAGGTCCGGAACCATAACCTTCCGCGATGGTCTTCCTTAATTTCAAACACGGTATTATCGCTCAATCCATCATCTGTCGTAAAAACCTCAAACCTGTAACCATCAAAGCGACTCACCCCCCTATCCGTAGCAAACCAAATATAACCTTTGGTATCCTGAATGATATCATAAACTTCCGAGCTGGGCAATCCATCTTCTACGGTATAGTGTTTATAGACCGGATGTTGGGCAAAAAGAATGCCGGCATAAAGGAAGACCATAAACCCTGCAGGTAACTTCACGATTTAACCAATGCATATTTGGCATCTCGGCGTTTCCAGATGCTTGCAAAGACTAATTTAAAGAATATTTACAACTGAAAGGTAGAAAAGTGGCTGCAACACCAGGTGGTTATAACCAGGCCGTATTCAGCCACTTTTTGTTGAACATGAATTGGATTGCTCAGGCGCTCAATTTGCTGCTATAATTATGGAAGTGCAGGGTC
>JANQFB010000348.1 GCA_028278085.1 Chitinophagales bacterium
AATAGCATTCAAACATTCGAGCCATCCCAGAGTTGTTGGTCAAAAGACACAACAACTGCCAGAGGGGACTCAACAACTGCCAGGGGGAAGATTTTTGAAACAACAACGGCCAGCGGGGGGCTTTTAGAAGTTTTTACTAAAAAACATCCTGCAGGAGCCGGTGTGAAACTTTTTAATATTGTTGCTCCTCTTTTAGTATTCTTTGGCTTTTACTTGCTACCTTTGACCCTTCATTTTCCCTGATCCATGGCCTTCGATATTTACGATTTTACATCCCTCACCCAATCGATCCATGTCGCATTAAGTGAAAATTTTTCGCCTACCCTGACCATGATCATCGAAATGGCAATCGTAGGCATTTGTTTCCTGACCCTATTTTCCATTTTGGGCCTGGTATTGGTTTATACCGAGCGGAAAGTATGCGCTTTCTTCCAGCAACGGCTCGGTCCGATGCGGGTAGGCTTCTTGGGGACCGCCCAAACCCTGGCCGATGGCCTCAAGCTGCTCCTGAAAGAACCACTGGTAACCTTGAATGCTGACAAATTCCTGTTTAACCTGGCCCCTTTTGTGATCATCATAGCCTCTTACTTCGCGATTGCCGCGATCCCCTTTGCCAAAGGACTGCATGCGATCGACCTGGATATCGGGATCTTTTATATAACCGCCGTTTCTTCGATCGGCGTGGTCGGCATACTACTCGCCGGGTGGTCGAGTAATAATAAATATTCCCTGATCGGCGCTATCCGGAGCGGCGCACAGGTCGTGAGCTATGAATTGTCCGTGGGACTTTCCCTGTTAACGATCATAGTGCTCACGGGCAGCTTGTCGATGTCAGACATCGTAGAAAGCCAGGCTAACGGCTGGTGGATCTTCAAAGGACATATACCGGCATGGATCGCATTTATCGTATTCCTGATCGCCAGTACGGCGGAAACCAACCGTGGACCCTTCGACCTGGCAGAGGCGGAATCCGAATTAACGGCAGGTTTCCACACTGAATATTCCGGCTTGAAATTTTCCTTCTTCTTCCTGGCCGAATTTGTGAACATGTTCATCGTTGCCGCCATTGGCGCAACCGTATTTTTCGGAGGGTGGATGCCGTTACATATCGGCAGTTTCAGTGCCTTTAACCAAGTCATGGATTATATTCCGCCGGTCATTTGGTTTTTAGGCAAAACATCAGTGATTATCTTTATCATCATGTGGTTTCGCTGGACTTTCCCCAGGCTGCGGATCGACCAGTTGCTGACCCTTGAATGGAAATATTTGTTACCCATAAACCTCGTCAATATCCTGTTCATGGCATTTATAGCCTTGATGGATTGGCATTTTTAGATCATGATCAAAGCAATCATACAATATTTCAGCGACATTTTCCAAGGCGTCAAGTCGCTGTTGACCGGTATGCGGGTTACCGGGTATTACATTGCTCATGCCCGCAAGGAGATCATCACCCAGCAATATCCGGAAAACAAGGACACCCTGACCATGTTCGACCGGTTCCGGGGAGAGGTGATCATGCCGCATAATGACGATAACGAACACAAATGCACCGGATGTTCCGCCTGTGAGATTGCTTGTCCCAACGGCACCATCGAGATCATCAGCGACCGCGTGGAAGTGGACGGGAAAAAGAAAAAAGTGATCGATAAGTTCATCTATCACCTGCAAATGTGCACCATGTGCGGGCTATGCATACCGGCATGCCCCACAGATGCAATTAAAATGGGACAGGATTTTGAACATGCGGTATTCGACCGGTCGAAGCTGACGAAAATATTGAATAAACCGGGATCAAAACTGATGAAAGGGGTTGAATAGCCCGTAAATGATGGAGCAGGCACTATTTTATCTCTTTTCAGCAATTATCCTGGGATTTGCCATCATGGTGGTAACCACCCGGAGGATCCTCCGTGCGGCCATCTACCTGCTTTTTGTTTTGGGTGCGACGGCTGCTATCTATTTCATGCTGCATTATAACTTTCTGGCGGCCGTACAGATCACCGTATATGCCGGGGGTATTGTGGTGTTGATCATTTTTTCGATCCTTTTGACCAGTAAGATGGAAGAAAGGCTCGAAGTCCCTGCTCTGAGGAAAATGTTGTTCTCCGGGATCGTTTGTGCCGGCGGCGCATTTTTATGCCTACACACCATCCTGACCTATTCTTTCAACCCAGTGGTAGAAACCACCAAACCCAGCGATGTGAAGTTGATCGGTGAACAGATGCTGAATTACGGCGCCAATGGCTATGTACTGCCCTTTGAGGTGATCAGCGTATTGCTGTTAGCCGCTATGGTAGGGGCGATCATTATTGCCAAAAAAGGAAAACCGCAAAACCCATGAGCATCCCGTTTACCCATTTCCTGGTCCTCAGCACCTTGTTGTTCTTCATCGGGATTTACGGTTTCCTGACCCGGAAAAACCTTATCACCATGCTGATGTCGGCGGAGCTGATCCTGAATGCCGTTAACATCAATTTCGTGGTGTTCAACAAGTATTTATACCCGGATCAACTGCATGGACACTTTTTTACCTTGTTTATCATCGGCATAGCCGCTGCGGAAGCTGCCGTGGCTATCGCTATCATCATAAATCTTTACCGGAATTTCTCCACCATGGATGTGGAAGAGATCGATCAATTGAAGCATTAAGCCGGAGACCCGATGATGATATTCACTCATAAACCAACCCTCCGCTGACCATGGAATTCGGATATACCATCTGGATCGCGCTTATCCCCTTCCTGGCGTTTCTGATCACCGGGTTGGCGGGTCATCGTATGAAACCCATGGTTTCCGGGCTGATCGGGACGGTTGGGATAGGTATTGCTACCTTGTTATCTTACGTAGCAGCCCATCAGTATTTCTTTGGCGTAGGTAAGGTAGATGGTGTTTACCAGAAGATCATCGGTTACAAGATGGAATGGCTGCGTTTCAGCGAAACACTGGCCATTGACATGGGTGTATTGCTCGATCCGATCAGTGTGATGATGCTGGTGGTGATCACGACCGTATCGCTGATGGTGCATATCTACAGCCTGGGCTATATGGCCGGCGAAAAGGGATTTGCCCGTTTTTACGCCTTTTTGGGGCTGTTCAGCTTTTCGATGCTGGGGCTGGTGGTAGCGACCAATATTTTCCAAATGTATATTTTCTGGGAGTTGGTCGGTGTTTCATCTTATTTATTGATCGGGTTTTATTACAACAAACCCTCTGCCGTTGCCGCTTCGAAAAAAGCCTTTATCGTTACGCGCTTCGCAGATTTCGGCTTCCTGGTCGGAATCCTCCTGTTGTCCTATATTACCGGAACTTTTGATTTTGTACTGCTGACCGATCCTGAAGGCGCAGCCATAACACAGGGTAGCGGGATCGCTTTTATGGGCTTATCCGTAATGACCTGGTCGTTGATCCTGGTATTTATGGGAGGCGCCGGCAAATCGGCCATGTTCCCGCTCCATATCTGGCTTCCGGATGCGATGGAAGGACCTACCCCGGTATCCGCTCTTATCCATGCCGCCACGATGGTGGTAGCCGGCGTTTTCCTGGTGGCGCGGTTGTTCCCGGTTTTTGCCTTGTCAGCACCGGCAGGATTAGAGATCGTAGCGATCATGGGGGCATTTACCTCTTTGTTTGCCGCCGTGATCGCCTGTACCCAAAATGATATCAAACGCATCCTGGCCTATTCGACGATGTCTCAGATCGGGTATATGATGCTCGCGCTGGGTGTTTCCGGTTACGGGGGCGCCGATGGACTGGGCTATATGGCCTCCATGTTCCATTTATTTACCCATGCGATGTTTAAAGCGCTCTTATTTTTAGGCGCCGGTGCCATCATCCATGCCGTACACAGCAACTTTATATCGGATATGGGAGGGTTGCGGAAATATATGCCGGTTACTCATATCACCTTTCTGATCGCCTGCCTGGCCATTGCGGGTATCCCGCCGTTTGCCGGTTTTTTCAGCAAAGACGAGATCCTGGTGGCCGCCTATCAAAACCATATGCTTTACTTCCTGGTCGAATATATCGTCGCCGGGTTAACTGCATTTTACATGTTCCGACTGTATTACGGGGTATTCTGGGGCAAGGAAAAAACATACGAGCATGCCCCCCATGAAGCGCCCGCCAGTATGACCATTCCACTGATCATCCTGGCCATCGGATCGGCTACGACCGGGTTTATCCCCTTCCAAAAACTGGTAACCTCCGATGGCATGGCCTTCGACATCCATTTCCATTGGAATATCGCTTTGCCGTCTATCGGTATCGCAATAGCGGGCATTCTGCTGGCTACAGCCTTTTATCGCAAAGGCTCCGATATGCCGGATAAGATCGCTGCCGGATTGGGTGGATTATACCGCGCAGCCTACCGGAAGTTTTATATCGACGAGGTCTATCAATTTATCACCAAAAAAATAATTTTCAATCTGATCTCCCGGCCGATCGCCTGGTTTGACCGTCAAATTGTCGATGGATCCATGAATGGGATCGCTTATATCACCAATATGGTTTCCGCAGGAATGAAAGATCTGCAATCCGGACAACTGCAGCAATATGCCTTCGTTCTGGTTTCCGGTGTGCTGATCCTTGTTTTATCACTGGTTTATTTGATGAATAATTGATTGGAATATGGACCTGTTAACCCTGCTCATTATCATCCCTGTTTTAACCATAATCGGTTTGGTGTTCTGCAAAGACCACAAACAGGTGAAAATTGTAGCAGCCACAGGTATGTCTGTCCAATTGTTGCAGTGTATCTATGTGGTGATCGCTTACCTGATGGAGCGCAAAGCCGGGAACAAGGCGGAAATGCTGTTCCAAAAGAACTATATGTGGTTCGACAGCCTGAATATTCAATACAGCATCGGTGTCGACGGGATATCCGTTGCCCTGATCCTGTTGACCGGTATCGTCATCTTCACCGGGATCTTTGCTTCCTGGAATGTTACCCACCTGGCCAAAGAGTTTTTCATCTCCCTGATCCTTTTGTCCTCCGGCGTTTTCGGCTTTTTCATCAGCCTGGACCTCTTTACCATGTTCCTGTTTTATGAAATTGCCGTGATCCCCATGTACCTCCTGATCGGGATCTGGGGCAGCGGGCCCAAGGAATATTCCGCCATGAAACTCACCCTGATGTTAATGGGCGGATCTGCCCTTTTGCTGGTCGGTTTGCTGGGGATCTACTTTCATTCGAGCGCCGGCGGCAGTCCGCTGACCTTCAATATCCTGGAGATTGCCAAGGTATCGATACCAATAGAGATGCAGCGCTTTTTGTTCCCTTGCACCTTTATCGGGTTCGGCGTGTTGGGAGCCTTATTTCCCTTCCACACCTGGTCGCCTGACGGCCATGCTTCGGCGCCGACAGCCGTGTCGATGTTACATGCCGGTGTGCTGATGAAACTCGGCGGCTACGGCTGTTTCCGGATAGCCATGTACCTGATGCCGGAAGCGGCTCACGAAATGGCCTGGATCTTTATCTTGCTGACAGGTATCAGTGTGATCTATGGCGCTCTCGGAGCGATCATGCAAAAAGACCTGAAATATATCAATGCCTATTCATCGGTCAGCCATTGCGGGCTCGTGCTTTTTGCCCTGTTGATGATGAATGAAACCGCCTTTAACGGCGCTATTTTGCAAATGGTGTCCCATGGTCTGATGTGCGCCTTGTTCTTCGCACTCATCGGGATGATCTATGGCCGGACCAAAACCCGGATGATTAACGAAATGCAGGGTATCATGAAGGTTATGCCTTTCTTATCGGTATGTTATGTGATCGGTGGGCTGGCTTCCCTGGGGTTACCGGGATTAAGCGGATTTGTGGCTGAAATGACCATATTTGTCGGCGCTTTCCAGCATCCGGATATGTTCCACCGGATCGCGACGGTGATTGCTATTGCTTCGATCGTTGTTACGGCCGTTTATATTTTAAGAATGGTCGGCAGAATGTTCATGGGGCCATTGGACAATGAACAATTCCAGGGATTGACCGATGCCGTTTGGCATGAAAAGATCGCCACCGTTGCCCTGGTGGTGGCTATCGCAGGCATGGGTATGGCGCCGCTGTGGTTATCGGATATGATCGGCAACAGCCTGGGGCCCATCATGGATCAGTTTTCAATGTTAGCTCCCTAAACCCGGAAAAAAGGAACGATGAATATAGAGTCTTTTCTGATCATGCGACATGAGTTGATGCTGACCCTGGCGGCGGTTTTGATGCTGATCGCAGAGCTCAGTTTCGGCAAATCGGAAAAGTCGAGGATCATTCCATTAGCTATTTTTATTTTCGGCGCCGTTACGGCCGTGGGCTTTTTACCCGCCCCGACCGGTAGTCTCTTCGGCGGCATGTATCAAACTAGTGCGCTGATCATCCTGATGAAAAATATCCTCAACCTGGGGGTATTTATCGTATGCCTGCAATCCGCTTCATGGCTGAAACTCCCGGTGAACCAGGATAAAGGCAGCGAATATTTCCTGTTGATGATCTCTACCCTGATCGGGATGAACTTTATGATCTCGGCCGGCGACTTCCTGATGTTTTACCTGGGGCTGGAACTCGCCACCATCCCGTTGACAGCGTTGGCGGCCTATGAAACCTATAAAATGAAATCCGCGGAATCGGGGATCAAGCTGATCTTATCGGCTTCTTTATCCTCGGGGATCACCTTGTTCGGGATCTCCATGATATACGGTACCACCGGTTCCATATACTTTAACGAAGTGGCTCCCTTGATAACGGGAGATAACTTGCAAGTGCTGGGATTCCTGTTCTTTTTTACCGGACTGGCCTTTAAGATCTCCATTGTGCCCTTCCATCTGTGGACGGCGGATGTGTATGAAGGCGCCCCGGTCAATATCACTTCCTATTTATCGGTGGTTTCCAAAGCCGCTGCCTTGTTTATCCTGATCATTTTAATGTTCACGGTATTTAACGCCCTGGAGGTGGTCGCCACCAAAGTGGTTTATGTTACCGCCATCCTGACCATGACCGTCGGTAACCTGTTTGCGATCCGCCAACAAAACCTGAAACGCTTCCTGGCTTTTTCCTCTATCGCCCAGGCCGGATTTATCTTCCTGGGCGTTATCGGAGGCCCCGGGCTAGGGATCACTTCGGTCATATATTTCATATTGATCTATGTTTTCTCCAACCTTGGCGCTTTTGGCGTAATTGCAGTGATCTCCGGTAAAACGGGCAAGGAAAATATCCCGGATTACAACGGCCTCTACCTGACCAACCCCAAGTTAAGCCTGGTGATGATGCTCTCACTATTCTCGCTGGCCGGTATTCCGCCGGTAGCCGGGTTCTTCGGTAAATTTTTCCTGTTTGCCGCCGCTGCCCAGCAAGGGTATTATATTTTGGTGCTGATCGCCGTGGCGAATGCCGTGATATCCCTGTATTACTACCTGCTGGTGGTGAAAGCCATGTTCATTAACAAGAGTGAGCAGCCGATCGAACCGATCCATAGTGACGGATTTGCCCGGGTGGGTATGGTATTGTGTGTGCTGGGGATGGTGGTGATCGGTTTTGCCAGCATTATTTTTGATTATATCGAAACGTTAAGCCGTCAATTATAATTTAATTTTTACCGATGTCATTGCTCAGTGGTAAACATATCGTCAAAGAAGTCCAGGAGATACGCTGTACCATCGTAGAGACCGGCGCCACCCGGGAACGGGTAGACTTCCTGAAAGATCTGCTGGAACTCAATGGCTATGAAGTGAAAGTGGAGGAAGAAGTCAAAAAGGCTCCTCCCCCCCCAAAGAAGGCGAAGAACCCGCTCCTGTGGAAGAAACACCCACCACCTATACGATTGGCGTTACGGATATCATCTTCAACCCGGTTATCGCTGTTTATCAAAGGATGCTTCGCACCAAAGACGGCCGGCATGTCACCGCCGATTACTGGAATCAGAAGACCGATGAAACCGAGCCCAATTACTGGGATCTGAGTAAGAAGTAGGTATATCCTTACATTTCATCCGGGTCCCTTCCCTTCGTCAGGTGACCCGGATGAAGCTGGATAGTCAGGTGACCCGGATGAAGCTGGAGGACCACACTTATATTGCCGTGTCACCCGCTACAGGCGGGGACACGGCAATATAAGGAAGCAGGATATCAAAAGTTCAACGCCCGGTTGCCGGTTGCAGCGAGACAAGCTTCTTTCATGGCTTCGGAATAGGTGGGGTGAGCATGACTCATCCGGGCAATATCTTCGGCGGTGGCCCGGTATTCCATGGCCGTAACCGCTTCTGCGATCATATCCGCTGCCCTTGGTCCGATCATATGCACGCCCAAAATCTCATCCGTATCTTTTGCGGCCAGCACTTTGATAAAACCATCGAGGTCCATGCTCGCCCGGGCACGGCCACTGGCCCGGAACGGAAATTTGCCTTTCTTAAAAGCGATCCCCTGTTCTTTGAGCTGTTCTTCCGTATGACCCACCGCCGCAACTTCCGGCCAGGTATACACCACACCGGGGATCAGCAGGTAATTGATATGGGGCTGCTGGCCTGCAATGGTTTCGGCGACCACAACACCTTCTTCCTCCGCCTTATGGGCCAGCATAGGCCCCCGGACAACATCGCCGATGGCATAAATATGATCCACACCGGTTTGCAGTTTTTCATTGACCGGTATCTTTCCTTTTTCATCCACACTAATGCCGGCCTTATCCAACATTAAACCTTGTGTATAGGGGTTTCTGCCCACTGCCACCAGGCAATAGTCTCCTTTAAAACTCACCGCTTTCCCGGCTTTATCTTTTGCATTGACCGTTACGGTCTTACCCTTTACCGCAGCGCCGGTAACTTCATGGCGGGTAAAAAATTCGATCCCTTCTTTTTTCAAGACTTTGGTCAGTTCCCGGCCTAATTCCCGGTCCATGTTGGAGATAATGCTGTCCATATATTCCACAACAGACACTTTTGCTCCCAAACGCGCATAAACACTGCCGAGTTCGAGGCCCACCACACCCCCGCCGATCAGGATCAAATGTTTGGGAACTTCGCTCAGGCTAAGGGCTTCGGTGGAGGTAATGATCCTTTTTTTATCTTGTTCTATAAATGGTAAGGCGGAAGGCTTGGAGCCGGTAGCGATGATCACATGTTTTGCCTGGAGCTGTTGGGCTTTGCCTTTGGCCGGCTTAACCTGAACCGTATGGGCATCCACAAACGATCCCAGGCCATGAAAAACCTCGATCTTATTTTTTTTCATCAAAAAACTCACCCCACCGGAAGATTGTTCGACCACCTCTGTTTTTCGCTGCATCATTTGTTTGAAGTTCAGCTTCAGATCCGTCAATTCGATCCCGTGGGTTTCAAAATTATGCCGGGCATGGTGAAAATGCTCCGATGAATCCAGCAAGGCTTTGGAAGGTATACAGCCCACATTTAAACAGGTACCGCCCAGGCTGTCGTATTTTTCGATCAGGGCTGTTTTCATACCCAACTGGGCACAGCGGATCGCAGCGATATAACCACCGGGGCCGGATCCGATAACAACTACATCAAATGAGCTCATGTTTGGTTGGTGAATGTTTAATTAAGGTAATTTAATCAAAAGAGAATGATGAATCGGGAATGATGAATGATAAATGTAGAAGTATCTCTTCGTCATTCATCATTTTCCCTTCATAATTCTAACAGCATTTCCACCGGATCCGCTCCCAGCAGTAAGCCCGCAGGATCTTCCAGCAATTCCTTGACTCTTACCAAAAAGGTTACGGATTCCTTTCCGTCGATCACCTGGTGGTCGTACGACAAGGCCACATACATCATGGGTTTGATCACGACCTGCCCGTTGACGGCTATGGGCCGTTCTTCGATCTTATGCATACCCAAAATGGCCGATTGAGGCGCATTCAGGATCGGGGTCGACATCAGTGATCCGAATACACCACCATTGGAAATAGTAAAGGTACCGCCTTCCATTTCTTCCAGGGAAAGCTGATTATCCCTGCCTTTCACCGCCAATTCTTTGACAGCGGCTTCCAGTTGTGCCATTGACAAAGATTCCGCATTACGGATCACCGGGACCACCAATCCGCGTGGGGTAGACACGGCAATGGAAATATCACAAAATTCATGGTAAATGACCTCCTCTCCATCGATAATAGCATTGACCGCCGGATTTTCCTGCAGGGCCACACAACAGGCCCGGGTAAAAAACGACATAAATCCCAGGTTGACGCCATGTTTTTCCCGGAAGGTTTCTTTATACTGCTTCCGGATCGCCAGGATAGCGCTCATATCCACCTCGTTGAAGGTGGTGAGCATGGCCGTTTGGTTTTTTGCCTTTAACAAATGGTTGGCGATCGTTCTTCTAAGCCTTGACATTTTCTCCCGGCGTTCCACCCGGCTGAATTGGCGACTGCCGGCTATGATCTGTTGCGGGGCAACACCCGCGTTCAGGGCTTCCAGCACATCTTGCTTGGTGATCCGGCCACCTTTACCCGTGCCCTTGATCTGTTGGGGAGATAGTTGATGTTCCTGCATCATTTTGGCAGCCGCCGGGGAAGGATGACCGGCAGCATGACTAGTGGGCTCGGAAGGTGGAGCAGTTTTCACCACAGGCTCTTTCTGCTCCTCTTGCGGAGCTTTTTTTGCTGCTTCGGGCAGTTTGGTTTCAGCCTTATCGCCCGCTGCGACTTCAACACTGGTATCGATCGTGCAAATGACCGCCCCTACAGCTACATCATCCCCTTCCGCTGCCATCAAATGGACTTTACCGGCTTGTTCGGCTACCAACTCGAAGGTGGCCTTATCCGATTCCAGTTCACAAAGGACATCATCCATTTCCACCAGATCTCCTTCTTCCACCATCCACTGCGAAACCGTAACTTCTGTAATGGACTCCCCCACCGTGGGGACTTTCATTTCAAGCATATTTATAGCCTTTTAATGGGTTATCGAGGTTCATGGCTCAGGCGCCTTTGGCTTTTGCCGGGGTTTTGGTATAAGAAAACACTTTGTCAAGTATCGCTTTTTGCCGTTTTTCATACCGTTTATGAGAACCCGACGCAGGACTGGCGCTGGCCGGTCGGCTGATCAACTTCAGTTTGACATCGGTACAATATCGCAGCACATGTGACCAGGGGCCCATATTTTCCGGCTCTTCCTGGGCCCATAACCATTGAGTTGCCTTTTCATATTTGGAAAAGATCTTGTTCAACTGGATATAAGGGAAAGGATAAAGCTGTTCGATCCGCACCAGCGCTATATCGTGCACTTTCGTGGCTTCCCGTCGTGTCAGCAGATCATAGTAAAGCTTACCCGAACAAAGGACAACCGTTTCCACCCCGGAAGGATCGATCTCGGGATCATCCAGCACCGGCTGGAATTTCTCCCCGGTGAGCGCAGCTAAAGTGGATACACACTTGGGATGCCTTAACAAGCTCTTGGGTGTAAAAACGACCAGGGGTTTCCGGATGTTTTTATGGAGCTGACGCCGCAGGGCATGAAAAAAATTAGCCGGCGTGGTACAATTAACGATCAACAGGTTGTCTTCCGCGCACAACTGCAAAAACCGCTCGACACGGGCGCTGGAATGCTCGGCCCCCTGTCCCTCATAGCCATGAGGCAGCAACAATACCAATCCGCTCATCCGTTTCCATTTATCTTCCGAACTGCTGATAAATTGATCGATAATGATCTGTGCGCCGTTACTGAAATCGCCGAATTGGGCTTCCCAAACCGTTAAGCCAAAGGGCATGGCCAGCGAATAGCCGTAATCGAATCCCAAAACCGCGTATTCGGACAGCAGGGAATTGTAGATCTGAAACTTCGCCTGATCTTTATGGATATGGTTCAGGGGGATATATTCCTCCTCCGAAGCTTCGATCTTTAACACCGCATGGCGATGGGAGAAGGTTCCCCGCTCTACATCCTGACCGCTGAAACGGATGGGGAAACCCTCTTTTAACAGGGTTCCGTAAGCCAGTAATTCACACATGCCCCAATCCAGCCGGTCGTTGTCGACCATCTGCTGGCGGTCGTTGAAGATCTTCACGACTTTTTTGAAGAACTGCTTATCTTCCGGCAGATGGTTGATCCGGGCGGCTATTTCCAGGACCTGTTTTCCAGGTACGCCCGTTTTCGGTGCGGTATTAAAGTCCGAGTCTTTCGATTCGCGCAAGCCTCTCCAATCCCCTTCCATAAAGGTAAATACCTTGGCTTTTTCATCCTGCTTGGATTCGTTTAAACGCTCCTGCAGCATTTGCTTGAATTCCTTTTCCATGGATTTGGCCAGGTTGGCTTCGATCACACCGCCTTCCATCAACTTTTTCAGGTAGATCTCTCTTGGATTGGGATGTTTGGCGATGGCTTTGTACAACACCGGCTGGGTAAACCGGGGTTCATCCCCTTCATTATGCCCATATTTCCGGTATCCCAGCAGATCGATGAAAACATCCTGGTGAAACTGCTGCCGGAACTCCATCGCCAACTGGCAGGTATACACCACAGCTTCCACATCGTCGGCATTGACATGGAAAACCGGACACAGGGTAACTTTCGCCACATCCGTACAATAAGTGCTCGAACGGCCATCGGTATAATTGGTGGTAAAGCCGACCTGGTTATTGATCACAATATGAACGGTGCCACCCGTTTTATAACCATCGAGCTGCGCCATCTGTACCACTTCATAAACAACGCCCTGGCCGGCTATGGAAGCATCTCCATGGATCAGCAAGGGTGAGATCCTGTGGTGATCCCCCTGGTACTTATTTTCGATCTTGGCGCGACTG
>JANQFB010000366.1 GCA_028278085.1 Chitinophagales bacterium
ACTTCCCCGGTTTCCAACCCGCTGTCATACATCAGCAATCGTTTGACTCTTAGCCCGCCTCCCCGTTTGGCTTTATGCATGGGTACTTTTAAATAAGACAGATCTTTATTAAGCTTCCGGCATAAGGTCGCTTTGATAGGAATATCAAAGGTATTGACCATATTGCCCATTTTTTTCATCAAAGGGATCAGGGTCTTATTGCCGATACTTACCACACTGGGATCTCCGATAAAAGGCAAGCTACCGGTATCATTGATCTCATCGATGGCCTCCTTTACTTCATCGAAAGGGTCTTCACAAGAAGCCCCATCGATCTTTTTACCGGCATAGCCCCGGATAAAGTCAAAGCAAAGCTGCCTGGGCACATCAAATTTTCCGCTGGCACCATCTCCTTTGCCAAGATGGAAGTAAATGCGCTTATGGTCAGCAGATAATTCGACATCATTAACATGGGTGTATCCTGAAATGTATTCTGTCCGGCAATCATCGAGCTTGGGATTATTCCCTTTTAATGCATACAGGAATTTAAAATACACCCGCTCCCCATCTTCTATGAAATGTTGGTGACACAAGGCATGTAGTTTCACCACATCGGCAGTACCTCCGGGCGCATCAGGATCGATGCCCAGATCTGCTAAGTTCAATTGGTAGGAATTACCCAGGTTGTAGGTATCCATGTAGCTGTTGAGGCTTACCATGGCCATGGGAACCCGATCCTGGACATAGGCATAACTTTTCTGTTCATATTCTACCAGGATCTCTCCGCCGGAAGGCAGGATGATCTGCTTTAATTGCCACGCCGCAGGATCGAATTCGGGATCTTGCTCGCCTTGATTGAGCCATTCCTGCATATTTTCATGCCGTTCTTCACCTTCTTTAAAATACTGGTAATTACCCCAGGCATCCAGGGAATGTTGACTATAGGGTGGGTTTTGAGCCACATCACTATACACCGGCCAATCACCTGCCGTTCCTAAGATCTCATCATATTGGCTTCGAACCTCCGGGGCAAAATCCTGCTTGGGCTTATAGCGGTATTTAAAGATATACGGATTGGTTCGGGTCCGCTTCAGTCCTTCATATTCAAACCAAACTTTTTCCAGGGTTAACTTGCCGCTATTGGCTTGGTCAGGGGTGGTGCTATTCGGCCCATATAAAGAATTGGGTAAGTTCTTAACCAGTTTATTCGAATATTGAAAATTGACGGTGGAAACAGGCTTATCCAACCTGGCCTTGGCATACAACACAATACGTTCCAGTTTCTCCATCTGCTTAGTACCCATTTTAGTAGGACTTTGGGCGGGATCTTGGGCTGCATCATCGATGTTATCATTGTTTGCATCAAATGCCGCTTCAATACCGTCCGGTCTGGGGTCACCACTGCCATCAAGACCCATACTATTCCGGACGGTGGCGTCAGGTACCAGATCCTGGAAGTCTACGTCTGCTATGGTATTATTGGTAATAAAAAAGGCAATGTGCGTTTTCGTTTCAACTGATTTGAGGTAGTGAATATTTTTCAGGCCTGTATACACCGACCCCATATCATCCTCTTTATCTACCATGCTGTTTTGCCGGTACTGTAAACCGGTATAAGGTACCCGGAAACGATAATCCGTTACTGCTTGTCTGTAATGAAACCTGGTCCATCCGCCGAAGTCGTTTCCATCCGATTCATTATTGCCATTGGCATCAACATAGTCGGGCGTTGTAATTTCGCTTAACAAATAATTGACAGCATAGGGTTCTGCAACATGCTGACCCATAACATTTATTCCCTTGTTTATGGTTTCTTCTGCGGCATCATCGGTGATGGCGACATCCTGGTAGGCTAAATAAAGATCATCGGGAACATTTTCTTTTTTTATACCGAAATTGAGATCATATTCATCCCTGGCATATACCGGCTGGTCATACAGGTACCTTACACCCTGGCCATTCCAGATCTCAAAACCATCGATCTTACCGTCGGCAGATTGCCGGGTTTGGATAAAGGAAGTAGCACCGTCAAGATCGGTATTCCTGGAATAGGGCAAACTAGCGGGTACCATGGGCTCAAAAGACTTGGCTCCCGGAACGGATACCGATTGGGCATTTTCAACCTTTGCCGCAATTTCGTTGGTATTACCAAAGGTGAGATTACCGCCCATATCGTTACTAAACCGGAATGTCCCGTTATTGTCAAAGGTATAGTCATCCGTATTGCCGGTTTTTTTCCAATTATCCACAACAGAGGTGTTATGCCCGAATCCAAGTTTAAACCCGACTTCAAGGGTTTGCCCTCCGGCCAATTCCAATCCGACATGGTAATTATTGAAGTTACTTTTGGTATGGTTCGGATAAAAAGTTCCGACATTATGCTGGTAGTATCGAAAGCCTCCGGATAAGCCTTCCCCTGTCATACTGAAATAGTCTGCATTGTTAAAAGGCATCCCGATAAAATGATCTCTTTTCGTGAATGGTGTTGATTTTTCTACATAATAATCCGCCATTTTATCACTGCCATCGCTGGTGGTAGCGACTCCGGGATTATACATGTATCCGTACGCTTTTTTAGACGTGGTTTTGATATTCTCCTGGTATGAAAAGCTTGCCGTTGCACCGCTCTCCCAGCCTACCGGACCAACCATTGTTGCTTCCCCGGTTACATGCAGGCTGGCCCCAAAACCTTTGTAAGCCTGAAAACTAACGGGTTTGACAACTAAAGCCGGATTAGTCATGGCATAACCGTATCCGCTGTTACTAAAAATATCGTAGGCTTCCCGGTTGGTTGTTATCATGGTTGTTTTTTGGTGCACGCGTATCCATTCATCCAGGTTACCTTTCACCTTATCGGCCTTTAAGCTCATTTTGGCTCTACGCTTCATATTGCGAATGATCTGCCTGATCTGATGCCTTTCTGCAGCCTTGGTAGACTCCCAGTAGGTTTTTAAGATGGCATTCGGATCGATCCTGTAAGTCAGGCTGGTATTATTCCCATCGAGAGAAATATTAAGGTTGTTGATGCCTTTGTCATCGCTTAAACCAAACGAACCGAACTTTGACATGCCCCGATAACTGTTGTATCGAATACCCAGCGAAAGACTGCCTTTTAATGGTGAGTTATCCGAGGAAGGATTATTACTGGATATCTCCATATTTCCTTGTGTTTTGACACTCATGGTCCAGTTGGGCTTCACTTTGTTGAAAAAGGTGATCGGTTTACCATTAAAATCATCAGGGAATCCCCGTTTCGACCGGTTAATGGCTCCCGGGTTAAGGGTCCAGCCAAAACCTACCCAACCGGCTTCCTCTTCGGCCGTTGCCCCGCTGTGGTAAGAGAGCGATAAGGCATAGCCACTACCGTCGGGTCCGGGAACATTCAGCACCGGAAGATTATAGGTAAAATCGCCACTGAACAAATTGACCATATCAGTTGTGGCGACAGGCTCAAAGCTGGTAAATTCAGGTTGTTGGGGGCCGGAAGTCAACGCCTGTACTGCTATTGGGAAAAAAGTATCCAACAGCATATTTCCTGCAAAAAAGATCGCTATAACTCTTAACAGCTTTTTATTCCTGATCATCATGATGTTCGATTTTTCCGGATATGGATACCTGGTATATCTTCAATTTCAAATCGATTAAAACCGAAATAATTGATACCGGTATTAAAAATGGCATCTGAAAACTTTAGCTTTAACTGATCCGCCGAAAGCAGATCATCGTTTTCATTCAGTGGCGTAAATACTAAATACAGGGTTCTTTGACCACTTAGATTGTACAGATTCTCCATGTTAGCCAATACAGGAATATAGGAGGCTTCTGCTGTTTCTAACCGGAAATATTCACTGACATTGAAATTCAGTTGCATCATCCGGTCGCGGTAGGCTTCATAATTGGCCACACCATCTGTCATCACATCTCTTTGCCAATTCATTTCCCGGGGCTCTATCGTGAACAGAATAGTTACACTGTTGCTATGCATCCTGATCAGGCTATCTATCCGCTCCTGGTCAAATTCATTGTCATGCCGCCATTCCAAATATGCCAATACATCGGGCGGAAGATACTTGGCTGTTAATTTGTAATCACCTACCTGCTTTGATTTTACAAAGCCATGATCGGCATCATGAAGCCAGTGGAAAAGCTCCGCCTGAGTATTAATTCTCGTTGCACAACTCACATATAAAAGTGTGCATACGATCAACAATAACAGATTAATGTGTTTACTGTTCTTAATCATATCTCTCCTTTATAATGTTGATTCAGCGCAGCCAGCACCTCATCGGTCAGATCGTAATTTCCCTCGCCATACAAGACATTGCTGGTATGATTAGCCCCGATGATCAGGTGATAACCGTTTTTCTCAGCATAATCACGAACAAAAGTGCTCACCTGGTTATAAACTCCACGTGTCATTTTTTCATCTTCTTTGGCCGCCAGTTCCTGCACATTTTGGCGATATTGCTGGTAGCCCGTTTGCAAGCGGTTGATCTTATCTTCCTGCTGCCGTTTCTCTGGCTTATCCATTTGGGTTTGTTCATAATATTTCACTGCAGCCTTGAGTGTTCTTTCAAGGGTATCCAAATTGGCCTTCCATTCCTGCTGTTTTTCCTGGTATTGCTTCCGCGCTTCCTGCATCCCCAGGTACCCTTCCACCAGGTCGGCGGACCGTACGTAGGCAATTTTGGGCTGGCTTTGCAGCGACCAGAAGGATATGGCCAGGTTGCCTGCCAACAGCAGGATGATAAGGGCTATTACTATTTTGTTGTTCATCATTGCACGATAAATTGTCCGGTGAATAAATGGGTGCCGATGTTCAGATCGAACAGGTACAGGCCGCTGCCGGTATTACCGTTCCAGGTAAAAGTTTTTACTGCCGCTCCGGTAGCACCATCGATGAAATTATTATCCCTGTCATAGATATTGACCGCCAGGCTGGCATCGAGGCTCGCATCGAGTTGATCGAGACCGGTGAATTTGAACAAGGGATGTGAACCGCCCGGGATCAGCAATAAACCGTCTTTAAGATCCAAGGTAATGGATGCACCGTCGCATTGGGCGCCAAAAGGCGGGGGGCTGTCGCTGAAATCGATCTGGTTT
>JANQFB010000390.1 GCA_028278085.1 Chitinophagales bacterium
AATTCGGAGATATCCATGCCAAACCCTTCTAGCGAAGATAATTTTAAGGGCCCGATTTTTATTGTAGGCATGCCCCGTAGCGGCACCAAACTTTTAAGGGATCTGCTGAATCAACACCCTTCCATCAGCATTCCGAAGATAGAGAGTCATATTATCCCCTACTTTGTGCGGAAATATGGCGATCCATGCCCATTTAAGGATGCCGCTGATCTCCATCGTTTCCTCGACGATTTTGAGACCACCTATTTTTATTCCCTGCTCAAGGGGGAGGGGATGAAACTGGACCGGAAAGATATGATCCGGCAGGTGGATCCGGGCTCATGGTCTTCCATTTTTCAGTATTTATTGAGGTATTTTGGCCCCAAGGGAAAGGATTTCGATGGTATTTGGGGGGACAAAACACCGGGTTATGTTAATCATATTCCCCTGTTAAAAAAACTATTTCCCGCCGGTAAGATCATCCATATCATCCGTGATCCGAGAGATTATAGCTTATCCGTGCACAAAACCTGGGGCAAAAGCCTGTACCGGGCAGCCGCAAAATGGAAGTCCACACTCGACAGGGTGGGCCGGACCACGCAGGAATTCGCAGCGGATTATATGGAAGTATTTTATGAATCCTTGCTCAACGACAGCAAGCAAATGATGCTGGAGATCTGCCGGTTCTTAGGGATCAGCTTTGTACCGGAAATGCTGGAATTAAAGGCGTCGACAGAATATTACGGAGATGCCAAAGGCTCCACGACCATCGTCAATGCCAATCAAAAAAAATATTTGGAGGCTTTGAGCCGCGGGCAAGTCCAACGGATCGAACAGATCACCTATCCACAGCTAAACCGGCTGAACTATCCCGTGGAATTTGCCGGGGGACATAAACCGATGACAGGTGTCGAAAATAAAGTCGCCCAGATCAGGGACGCTGTTAATTCTTCCCTGTTCCACATGAAGGAAAAAGGGCCGGTTAATGGTTTGATCGCTTTTGTAAAACTTCATTTTCAAAGTAGTTGGAGATAATACCGAACTAAAAAATATCATTATCGCATATGGAGAGTAAAAAAATATGTGTGATCGGATTGGGCTATATCGGCCTTCCTACGGCAGCCTTATTAGCGAACCGGGGATACCGGGTTCACGGGGTGGATGTCGTCCAAAAGGTCGTCGATACGATCAATGAAGGGAAAGTGCATATCATCGAACCGGGCCTGGATTCCTTTGTGCAATCTGCCGTACAATCCGGTAACCTCAAGGCACATGTGACACCCGTTGAATCGGATGTATTCATGATCGCCGTGCCGACTCCATTGGCAAAAGACAATAAACCCGATATTACCTACGTGATCAGCGCCACCGAAGCCATTGCGCCCTTTATCAAAGAGGGGGATCTGATCATCCTGGAATCCACTTCACCGGTCGGAACTACGGAAAAGGTCAGGGATGTACTCGAGGCTTCGGGGATCGATACCGGGAAAGTTCACCTGGCCTATTGTCCGGAGCGGGTCTTGCCGGGAAATACGATCATAGAACTGGTGAAAAATGACAGGATCGTTGGTGGAATTAACCCCGCTGCAGCACAAGCAGGAAAAGAATTTTACAGCACATTCGTAGAAGGGGAGATCCTCACCACTAACGCCCGGACCGCAGAGATGTCCAAATTGACGGAAAATGCCTACCGGGATACGAACATCGCATTTGCCAATGAGCTCTCCATCCTTTGTGATGAATTGGAGATCGATGTTTGGGAGTTGATCGGCCTGGCCAATCATCACCCAAGGGTGAATATCCTGCAGCCCGGCAGTGGTGTCGGTGGCCACTGCATTGCGGTAGATCCCTGGTTTATTATTTCCAGCAATGAAGACCAGGCAGGTCTGATGAAAACGGCCCGTCAAAAGAACCTTTACAAAACGGAATGGGCGATCGGGAAAGTCAAAAATGCCATTCTTCAATTCAAGGAGCAACATAGCCGCGAGCCAAAGGTAGCCTGTATGGGATTGGCCTTTAAGCCGGATATCGACGATCTGCGGGAATCGCCCGCCTTGTATATTACCTCCCGGCTGATGGAAGACGGGCTGCAAGTGATCCCGGTCGAACCGAATATTGAAACGTATAAAGACTGGCCTTTGCAGGCTTATGACAGTGCTCTCCGGGAGGCCGATATTGTGGTTTACCTGGTCAATCATAAAGAATTCAAAGCGCTTAAACCCAACGGCAAGCAGGTGATCGATTTTTGCGGCATCCGCTGAGGAGTGCCAATACTCCGGCCACTTAATCAGTTACCCATTATTGAAAAGCGGTTATTCATGATCAATCCAATGTTCAATTAATTTCGCAAAGGTGTTCTTGTTATGAAAACAGTATTGATTATTTTCGGAACCAGGCCCGAAGCGATTAAAATGGTATCGGTGCTGAA
>JANQFB010000424.1 GCA_028278085.1 Chitinophagales bacterium
GTCGTCCACCAGCATATTCCCCGTGGAAGATCCCATAAACGCCTTGACCCCGCAAACTTTTGCCGGATCGGTTTTCAGCACCTCTTCCAGGTTGTCGTTGGAGGCGCCCATGTAGAAAGAATAATTGGCCAGCGACCGCTGTGCAGCGATGTTATATTTATCTTCCAGCAACTCCTGGGTCAGGGCGGGTGGTTTGGTATTGGGCATTTCCATATAACTCGTTACGCCACCGGCTACCGCAGCTTTGGCTTCCGTATAGATCTCCGCTTTATGGGTGAGGCCCGGCTCCCGGAAATGCACCTGGTCGTCGATGATACCGGGAAAAAGATGGAGCCCTTCGCCATCGATTTCACGGAGGGTAAAAGGAGGATCGATGGATGAAGCTATCTTTTCGATCCTGCCACGGGTGATCAGACAATCCCCTGCAAAGGTTTTTCCTTCATTGACGATGGTAACATTTTTCAGGAGAAAATCAGGCATGCGACAAAGGTAAGCAAAAAAGGAAGGTAGTGTGGAATGATATGGATCACCGGGAACCTAACCGGGATCAGGTTTTAGGCCTGAAGCGGTCTTTCATTATTCCCGATCACATAAAAGTAAGGATATTTAAAGATATCAAGTTTGGCGGGATAATAAGGTGGAAGCCCTCTTGCTCCCCGGTTCCTGCAGCCAGTGGTGGCAGGAGTTAGTGCTTGATTATTTTTACCGTGGCCTGATCGCCATTAGTATCGTTGATGAGCAGGAAATATATACCCGCTTCTTCCGGAAGCTCAAGTTCGATCCTGGCCACATGCACAAAGGAATGATGGCTCATTTGCTCTCCAATAATATTGACCGTTCGAATATCGATCTGTTGATAAGTCCGGTTCAGGTCTACGGTTAAACGGCCGGTGGTTGGATTAGGATAAACCGATAAAAATTGATCAAGTTCAAAAGGAGGTATCCCATTGAGGTTGAAGGAATGACAGGCGGAAGTATCCATGCAGTTATCTTTGGTAATGCTTACGGCGTAATTTCCATTGACTCCCGGTGAATAAGATTGCCGGATAGCGCCCGGAATGATGGCATATGTATCGTCACAATCCAGCCATTGATAAACGGCGTCAGGCGTTTGGGCTATGAGTGTATGTCCAACCAGTGAAACTTGAGTATCGACTTTATTGATGGTTAAGTCCAAAGTGATCAGGCTATCACATCCTGCGGCATTGGTCAGGGTTTGGGAATAGGTGCCGCTTGTGGCATAGGTTTGGTTGTTGAGGGTGAAACGATCACAAGATGTTTCGGCCAGGGATGTACTGCTCGAATCCAATATGGATAATTGGATCGTCAATAAACTGTCACAACCCTTTGTATTCATGATCGTGTCGTTGTATATTCCTGAACCAGACCAGGTATGATTTCCGCTGGGGCTTGTGTAATTGTTGCAGGCTGATACGGGTATATTGGCATTGGAATTATTGATCGCCAGATCGATGCTAATGATACTGTCGCATCCGGCTGAATTGAGCAGCGTGTCCTGGTAGGCTCCGCTGGCGTACCAGACAAAACTCCCGCTAGGGCTGGTATAGCTGGAACAGGCGCTGGTTATGAGTGTATCATAGCTGCTGGCCAGTTTCGTTAATTGCAGGACGATGGTACTGTCGAAACCCATTGTGTTGAGTAAATGCTGGGTATGGGTGCCTCCGGAATAATATACCTGGTTATTCAATTGAAAGCTGTCACAGACGGTTTGGACCAACAGGGTGTCCGAATCATAATTGCCGGGTGACATTTCCGGACAGTCGTCACAAATGGTATGAGAAACCGTATTGGTTTGAACCGGTAAATTATAGTCAAAATAAATTGAAGCGCTGTTATCTATCACCGTTCCATTCGCCAGATGGGCTTTTTGTTGCAGGGAATATTTGATAAAACCATGCGAGGCGGCCTCGTTGATATGACTATCCGGCAGCATGATCGGGCTGAAAATGATCCTCAGAACCGAATCGTCATAGAGCTGCCAGGAATAAGAATGGCTGGAAACACCCATTTTCAAGGTGGAAATATCCAGGTTAGGAGAAATCGTATCGAAGATATTGACAAAAATAGCCGTATCTGTTCCGGTATTTTGAAAGCGGATAAGGTAGTTTATCGTCTTGTTGGGCCGGATTAAATGGTTGGGCCCAAAGCCTTGAGGTGTGGCCTGCTTATCATTCGGATCGTACGATCCCCGGTTGTTCTGGCAATCCATGGCCAAAAACGGCAAGTTCGGATCAGGGGTATAGGAAGGTTCCAGGGTGATCACATTCGTATCGCAATTCACAATGGAGGAAACTATCGGATCGGTAAAGTCCGGCGCTAATAATAATTGATAATTGTGCGCAGCATACCCTTTGTGATAACGGATCACTTCCGACTGACCCTGGACCAGCATGATCTGGCCTGAATCCACAAAAAGATCATTTTTTAAGATCCAATAAGGAACCGGAGCGGGAAAGTCTCCGGCTTTGTTGGTTACCTTGAACCGGACCGAATCGGCCAAACAAGTATCCTGAACCCTTATATGGGGAATACCGGGATCACATAAGCTATCCGGGAAAATGTGGGCCGTTGCGCAATGCAATTGTCCGGGCGCCGATGCGCAGCTTACGGTTACCAGGATCGTAAATTGACCTGCCTGCTCCGGAGCCAGGTTACCCAGGTTAAACGTAAAAACATTCCCTACCTGGTTGGCCAGGGGAATGGAGCTGGAAAGGTAATATAAGGTGGTGTCCATTTGTACTTCCATATAGGCGTTTTGTGCGGTCATGGTTCCTGAATTGGCATAGCTCACCGTGTATTTGTTAGGGAAGCATCTTCTGAGGAATGGTGCGGCAATATCTACTTCCAGGAAGGGGCAGACCAAGGTATCCTGCCAAACAAAATCTGCTGTCTTGATAACGAAGTTGGTATCGATGTAAACCTGTTGATCAGCCGGACAGCTTTCCCGGTAGGGGTATGTTGTGACGGGGCTAAGGGTGTATAGTCCGGTATCGAGGTGAGCTAAATAATTCCCTTGATCGAAGGTCGCGGCATAGATGGTATCACTCCCGTTTGCTATCCGGACCAACTGTGGTTCATTGAACGCCGGCTCCATAGCATCAGGCAAACAATTTTGATTGCTATCGATAAGGATCTCACCTTCCAGCGCTAATGGAAATGCACAATTTTCCGAATAATAAGCACTGCTATCTTTATACCAGGAAGGTTTGTTAATAGCATCAATAACATCGTCTACACATATTTGAAGCATGGGTAAATTATCCCGGACCCAAAGATGCGATAAAGTAGTATTATCGGACAGGTCCAAAAAGGTAAGCTGGTTTTGAGCGCAGGAAAGATAGTCCAGTGCCGGATTAGCGGATACATCCAGGCTACTCAATTGATTTGTTCCACAATACAAATGGGTTAGTACCGGATTTGAAGTGGTTTCCAGATGTGAAAGTTGATTTGAATGGCACCATAATCCTTTTAATGCTGTATTGTTCGAAACATCAAGGAAGGCTATATCATTAGTTTCGCAGTACAGCCATTTAAGTAATGTATTGTTACTGACATCCAGACCAGCCAGTTGATTTGCACCACAGGACAAATTGGTTATTGCGGTATTACCGGTAATATCCAAACTGGTTAATTGGTTTGACTTGCAAGCTAGATAGGTAAGTGCTGTGTTAAATTTGACGTCCAGGGTTGTCAATTGATTTGACTCACAAGATAAAGATGTCAGCGACGTATTATTGGATACATCCAGGTTTGTCAGTTGGTTAGAACCGCAAAATAGCTGTTCCAGACTAGTACAATCGGATACGTCCAGATTACTGATTTGATTCGAATTGCAAACTAAAAGGGTTAGCGCAGATTGGTTGGAAACATCGAGTGTACTCAACTGATTCTCTTCGCAGTTTAATTCCAACAGATCCGGATTATTGGAGACATCCAGGAAACCGATCTGATTATATGGGCACCATAAATATCTCAGGGCGGTATTGTTGGCCACAAACAGGCTCGGTAGTTGATTATATAAGCACCATAGCTGTGTAAGGGAATAATTATTGGAAATATCGAGACTTGTCAATTGGTTGTAGCTGCATTCCAAAACCTCCAGGGATATATTGGCCGACAGGTCCAGGCTCGTGAGTTGATTATTATCCACATACAAATGCTCCAGGTTGACAAAGGCCTCAATACCGGTTAGATCGCTTATATTTTTATAAGATAAACTCAAATAGGTTGCGCTGGCCGCATCACTATCCAGGATCTGCCCATTTAAGGTAGCATCGGAATCAATACCTTCATCGATCAGGGCTTGTTCGAAGTCGGTATCAGGAATGGCGGTGGTTTGTGCCAATATTCCTGTCTGCAGAAGGAACAGGCCAATAAGGAACGGAGCAATACTTTTTGTCATCGCAATCAGTGAAGGGGTCATTGGGTTATGCTAATCATACGGACAAATCGGGTAAAGTAATGGTACAAACTCATAATCGTTGTGATTTGAGAACTATCCGGTGGAGATGAATTGATTAACGGTGGCAGGTGAAATTTGATTGTTGCTTATTATTCTATCGGATTACAGCCTTCTGATCCGCCCAAAATTTATCCCATGACTGCCTTGTTTATTACAATTCCTTTGCGTAAATTTGCAGGCTCAAAATCGTTCAGTCATGTATGCAATCGTAGAAATAGCCGGACAACAGTTTAAGGTCGAAAAAGACCAGGAGATCTATGTCAATCGCCTGGAAGGTAAGGAAGGGGATAAAGTGGAATTCGATTCGGTATTGTTGCTTGAAAATAAAGGAAAAGTAAAGGTTGGAACGCCTAAGGTGGATAAAGCCAAGGTCAAAGCCAGTATCGTGGAGCATCTGAAAGGAGATAAAGTCATCGTTTTCAAAAAGAAAAGAAGAAAAGGCTATAGGGTGAAGAACGGCTTCCGGCCATACCTGACGAAAATTAAAATCGATAACATCGCTTAACGGATCAATTATGGCACATAAAAAAGGAGCAGGTAGTACCAACAACGGGAGAGATTCCCATAGTAAACGGTTGGGGATTAAGATCTTCGGAGGACAAGAAGCCATCGCCGGCAATATCATTGTCCGGCAACGGGGCACGAAATTCCATCCGGGAACGGGTGTTGGCCTGGGAAAAGACCATACCATTTTCGCAAAGATCGACGGTACGGTAGTTTTTACCCGTAAGAAAGGCGACCGGGCATACATTTCCGTACTGCCGTTCGAGGAAGAAGTGGTGAAAGCTAAAAAGGCTACGACTGATAAGTCCGCCAAATCGGCGGACAAGCCCGCGAAATCGACTGAAAAGCCCGTTGCCAAGGCAAAAGCACCGGTAAAAGAAGCGCCGGCCAAAGATACCGAAGCTACCGCTGCGGAAACGACCAAAGCTCCGGCGGAAACCAAAGAAAAAGCAGCACCCAAAACTGCCAAGAAAGCTGCTCCGAAAACAGCTAAAAAATCTGCTGAAAAGGCGGACAAACCCACCGAAAAGGCGGACAAGCCCACCGAAAAGGCGGATAAACCCGGTGCTAAGAAAGCAACAACCGCTAAAAAGCCCGCTAAGGATGCGGATAAGTCCTCCAAATCGGCGGACAAGCCCTCCAAAACAGCGGCCAAGTCAACAGCGGCAAAAAAGACAGCTTCAAAAAAGTCCGCCGGAGGGGCGGATAAACCAAGCGCAAAAAAGGCGGCACCTAAAAAGAAGAAAGACGAGGAGTAAGCCCTTCAAAATATTCCAATGGAAAGAGCCCGGATTGATTTCGGGCTTTTTTTTTGCCTGATTTTAGCGGAAGGATAAAAACATCGTTCCTTGGAGTCCCCATCAGTGGTCGGGGCAGCTATGGGGGAGGAGCGAAGGACGAAAAAGTTTACGCTCAGCGGATCACGGTGAACTTACCTGATTGGATTGCCTTCCCGGCGCCGGTTTGCCAGATATAAACGCCCGGGGGGAGATCATTCACTGGAACAAAAGTTCGATTGTTGTCAAGTTGTAGACATTTGACCAGGTTCCCGGAAAGGTCATAAAGCTTCCAGTCAAGGGGTTCCGGCGTATCCACCAGGATAAAGTCTCGTGTGAGGGTTGGGAATACGGTTACGGGGTTCGAAGATCCAGGTTCTGATCCGGCCGTTTTTTCCAGGTAGGAGGCCAGTCTTATGGTTTGATAATGAACCTTTCCCAATCCCCGGTCTTCCAGTTTTATCCGGATGCTGTTCTGCAATGAATCGTAAGGAAAAATGTTGCCCTGATCCAAGGGTAAGATCCCCTCGAATTGCCTTTCGCCTTTATGATATGCTAGCCAGGATGGTTGACGCAATATGGTGATCGAAGGATTCGATCTCAGGGTATCGCGTCTGTTCCGCCAGACCGCTAACCAGGCCCGGTTCAGCAACAAGGTGAGGCTGAACGCCTTTCCGGGGTTAATGGTGTCGGTCTGATAAAACGCCATGGGATAGGGGATCGATCGCAGCTCTGAAGGTCCGCTTTGACAGCCATAGGCATCGACTGCTATGACCCGGTACCCCGTTAAAGGCTTTTCTATCAGATCGATCCACCAGTAGGTAGAATCGGTGGTGGTGATCAGGGTCGATGGCCCTGGGGTGAACCCGTTGGCCTCATTGCTGCCGTGTATTTCATAATAGGATGGCTTTTTCCCTTGTTTATGTTGCCAATGCAACCCCAGGTGGCGCTCGTTGAATAATAAGACAACATCTTCCGGCGGCATAACGCCTTCCGGTGTGAAATGCCATACCGGGCTCCATTTTCCCCAGGCGCCCCGCTGATCTTTTGCCCGTACTTTCCAGTAATACCTTTGTCCGTGATTCAACAGGCCCGGCCAGGGAATGCGGTATTGGGGGACACCTCCGCCACCGGATGACAGGGCGCTTGTATACCCGTGAAAATTTGGTGATAAAGGATATTTGACCTCGGCATGGTCGCTGAGGATAAATTCGAAGTCGGTGATCGGATCGCCATCCGGATCCTTTGGCGCTAACCATTCCAAAGTGAATTGCAGGCTGTCAACCCGATCACCCAGACCTGGAAATACCGGGCCCAAGATCATTACCGGAGGTGTGTTTTCGGAACTTTCCTTCCACCGGATGTTCAGGTCGAGTAGGCGGCCGTTGGTGTTCCCATCTGCATAGGTAATGGTGTTTTGTCCGAGTTGTAAAGCCGGCATGAAGAATTTGTTGACCTGAAAGTTACTAACCACCTCCAGGGAATCCAGTCCGGCCGGTAGGTTGCTTTGATCCGGCAGCCATTCGAATCCCAGGTAATAAACATATGTTGCAGGGCTACCCAGGGTATTGATAAAAGGATCCAGATCGATACTATCTACCGGCCCGTGGACCGGTTCATTTTGCCATATGGGTGTCCAGGAGGCCTGGTCTTTGGAAAAGTGGATCACCAATTGACCGGCATTGCTGAAATAGGGGTGCAAGCGGATCTTCCCACCGGTGATGACAAACGGGGATTTGATGGGCAATATCAACCATGCTTTTCGACCGGGATCCCTTTGGTGCAGGTTTGGAGATCGTCCATCCTGGGAAGTTGTGCTCATGTTCGACATGTGTGAAAAGATCCTGCTGAGCGGCGCATTTTCGAAATCTGTCCGGAGGATAAAACTTCCGTTCCCGATCTCTTCTTCCCGGAAACTGATACCATTCGGATTGTAGTGATGGTATCGCACGTCATCGTTCCAGCTAAAACGGATGGTTTCTCCCGGCCGCAGGTCGAAATCCAGGCGATGGTCGCTAACCTTGGCGGTATTAATATTATCGGCAGGATCATACATCGTTGACAGGTGATCTGACCGGTAGGAGCTGTGCGGATAGGCTATACCGCCGTGATGGGTGCGTTTGATCAGGTAACGGTCATTGTTAACCGCCTTTTTGGACGCAATTGTTTTATTATCCAGCGACAAATAGAAGGTTTCGGTATCACTATCAAAGATATAGCCTTTACCACCCATAAGGATCTCCGAAACAACATGGCCGTCCAATCGCCAATGCCGGACCCTGAAACCGGCATGTTCTGCCAGGTGTTTCATGGTCATGGTTACGATCCCGCAAGTGCCATAACCGTAAACCCCTAGTAATTTGGTAGCGGCCCAGGTTTCGGCGTCGGTTTGAGCCGGATGTGCATGAAAACGGTTCCGGTTCACAAATTGCCAGATCGAGCGGAGCTTTTCATCATTGGTCTGAGCGCCTGCGGTACATTCGGCCAGCATATGGTCGATGGTAAACCAATTGCCCCGGTTATTAAATACCAACCTGGGATGTTTGATCACCTGGTCACCCGTATTGGTCATGCTTACGGATACCATCGGTTCAAAGGCTCTTTCTACACCCCAACGTTTGCGGGTGAGGGTATTTTGCCCATCCAGGGTACCATTCATTTCCAGTTGGATCAAAACGGAGGAGTTGCTGATGGTCTGATGATAACCCCGGTTGGAGTTCTGCCCGATACTATGGCCGGTCATGAAAAACCATGTACAAGCGATCCATATACCGGCAATAAAATACCCGGTGAAAGCAGAAAAACCCTTCATTAATTTGTTTGGCTTAGCATACCGGCAATGGGGTAAACAACAGTGGCCGGAATCCAATTGTCTACAAGATGGAATTTTGTAATAGATGGTTGCATAAACGATTTCGATCCATGGTTGCCCCACACCGGCAACTCTCTCTAAGATAATAAGAATAGGCGATCAAACAGGAAGGAGTATCCGATATCAGTCACCTTTTACAATGGAAGAGAATAGAAGGGAATAATGAATTTCGAATGGGGAAGGTTGAATGAAGAAGGTTTTAGTGCTGACTAAAACTTCTGCCTTCAACATTCCTTTTTCAACATTCATTATTTTATCAAAATGTAAAGTTACCCGGAGTAGTGATCAATGAATAACCTGTAATTTGTGCATCGATATTTGATCGCCTGTCGTGATCTGCAGGATATACATGCCCGGCTCGAAATGATCTGTTGGAATGGATACCTCCATTGAAGAATTTTCAATAATTAATTGCCGTTGGCCATGAATGCTCCATACCTCTACGCGGTCTACCATATTCGGGGATTCTTTTAGGTTTATCCTCAGGAAACGATCGGCCGGATTGGGGTAAATGTTAATGGATGAAGGATCAGCAAGGGGATGTATGGCAGTCGTGCCGTCGGAGATCAGATAGCACTTGTTACTGACCTGTTGGCCGGCTTCCATACCTCCGGCAATCACGAACTCGGTTTCACTGATCTTTCCGACGCCTCTCAGGTCCATCACCGGCCGGATCACCGCAGAATCTTTAGTGAAATTACCGGAAACCGGATCATAACGCAGCACCTGGTTGAGCGGTTCGACGCCCTGGCCCCCGATATAAGCGATACCGTCAAAATTATACCCTTCATCGGCGCCACCAAACCATAGCGGTTGACCCTGGTAGTCGGATGCGCCGCTGCGATACAGTCTGGCCTCGGGCTCCCAGGAAGCTGTCCAGGCAATGTTTTCCGGCTGCATGGGATCGATAATGCCCTTTCTCACAACGGAAACCATATCAAAGCTTCCCGAATCTTTTACCCCGCCGACATAGATAATGGTATCTCCAATGATGGTGCCCGATCCGCCAAAAACTTTATAATTCGTGTTATTGGGAACCGGTGTGCCCATACTCCAGCTATCCGTGGAAGGATTATAGATCTGCACCAGGTTCATATTCTCCCCACCGACAACGATGCTGGGAACGCTGTCATGCCATCCGGTGATCACATAAAGCAGGCTATCGCGCCATACGGCCTGCACATGATCGTCGATATGCACGGGGATCCGGGCGCCGTCTGCCTCGTATTGGTTGGATCCGGGATTAAAGATGTGTATATCCTTCGAGGAAGTCTCACTGCCATTGGAAGCCACATAATATCCGCCTACGATATAGATCCTGTTGCCGATCGAACTGGCGCCGGCCGCTATTTTGCCCTTGGTATCGGGCAGATCGGGTATGGTATCCCATTGATCCATTTCCACATCATAACGGAACGACCGCAGGTGGATCCCCGACCAGATCTTGGAGGTGTCGATACCGCCAAAAGAATAAACAAAAGGTTTGCCGCTCACGATTGCCGCTGTTACGGCATTATTGCTGACAGCTTCCGGCAGCGTTGCTTTTTCTACCCATTGCCAGTTGGTTTGTGCGTGAATACCTGCCGGCCAGAATTGTCCGCACCATAAGGAAACACCGATTATGCTGAGCCGGATCGAATGTAGCATGCCTGCAAAATAATTAAAATATTGCTTTTAGGAGCAGGGTTCCGTTAAATGGCGGCCATTTCCATAAAAAAACCGCCTCCCGGTTAGGGGAAGACGGTTTTAGGTGGAGGGATAAAGTCTTACTTACTTGATGATCATCAACTTCTGGTACAGAATACCGGAAGGCGTCGTCAATTTAGTGATATATAAGCCTTTGGCCAGATCATCACCGGCAAAGTCGAAGTTGTAAACCTGGTTGGCTTCGATATTGCCATTGTACAATTGAGTGATCAGGCTACCGTTCACGTTGAACACTTCAAGCACGGCATGGCTGTCATCCTGCATGCTGAAGGAGATCCGGGTGGAAACGTTGAAAGGATTCGGATAAGCAGTCAGCCAGTTGTCGGAAGATGTTGCTTCCATGGCATCCGATCCTGCCAAACCACGCTTAACAGCGGTCGGACAAGCTTCCGGACATGGACCCAGGGTCCATCCTTTGGCCAGTAATTTGCCAACTTTGTTGATGTTGACACAGCGGGTTTGGGGGCCTTTACCATTATCGTCATCATCATCACTGCTGTCACTACCGCTTCCGCTGCCACTACCACTATGGCTGCCGGAACTACTGGTAGTAGAAGCAGGCTGGCACATCAGCACGAATGTTTTATCATCGGTACTGCTGGTGGTGCTGCTGCTACCGCTACCACTACCGCTGCCACTACCGCTGTCGCTATCGGATTTTGGCGGCGTACAGGCGATCACACAGAGATCGGCCGTGTGCGAACCCAGGTCGTCGCTATTGTTTTGCGGATAGCGTTCCCATTCGTTTAAGGTCGGGAAGCCGGGATCATTATCGATGCTGCCACTGGTTACATTGGATTTCCTTCTCAGGGTTTGTTCCTTGGTACCTCTCGAGAAATCTCCCCATTGTGATCCGGGATCTTCGCCAATGGTTCCGACGATATCCAGTAAGAATATCGGACCGGATGGCGTCGATGGGCCACGGGTGAGGGCTACGGCATCATCACCATTGAAAAAGTTGTTGGTCGGTAACTGGTCGGCCTCATCGGTAAAGGCAGAAGCTGCTCCGTCATCACAGACCACATGGACATCGCCGGGAGCAATACATCCTGACAATTCGATCTCCGTACCGGCGCTGGTGTTGCCGTTGAAATAAAAAGTAAGCTTATACACATCGGCGTCGAGGTCGATGATGGAACCGGTACCATTATAAACTTCAATACACTTGTTGAATCCCGAGCCTTCGATGTATTCGGAAATAAATACTTCCGTAGGACAAGCAACCAGCCTGTTGGGATCGAAGGGAGGATCGGGTGGGAAATCACAATCATCTACCGTATGAGATCCCAGGTCGGCATT
>JANQFB010000450.1 GCA_028278085.1 Chitinophagales bacterium
GGTAACGGTAATCCATGGGACTGCGGGGCAACATGATCGATGCATCTTCGTAAAGGTGATAGCTATCGCCGCCGATCATTTGTTCTTTCATCCCCAGGATCACCAGATCCGCTAATGATCCGCTGTTTTGAGCGGGCAACACCCCGATGGATGCGCTCATCATTATCCCAAAGATCAATTTTTTCATAATCACAGTTGAAGATAACGGGTAAGCCGATCCTAAAAAATGACAGCCGTCATGATAGCCGGAAAGGGCGGAGCTAAAAATTTCAGGACAGGCGGCAGGATAAAGCAAACACAAATGAAAAAGTTGACTTGAACGGGCTTTACCTGCTACTTGCCGATTTATTCACCAGATGCCTGTCCTGAATTATGGTTAAACATAGGGTTCCGGGTTTCTTTGATCACATTCCGGGTACATTGTTGGGGTCTGTTCCATTATCCTTCCGGGTCGCCCGCTTTTGCTTACCCTTGACGGTTTTGCCCGGATTGGCAGAAAAACCCAGATAAATGACCCGGGTTTCCCATTTCCAGTCGCCCGTGAATTGATAATCCGGTTCGGGATAGCTGCGGTATTGAGCGCCATTGGTATTAAATACATCGGTCAAATTGAGGCTGAGGTTACCCTTACCGTTCAGGATCGACTTTTTACAACCGAAGGCCGTGATAAATAAGGGTAGCATGTAGCCCTGTTGGATCTCATACCTTGGCCGGTAAAAATTCCGGACCTGCACATTCCAGCCTTTTGGGAATCTCAAATAAAAGTTTAAACCGGCATTTACTCCCAGGTTATTTACCATTTTACCTCCGGTGAGAAAGGGATCTGCGATGCTGTAATTCCAGATGTTCAAGGTAGCATTGACTTTCAGGATCTTTGGGAACCTGTACATACTGATCAGCTCCACCCCGCTAAATCCACTGTTGGCTACATTCTTGTAGGTAATAACCGCAATATCTTCTTCCTGTTTGAGGTATCGCCGGTTCTTGTTGCGAATATGTCGGTAATACCAGGTGGAGGTCAGGCTAAGTTTCTTTCCCGATCGATGAAAGGTGGCTTCGTTGACGTGAATGATCTCGGGCTGAAGGTGCGGATTACCCATTTCCTGCAGCATCCGGTCGGCATAGTAGGTAAAAGGATTCAGCATTTCGATGGTGGGTCGGTTGATCCGCTTGCCATAGCTTAGCGTCAGATCGGACATGTCATTCCATTGATAGGAGATATGGGCCGTCGGAAAAAACACCAAATAATTATTGATAAATTCATCATTTACCGCTAGTTGTGTTGCCGTGGTATAGGTTTGTTCCGATCTCAACCCGATTTTCAGCCCCACTTTCCGGAATTGCCGGGCCAGGCTGGTATAGGCGGCACCCACCGATTGAACATATTGAAAATCATTGTCCATAGCAATGGCAGGCGCGGGAATTCCATCCGCTTGTACCGTAGAATAAATATTGCTTACGGAAGTCCTGGAGGTGAAATGTATACCTGATTCAAGCTGCATACTGTCCGTAAGGGGAAGACTAAGGTCCCACTTGGCCAGCAACAGGCTATTGTCATCCCGGCTATCGGTTTGTTGATGCAGGAAGTAAGCATTTTCGGCTTCAGCATTTTCCGTGAGGGTTTCCGTCGCCTCATAATAACTTTCGGAATAATTCAGATCGAGATCAAGGGTGGCTCCGTTAGATGGAAACGATCGCTGCCACCCGGCATTCCAGTCGAGGCTGCCCGAGGGGATACCGGTCGGACCGCTGCGCGTTGCCGTTTGAAGGATATTGCCATTACCATCCAACGCGCAATATTGGATAATGTTTTGCCGGTCGATCTGTCCCCGGTTATAGGTCGCCGAACCATAAAGCGTGTTCCGGTCGTTCATAAAATAATCGAGGCCTCCTTTCAACAAATGGGTTTGTTGTGTGGTAAAGCGGTCCTCGATCGTTCGGAGCCTGTCCCAACTGGTATTGTTCAGGTATACACTCCGTTGGATAATATTTTGGGCGACATAACGGTTATTGGCGTGGTTGTAGGCAACGCTGAGATTTATTTTCGGCGTCCGGTAAAACAGACCCGAGCCGATCCTGAACTTGTTATCCTTGCTATACCCCAAGCTTCCGTTCAGGTTGCCGGTAAGCCCCGAATTCCGGTTCTTTTTGGTGATCACATTCAGGATACCCGACATGCCTTCCGCATCATATTTCGCCGACGGATTGGTAATGATCTCCACCTGATCGATCGATGTTGCCGCCAGCAGCTTCAGGTATTGTGCGGCATTCATGGAAACCGGCCTGCCATCGATCAGGATAATAACGGAAGATTGACCCCTCAGGTAGATCACATCGTTTTCATCTACCTCCACCGAAGGCACGTCCCGCAGCAGGTCGAGGGCTGTACCTCCTTTGGATACAATACTGTTTTCCGCATGGAATATTTTTTTGTCGATCTTTGTTTCCATAACACTTCTACCGCCCCGGACGGATACTTCTTGCAACTGATTGGCTGCTCTTTTCAGGCCGATATTACCAAGATCCTTTAGCTTACTGTCTAATTGGATGCTATCCATCCGGAAGGCTTCATAACCCAAATAATTAACCCGGATGTAATAGTTGCCAAGCTCCAGTTCGGGGATGCTAAAGGAACCGTCGGGTCCGCTGATCACACCGGTTACCAGGCTTGAATCCCCGGCCCGGTAGAGGGCAATTGTTGCATATTCTATCCATGACTCGTCTTTATGATCGACGACCCTGCCTTTCAGTAGTCCGTAGCCTTTTATGCCCGGAGCAGTGAAGGCATAAGAACAACATAGTCCGAAGACAAGGATTGGCAGGAAACGGTTCATCGTGTTTTTTTTAAAGCTTTACTAAAGCTAATACTCCATAGAGCCGAAAAAAAAAGCGATCAACCGGCGGGAGATTTTAGTTTGCGGGATCAATAATCTGCCTCACCGGTCAATTATGGGCTGAATAACCGGAAGGGTAGAGAGAAATGCAGGAGTTGTTGAATAATGTAGGCGTGCCCGAAAACAGCATCTTACTTTTATGTATCCAAATCCTTAACTTAGGTAAAACGGATGAATAGGCGTTTCGACATTTGGGCGGCTGTGATCTTTTGGGCGCTCTTGCTGCTGGTTAACCTGATCCGGACGTATTCGATCCTGGAAACAGAACAGTTTATCCGGCATCTCAAGGTCATATCCCTGACCTATCCCATGGATATGGTCACCTTTTGCGTGTTTTATTTCGCCCTGGTGCCCCGGATCATGAAAAAAGAACAGGTGGGATCCACGGTACTCCTGGGCATAGGGTGGTTCCTGGGGTACAGCCTGGTCTGGGATCTGGCTTATTTTATTACCGGGAGAGTCAGCACCACAGAAGGTTTGATAGCAGTTTATCAATCCAGCCTGGGACATACCTTGCTGCACGCCCTGTATGCCGTTGTTTTGGCCTATGCAGTCGATTGGTACCGGAAATATCAAATGCAAAAGGAACTGGAACAAAAAAATGCGGTGATCGAACTGGCGATGTTGCGTTCACAGATCAACCCTCATTTTTTGTTTAACGTACTCAATAATATTCATTCCACGGTGCATGACAATCCCGATCAAACCTCCTGGGCATTGATCAAACTTTCCGGGATCATGCGATATATGATCTATGAATCAAATCAGGCGACTGTTCCGTTAGACAAGGAGATCGAACACATCAAAGATTTTTTGAGTCTGCAAAAGATCCGCTCGCAGGAAAAGGAGAGCTTTCATTTTGAAGTCACCGGAAATACCAGGGACATCCGTATTGCACCGCTGATCTTCATTTCATTTGTGGAAAATGCCTTTAAACACGGGAAAAAGAATATGAAGCATGGTATTGACATCGGGATCAAGGTTGTGGGACATGAATTAACTTTTCATTGCTATAATTATATACGCCGTCTGAATGAGATCGAAGAGCAGCAGGTGGAGCGTATCGGCCTGAAAAATATCAAACGCCGGCTGGAATTGCTTTACCCCGACAAGCATCAACTGATCATTGTAAAGGATGAAGAGTGTTTTGCCGTAACGCTTGTATTAAATTTGGATTGAATGACTATCAAATGTATCGCCATAGAAGATGAGCCTCCCGCTTTGAAACAGATCCGGGATTATATTGAAAAGGTACCTTTTCTGAGCCTGGAGCAAACTTTCTATAATGCCATCGAGCCCATTAGCTATCTCAAAGACCATGAGGTCGATCTTATTTTCCTGGACATCGAAATGGAAGATTTTACCGGTATTCAATTTATAAAAACCCTGAAAAACCCGCCGCTGGTGATCCTGACCACCGCTTATGACAGCTATGCGATCGAGGCTTTTGACCTGGAAGTGACAGATTATTTACTGAAACCGATCTCCTTCGACCGTTTTTTGCAGGCTGTGGAAAAAGTGTATACCATGATGGCCGGCAACCGTTCCAATGGTGAACCTACCGGTCCGGGATATGCCAAGGACTATATTTTCCTGAAAACCGAGTATAAGATCCAGCGGGTCAACCTGAAGGATATCCTGTATATCGAAGGGCAACGGGAGTATTTGCAGGTCCACACCACTACGGAAAAGATCATGACCTTACAGAGTTTTAAACATATGGCTGCCCTGTTGCCGGAGTATTTTGTACGGGTACATAATTCCTATATGGTTTCATTGGATAAGATCGATTCGATTGAACGCCAGCGGATCAGGATAGGAGAGGTGTTGATCCCCATCAGCACGACTTACCGGAATATGTTTTATGAATTATTGAAGCAGCGAAATATGCTTTAACCTGCCATTCTACCGGATAGCGACCAGTGTTATCGAATGACAAGGGTTTGAACATCGCGTTCCCCGGTCGGAAAATTCAGGTAAAGCCAATAAATCGAAGGTTGCAATCCTGCTGTTTCAATAGGCGATACGGCTGCTTCTCCTGAAATTGTTCTGACCAGTTGTCCGGTTGTGGTATAGATCTCTATGGAAGTGATGGCTTTGTCGGTCAGCACCCGGAACCAGGTTTGGGGAGGGTTGGGGACAATTCTGATATCCCCGGAGGGAGATCCGGTAACACTGGTGAGAGTTGAATATTGGCAGGAACCGTCGATATCTTTTTGTTCAAGTCGGTAGTAAAATAACGTCGCCTGATCTATTGGTAATGTGTCTGTTATGGCATATTGGATGTTATGCTGGCTAAATCCGGCAGCCTGTACGGTCCTTATCGTTGAAAAATTCAAGCCATCCCGGCTCCGTTGCACGGCAAAATAATCACTGTTAGCTTCACTGCCAGTGATCCATTGGACATAGACTTCCCTTTCCGTCAGCTTCGTAGCGGTAAATTCCAGTAATTCAACGGGCAAGGCGCCACAGGTAGTGCTGTAGACCATCGTCCAATCATCGGTAAAAGCGATATTGGCCACCATCATACAGTTGTAGGTTCCGGGACCTACTACGGGAAAAGGCCCGGTGGGGCCATTGGCAAAGCTGCCGGAAAGGGGAGGTATAGCGGGTTGATTTGCGATCCCGAACTGGGCGAAGCCGGTTACGCTCAACGAAAATTTATCGGTCATCGTATAGGTTACGCCCGTTACGGAACAACCGGCGGGGATGGTGATCTGATAACGATCCTGTCCATCGGCAGGGGTACTCAATTGCCCGGCGATCGTGATGCTTGGCGCTGCGACGGTAAAAGCAGGCCCGGTTCCTACACCCGGTAAGTCAGGACCTTCTGTATAGCTTTGGGCAGTTGAATGAAATGTAAATAACCAAAAAGTAAAAAGCCAGAAAATAGACAGTCTCATAGATACGGTGATTCACCCATACATAAATATAGGGAAAATCTTGCATTAATGCGGTCTGTCCTGGTCTTAGGAAAGTTGGTTGAGCTAATAGGTTGTCTTCAAAAGTCGAAAAATTGACAAAAATTTGACAGATGTGTTTATTAACCCATCCCTACCCTTCCTAAGGAAGGAAATATAGGTGTCAAATTTTTGTCAAATCATCGAAAGCAGCACCATTTGGGACGGCCCTATAGCACGGAGGGCATTATTGGATGATCAACTTCCTGATAAAGTGGTGATCCCCCTGGGCGCAGTTTAATAGATAGACACCTTTGGATAAGCCTTTCAGGTTCAATGATTTTATGGTAACAGGAGCGAATATTTCCTGGTGTACAGTAGTCCCCAGCAGATCAGTGATCTTCATCATCACCCGTTTTGAAGGATCGGAATACCGGAATTTGAGGTCAAAACTCCCGCTATTCGGGTTGGGATAGATACTTGCGGCAAATATCTCGTCCGCTGCTTCCTCCATTTTTAACCTTTCCATTGAACTTTCCGTGGCGGTATTATTTTCAGCCCATCCGTAATCCTTATTCGCCGGTGGACCACAGATAGCTGCCCGGAAACTGGAACCATCTCTTGCGCGGAAGCCCGGCTTTAGAACGACTTTTTGGGCGGACACAAAACTCGAGATCCTGCCTGGGGGAATAACAAAATTTCCCTCCGGTATTTCCGTCGTAATACTTCTGCCGGCTTCAATGATCCCTTTTTCCTCAAAATCAAGGTCATGATTCAGCCTTGAATTTTGGAGTTTGAGGTCATTTAGGAAAGTCGATCCGGTGATCTGGTATTGGAGCCATTCTGCATTGGTTGCTGTTATCTCCAGGTGGTCTTCGTTATTATCCGGTGCATAATAAGTATCGAAGGGGGTGAGATCATCGCAAATGATATTACCCTGATCGACATTATAAAACAGATCCGTAATGTTGGGATCCAGATCTAAAGCACTGATGGTGGGTACAAAACAATGATCGGGATGCAAGGTTGCGACGGCTCCCTCTGCTCCCGCTAATATCAATTGTTCTGTCTCTTGTAAAGTTGAGCGCTGGCCTCCGGGTGCGTAGTCATAAGGTAAGGTCCCGGATACCTCAATGATGCTGGTAGTAATACCACCATCGTCCAATTCGCCCTCGAATATGTCACAGGCCTGCGCCCCATCAGGCACCGATCGAATGGCTGCCTCCAGGATCCCAACGTAAGGAAATTCCTCGAGTCTGATACCCATGACTTGTAAGAGTTCACAGGATCCCATATCGTTGATGCCAACACCGATCTTACTGCCATTGGAAACAGCTACCTTTTTCATGGAAGGGCCGGAAGGCATTTGATAATTCAGATGACCGGTCAAAGCAGCTCTGGCGGCATCGGGGCCAGCCATAGTTCCCGAAGTGCCATTAAAATGGTAAGTCAATAATTCCCTGGCTGCGGGTGTATTGAGTATCTCCTGGCCCTGATCTGTTGCAGTTCCCGGAACCGACCAGGCAAAGAAATCGAAAAAATGCTGCAGGCCCAAAGGAATATTGGCTCCCCGGTGAGGCGAATCAAAGGAAATATATAAGCGGGTATTAGGGTCGATATTGTTTTGTTCCATATATCCAAGGGTATACCGGGCGACAATACCGCCCATGCTGGCGCCTATTATAACCAACTGATTTCCCGGAGGGGTCCGGTTATTGGCTCTGCCCATTACCACCAGTAAAAAACCTGCGTTCGTGGCAATACTGGCGCCGCCATCGGTAAAATCGAGGACGATAACATCGTATCCCATGTCAGTGAGCTTGCGCAACAATTGTTGCTGGCTTAAAATATCGAACAGTTCGTTCGATCCGATCAAATTTGCCGGATCGAAACCTTCCACGATGATCACCGGTTTGTCAAACGCTGAACCACCCTGGAAAACGTAGGCCACCCCGCCGGAAATATCATTCCAGACTTCAGAAACGAATTGTGCTTTTAACGGTTGACCAACACTCATATATAGCATTAGTCCAACCAACAGGAGAACCGATCTCATGGTTACTGATTTGATCCTTCTTTCAATTGATCCAGCTCCGCTTTAATCGCCTTATTTTCTTCATGCAGCCGGATGACATAAAGGGTTAATTCTTCGATCTTCTCCATCATGCGGGTATTCATATCGGCGATCTTAAGACCTTCGGACTCCACTTCTACGGCAGGAGGGATGCCCGGCAGATGTTTATTCGCCTGAACAAAAGCGCTTACTTCATCCAGGGGCCTCAAAGCATAATCCTCTTCAAAAACATAATCACACCAATTGGTTTCTACGATCACTTCCGTTGAACGGATCGTACCACAGACATCCAGTTTGTTCTTCGGATTTTTAACGCCCATGCCGATCTTACCGTCACCACGGATCACCATGGCGATATTATCCATGACGCCGCCGCTACCGGAATTTGCAAAAGCTATTCCGCCATCCGGCCTTGTTTGGTTGTCATCTCTTTTTTCGAAGACAAAGGCTTCTTTGTTATTGCCAAAGAAATTTTTCTTCTTGGAAATCTTCATTCCGTCGCCGGTTTTTTGCAGGAAGAAGTTATTCCCGTTAAAGTCCACAGATCCATCCACATCCAGCTTGGCATCCATGGTGCTAGTACCGATCCCTACTTTCCCACTGTTCGTGTTATACATGTGATTCCCGGTTTGCTGCCATCCGGTAACCGTTCCCGGATCCTGCCATTTCCCTATACCACTGGCATCGGTTACCATGATATAATCGGCTTGCTGATTGCCATCGTTCAGGCGGAAAGTTCCATTAATATCGAGTGTGGTGAAAGGGTTGTTGGTGCCGATCCCAACGTTTCCCGCGTTGGTATTATACAAGTGATTGCCCGCGCTTTGCCAACCGGGAAACAGGTTCGGGGCCTGCCAGCTTCCAACGCCATTGGCATTTGCTACCATAATGTATCCTGCTTGTTGGCTGCCATCGTTCAATCGGAATTTTCCATTAATGTCCAAAGAGACCAGGGGATTTTCCGTTCCGATACCCACATTTCCGTTTTGCCGGATAATAAAGGTGGGGTGGAAGGTAGGCTGTGGAAGCGTTGGCTCCTTTCTGCGCACTTCCAGCAAGATATTCGTATTTGAACCACCTATAACCTGGTGATAGGGACCCGTTATCCGGAAGCCGTCAACTGTTGACACGGCAAGGTCGAGTTTTGTTTTGGGGGTTAAGGTGCCGATCCCGACATTGGCATCCGCTTCATAACCATTCAGGATCGTATTGAATTTATACTTACCTCCAACAGTATTGATCCACAGATCGGCATCATCTGTGTAGATGCTATTGGATCCGCCGGGCTGTTGTACCCCCGAAAGCCAGATTGAGTTGCCGACCTCGATGGCCTGGGTTACGTGCAAATGGCCGAATTTGGCCGGACCACCGCTGCTGAGGTCTACGGCGGTTTTTTGCAGACTACCATCCGGGAATCTGAAACCGCCTGTTGTGCTCTCGACGGTTCCTGCCACCGACAACTTTTCCCCGGGCTTGGCGTTGCCTATACCCAGGTTGCCCAGCGCTGTCAGCCGCATATGTTCCCGATTATTGGTTTTGAAGATAATATCCGTATTGTTGGACGATCCCAAAAAGTGGTTGGCACTCAGTTGATTGCCGGTTGTCGTCCAGTTGTAAGTTTTGCCCTGGCTAAAAAGATCAGGGATAAGGATCATCAGGCCCTGGAGCAGGAGGATGATCCGTAGCAAAGTGGGTCGATACATGATTGTTCATTTTTTTAGTTAAAGATCATTAACCGCAAATCAACAATCACGGGAACTTTCGTGCAATTAAAAGAGCATGAAACAGTAGAAATCAGGAGTGAAACGGTAAAATCGATGCCTAAAATTTCCGCCGATCAGGCATCAACGGCTAAGCCATTCTTTAAATTTCCCGGCCCTTTCGGTACTGACGATGGCTTCTTCCCGGCTGGGTGGCTGCAACTCGACCTTAACCCTGCTTCGGGAGTGGTTATAGATATTTTCAATAGACCCGATATTAACGATGAATTGCCGGTTGATGCGGAAAAAGGATTCGGGGTCCAGCTTGTCTTCCAGGTTTTTCAGGGTGCCCTCGATACCATAGCAGGCATTGTTGGTAAACAGGTTCACGGTTTTCCCGCGGGCAAAAAAATATGCGATATCCTTGGTGGGAATACTTTTGATCTTTTCACCGGCAAATACCATAAAACGTTTCTGATAGGTTTTTTCGTTTCGGGTATCAAGGTCGTGATCTTCCGCAAGCTTTAGCGGCTTATCCGGCTGACTGATCCGTTTCCAATCGCTATAGATCTGGATCGCTTCATATATGGCAACAGCGGCCACATTAACCACGTTGGCGATAATAACATTGCTGAAAAAATGGTTTGTGAGATTATTGTCCGGCGAAAGGGCATAATGTGCGATCAGCGTAATCCCTGTAATAATGAGGCTGGCGCACAGACAGGTCAGGAATAATTCCAGCAGGGCTCTTTTAGTAGGATGGCTTTTCCACGGATACCTTTGTTGCAGGAACTTGATGATGGAAATGTTGACCGAAGTAATGAGGCCCGTCGCCGTTATGATCATCAGGATATCAAATATCCAGTATAGCGCCGGCCATTCGGTTTGATGGCTGTAGCTCTCGAACAAATAAGACCGGACGATAAAATATACCGACAAGAAAACGGTTACGATAACAACGGTGCTGAAAATGAACCGGCCTTTCTTCATAGGAATATCCTTTAACCTTCCTACAAAGCTAAAAATTCGTGCTTATATTGGCAAGTGTCGCCCGATATAATATCCTGACGATCAAGCGTTGTTATTTATGCACATTTGTACCTTTATAAGTTTTTCTGCGTTTATAATAAGAGCCTTTGTGAAAGGCATTATTTTTAAGCACTAAATAAACCTTGGGAATAGATATGTTTAAGGGATTGAAAATTATCAGGCTGTGGATGATAGTAATTTGGATGCCGGTACTTTTAGGGGCCGGCTCTATTGTAAAAGTGACCGATACACAGGATGACCGCAAATACAAGGTGGTTTTGACCGACGACATCCGCCAGCAACATTGGGATACCTTACCACAAGTTAAGTTTTGGCAATATATCATGCAATTGACACCGGATACAGGTGTGCTCAATGTTAAAGCTACCCGCCAGATCCTGACCAAAATACCCAGTGATACCTGGAAAGACCTGGAGGATGCGGAAAAAGATACGCTTCGGGACAGCATCCGGCGGATGTGGGGATTAGCCAAAGATGAAGGGCTTTATTACACTACCGGAAAGCGGGATTATTATTCCGTCAAACTGGCCTTACCCGGAATTTCGGAAGCGATAGACATCTTTAAACAAGACACAGTCGACCCTTTCTACGCCCAGGCTATCTTGTTAATTGAAAGCCCCGGAAAGCTCAAGCGGTCGAGGTCCGGCGCTTACGGCCAATTCCAATTGTTAAGCAGCGTATCCCGGAAGGCGGGGCTGACGGTTAACCGGTATAAGGATGAACGCAGCCAGTTCGACAAAAGCGCCCGGGCGGCGGCATACCTGATGCGTACTTTATATATTCCGGCCACCAACCAGATCCTGGAAGAATTGGCCATCGACTATGATGAAAATGCTTTTTGGTATAAATTACTGGTGCTCCACGTGTATCATGCCGGCGCCTATAATGTCAAGCGAGCCCTCCAGCATGCCGGTGTTACCAAAGGCAATAACCAACTGATCCGCACCTTGTGGAAAACCGAGTACCGCAGATTCCGGAATGCTTCCCAAAATTATACCCAACTGGTTTTGGCAGCACACCTTTCCCTGGCCGAATACCTGCAGACCCAGTGCAGGGATATGGAATATTGCCGGTGATCAGTTAAAGTTCGGCTATCCTCCAAGAGATGAATTTCGAATGAAAAATTTTGAATGATGAAGTAAGAAGTATTTTGACTTACTTCATCATTCTCCCTTTATCATTCGAAATTCTCAATGCTTTACCTGATATTTGAAGTATTCCGGACCGTAATTACCTTGCATATTTAGCCGCCGTATTAAACCTTTGGCTAGCTTTATCGTCTAAAGTGATATTGTTAACCAATTGCTATCCACACATGACCAAATACATGCTAACCACAATGGTATGCCTGGTTTCCATGTTGACTATTGCCCAAACTACCCCTATACATATCACCTTCCTTTCACACAACGAACCCGCCGACTCTATCGATTACGACACCGATTCCCTGGGTTTTGTCCATTCCACAACATTCGTAAAAGCGTTCGCCGATACTATTATCAGCAAGAATGCCGCCTGGAATCTTCAGACCGCCTCGAAGTATCTGCTGGGTGTAATGTACTGGCAGGATGCCGGAAACGATACGGCTGATATCCTGGAGTGGATGGATAAACAGGAGCAGATCGAAGTCGATACCCGCAATAAGCGGAACATTTCTTATCCCTATAATGCAGCAGACATCGCTTTCCTGCTGGACTCCATCGGATTGAAAACACCCCGGAGGCATGTCGGTATTGTGTACTATCCCGATTCCGTCCAGGATTGGACGGTTTACAATGATGGCCCGATCAATGGAGCGGTTTTTCCCTTCTTTCAATGGCGGCCTGAATTCGGAACCGGAGGAGGAAGTCCCTGGCACGTTAAAGACGACTCCACATTCGGTGTATGGAAGCCCAGGGCAGCGAACGATTATTACACCCATGAACCGTCGAATCATATCTATTATGTCGGTACCGGTTGCGTTCAAAGGATCACCGAAGAAACCGACCCGGATACCCTGGCGGCCTTCATTACAGATCTGGCCGATAAAATTGCCACCGGCCTTATGCCGCAAGATAAATTCTATCCGATGAAGATCAATATTCATCAAACCGACCTTTCTGCCTCAACGATCCAAAAAGCGGCCGCAGTCATCGACCTGTTGGCGCCCCTGGTGAGTTCGGGGCAAGTCATCTGGTCGACTTATTCGAAAACATTCGACCGCTTTCAAACCTGGTCGAACCTGACCAGCCAGGATTATTCGCAATTTGCCTGCTCCGATGTCCCGGCAGGTTCCGTGTCCGGACTTGGTGATCCCGTATCGGCTGATGCCGGCCTAAGCCTCTTCCCGAATCCTGCGGAACAATATGTGAGGATCGCCGCTCCTGGTCAGCAACTGGCCGAGATTAGCCTTTATAACCTGATGGGGCAGGAACTGAAGCGATTGCCCACAGTATCAACCAGCCAATATCAACTGGGGTTGTCGGATGTCCCTCCGGGTATTCATATTATCCGGGTCGTGCTCTCCAATGGCGATCAATACACCCGGAAATTGACCATTCAATAATCCCCCGGTAAAGTTGTTATCATCCGATCCGGCTCCTGCACCATTCCCCCAGGTATAGCCGGGGTCTGATGTTTCCTATCCATCCATTCCTACCGTCTTTTACCAGTCTTTGTTTGCCCATACGTAGGGGTAGTTGCCCTGAATTTCGTCTTCCTATTAACAACCCTTTCTAAACATCGACTGATTTGGTGAGTTCTATTTCCCATTGTTTAATAGACTTAACCACAAAAGAATGACAGACTCAAGAACATCACAACTTGGAACACTAGCCCTGATTATCCTCATTTTTACGATTATTGCTTCCGGCGCAAATAGCCAGAACATTGTACACATCACTTCCTCGCCCCAGGACCTCACGCTTAAAACCGGCAAAGATACCGTACTCGACGCTCTCGGGATCTTCGCCAAAGACCGATTAAGCCAACCGAAGATCGATGGTATGGTCATTGCCCGGCATCTTCTTACGGAATCGACCCTTAAAGTCCAAAAATCGGGATCGCACCTGCTCACCTATCATGACGGATTCACCCCGGATTACCGGGGATTTGCACCCATATTTGATGTTAATGGTTTCCAGGATCTGCTGAGCCTGGGCGGCAGCAGCAAGCCTAAGATCCTGCTGGATGCGGACACCAGCCAGTTAACGGAATTGTTCCTGAACCGGGAAGGCGGCATTTTTTGGAAGGGTGGATTGATATATGCCTTTGATTACGGAAGTTTGGGGCTCGATTCCATTAAATTATCGAGCCCGGATGGAAAATCGTCGACCATAGTGGCCAATACCGGCAGCGCCGTACATGTTTCGCTCTCTACGGATAAGCAAAACTGGACGGAAGTTTGGAGCGATGTTCCGGGATCCGAATTCGGGAAAGTTGATTTTCCGTTCCCGGCCCATCTTGCCGGATCCAATAAATTATATGTTAAGTTTTCTACGGATCATCAACTCGGATTTCTCAGGGAACTGCACATCACCACCTGGCTATCCGGGAACAGCTATGATCCGCTTTTGCGTGTGAAGGCTCCACAATCCGTCAAACGATACAGCGCAAATTCCAACAGGTGGGCAAGTATTTTCTGGTTGGCACCAACAGTTATGACCGATGAAGAGGTTATCACCTATGGATCTTCAAGCAGCTTCACGATCGATACCGCCCTTAGCGAATACAGCATTTATTTTCCCAACGGAACGGGAGCCATTGTCGGAAGATCACCATCGGGCGGCATGACGGGATTGAAAAAAGTACTCGTCGGTAACCGGACCATCCTGTCACCTCCGGAAGATCCCGAGCCCTGGGCCATCAACGTCGTTCACCCGCGGGATACCGCAGGAGGCCAGCCGGGCACCGTCGGAGGAGAACTGAATGGAAGCACGTTGACCTGGGCGGCCTATTTAAATCAAAGAGATTCGACACCCGATAAGACCTGGCGACCGCTGGGTTCGAGAAGACATGGTTCTATCGATATTTCCAAGGCTACTTTTGTCACCGCACAGGTTTCAGACCAGGAGGCCAGGTTGATCTTCCGCGTAGTTTATGAAGGGAAACCCGGCCGTATCGAATTGCTTATATCTGCCGAAGATCAGTTTATCAACAGTACCGTATATAAAGGCATTAGCTGGCAAATAACCGTTGACAGCATTGCCTATGCCACCCAATTAAATGCCATTGAAGCCGCTTCACCCGACGCCGGGGACCGCTTTTTATGGCAAACCTGGGGCGATCACTATGAAGTGGAACAAAGCTTTCAGCGAAAGCTCCTGGAAATGAGAGCCTGGAATCTCGGGTCATTGCCCTATTACTTTACAAGTGGCCACCGGGGAGCCGTGCTGAGCTATCTTGACAGTATCAGTACCTGCCAGGTGCAAT
>JANQFB010000493.1 GCA_028278085.1 Chitinophagales bacterium
CGGGCGGCCTTCAGCCGGTCTTCCAAACCGGGATCTTCCTGGATCTTTTGCCGGGTGATCTCTGTGGTATGGCAGCGCTGAACTTGTTGGGCAGACAGGGTTAAAGCAAAAAAGGTAAAAGCTAGGGTAAATGTTCTTTTCATGTTCGCTAGGTTTTCAGGTATATGGCTGTTGCAAATGCCACGCCGATGCAATTGTATGATGCTGATGATTGTTGAGCCAATTTCAAAAACTAACCGGTTTTTGTCCCAGGCTGCAAAAACCTTGACAATATAACGATTTAACCGCTAAATTGATTCCTCCGGATCATTATTTTATCGATTTATACCGATTAGACTTTGATCTTACTTTTACCAAAAAAATCAAAGTCTAATCGAGTATAATACTCGATTGACATTCAAATTAATGTAATATCTATTTGAATGTCTATTCGGTATTAGTAACCGGTATCTTCATTTGTTCCCTGCTCCGGGATAACCTGGGTGTACTCCCGGTCATTCTTCCGGGGTAAATGTCCATGTCACCGGAATATCATCCTTTTCAATGTCTTTCAGGTCCCTGATCTCGAAAAGCCGGTTGAGCCGGTTATTGGAAAAATCGCAGACAACTTTGGTAAAAGTGACTTCATAGGTGCCGGGCTGCCAGGCTTTTGTCGGTATAAATGCATAGCGGTTGTCATTGATGGGGCGCCTAAACCTCCCCTCGACCGGCCGGCCTTGCATGTCCGTGATGCTTACGCCATCGATGATCGAGGCATGGTCCATTCCTTCTGAGAATTGCAGTTCCACCGGCAAAAGGGTATGGACCTTGGGCAAGCGGAAAGCCTCATACAGGATCTCCGGACTGTCAAAATCATCTGCCCGGATCACAAAGGTTTTTTCGACCGGTTCACGCGCCGGCAACCCTTGTACATTTTTCAAACCCGGTTCAACGATCAGGGTATATGCTTGGCCGGGTTCAAAAGGGATCTCAAAGTTAATGCCTCGTTTCAAACGTCCGGGATGGATCATCAGCACCAGCACCTTTTGGCCATCGAGCCAGTACGACCGCTGCCGCCAGATGTTTTCCAGGCGTTTGCCGGATGGATCTTCGATATGCACCTTTTGATAGGCCTGCACATTGGCTTCCATGGGTGTGGCAAACCTGACGTGGAAAAAGCAGACGTTCCTGGGAAGTGTATCCGCCCGTGGGAAGATATCCGTGATCACCGGCGGCGATGTTTCCGGAGCTGTACAGCGGGGGATCGAAAATTCAGCGGTGACCGTATCGGCTCCCCGGACATAGATCACCTGGAAAGATAAGCCCTCTCCCAGCGGGTATAAAGGTTCGAAGAGAAGCCTGTTCCCGCTGGTCCGGTATTTTCCGGCGACCGGCACCGGGGAAGGTTTTCCGGCGGTTAATTTGTATACCGCCAGCACCTTTCCGGCTGTTGTAAGGTCGACGCTGGTATCCGGCCATGACCGGTTTGGATCCAAAGGAACCGACACAACAGGTTCGTCGGTACCCCGGATCTGTATGTCCTGGCTGAGCCCTGCCGAGGGTAGCCAAATGACCAGCAGTATAAACCGTAAGACGGGCATGCTTCAGGTAGGAGCGCCCTTGCGCTTAAATGTTCACGGACATTAGATCAGTTAACCAGCAATTTGTCCCGGTAAATGACGGTTTCGCCGGCCGTAACCGTTAGGATATAGGATCCGGATTTGAGCGACCCGATGTCGACTTTGTCCTGTCCGGCTTCCATAGTTTCCGATAGTACGGCCCTGCCGTCGATCGAATAGATGGTCAGCGCTGCGGCTTGATAGCCTTCCTTCAGGCGGATGTTGATATGTTTTTCCGCCGGGTTCGGAAAAATAACCACCTCCTGGTCCGGCGCTACTGTCGGGGTGGAGGCAAAGGGGTCGATGCCGGTGGCATACAGGGTCATCGTATCCTGGGCCAGCACCAACAGCGTCCATTCGTCCCATTTGGCGATCATGTCATATTTTTCCGTGTAGATCTTGAATGCTTCGTCGGTGAGCCCACCGGTGGGATTCCCGGCAAAATCCCGTAACAGGGGAGCATTGTTATTGAACTCATTATTGGTGATCGGGCTGCCATCCAGGTAACTTTCACCGATCCGCATCAGGGGATAAGGAGCCGCACCGCTGCGGTGGAGATTGAACAGGTAATTCGTACCGGATTGTTCCTGGTGCACGACTTTCAAAGGAGGATCGAGGTTTACATTGAAAACCTCCTGTACCGCCAATATACCCGAGCCGTTGATACTGTCGATGGGCAGGGAGAAACCCGGTGCACAGACTGTTACACCTAACAAACGGTCTTCTCCGTTGACCGTGGCAAAATCGAACCGTTCCAGGGGCGCCGTGGTATAATAAAAGCCACCCCAGTTGGTTTTGAACATGGATGTAGCCCGGTTGGTGGTGGTGGAATTGTGGGCAAAAGGCGCTTGGACCGTAGCTATTTCTCCATCCAGTGACCAGTTGCCGGAGGTGATATACAGGGTATTATTACCCCAGCTCATATCCTGGTCGTCAAAAGCATTTACACCATTCCAATCGATGAGGGAATAGGTCATTTGGCTGAAGTCGAGCAAGGTCATGGTGCTGCCGTTATGCTCTAGCTTGATAATATAGGATTCCGTATTTCCGGAATTGGCCGCTAAGATGTATACAGCTTTGGAAATGGGATTCACCTCGAAGTTTTTGATCTCCAGGCCGGATTGTCCGGTGATCCCGTCGACCTTGTTCTGAAAATCGGTGATAAAGGTCAGGTTATTGGCAGCGGCGTCATCCGGGCTATTGTCGGCGATATCGATAGCAAAAAATTCACTGCCGTCCTGGTGGGCGGCCACTAAAACAACATCGGTACCGTTGGATACCAGTTCAATGTCGTTGATGATGCCGGTGATGGGTAATGCCCCGGTAGTGGGGTTTTGTAATAGGTCATTTTGAGAAAATAAACACACAGGAGTTACCATGATCAGTAACGCAATTAACTTTTTCATTGTAGTAAGAATTTTCGGTTAACATAAAAAAATCAGATCAATAGTAATGCGCTCTTAAGATCATGTGTGTGTATGGATGGCCCAAATATAGCATAGAAACCGGGAAATTAAAAAAATTATTGACGAACGGTCGGTTTCCGGGTTTTACCGGGACTGTTGCAGCAAATACTTCACTACCGGATCCTTGGTATGGTGATCGACGATCTCGGTAGCCATCCGTTTCACATCCCGGCTGGCATTGGCCACTGCGATCCTGTGGTCAGCCAGGGTAAACATGGAAATATCGTTGACGCTGTCGCCGAAAACAGTTAACTGGCTGGGGTCTTTGTCCAGGCGCTTCAACAGAAATTCGATCGCGAACCGTTTGGTGGCTTTTTTATCATTGATAGACAGCCATTGCCAGCCTCTTGAATAAGCATTTTCATAATGATGCATTTCAAGCCGGTCGCCGAATTGGACCTGCAACTCCTGGTATAAGGCCCGGATCACGGTCTTTTGATGAATGATGGTGAAACCGATCACCGTTTCTTCGAAAATAGCTATGGGGTTGTCCATCTTCCGCATTCGGTTGTCGCCGGCTTGCTTTCGATCTTCCTGGAACCAGACCATACCCTCGTTAACGATCTCACCATAGTACAGTTTGTTCTCGGATCCGTTAAAAGTACTGATGTACGGAACACAGCCATGGCTTTTGACTACCTCGAACAGTGCGGGCAGCAATGCCTTATCCATGGATTGTACATGAAGATTATCACCGCTGGTAAATTCGGCGATAACACTGCCGTTGAATAATATAACCGGCAAATTCAGGTTCAGTTCGCCAATGATCCGATTAGCGGAAAACCAGCTCCTGGCCGTTGCTACCGTAAATAACATATCCCGGTTGATCAGCTCATTGATCTTGTCCCGGGCATAACCGGATAGTTCAGCCGAAGCATTTAGCAGCGTATTATCGAGATCGGAAACATAGAGCATCGGCAGCAATTCTTTCATCAAAATTGCCAAAATATTAGGAAACATGCATAACAGCCACTTGCCGGTAAAGGCCTGCAATTAAGAGCAAGCATCAGGCCAAACATATTTTGCAGGAAGATGTATCCTGGAGCAGCACGGCTGCATCTTCTTTCCGGTTCATGACCTGGCTTTGTTTGGAATCATACCGGTAGACGGTAATCCCTTTGGCTTTATTTTTCCAGGCCATTTGATACGCATGGCTTACCTGTTCAACGGTAGCCGACGCCGGCAAATTGATCGTTTTGGAAACGGCATTATCGGTATGTTTTTGAAAAGCCACCTGGTGTTTGATATGGTATTCCCAGGATATCCGCATGGCTGTCGGAAAGATCCGGCTTAATGCCGGTGGTAATTCCCGCAGCAGCTTGGCTTCCCCTTCGCGGCGCAACCGCTGCAGCAAGTCAGGAGAAAGGCTATTCAGGCGATGGGCAAAAAGGCTGTTGATCTCCGGCAGGTTCTTTCCGTCTAAGACATTTGTACGCTCAAAGGCCAGGGCGAATAAGGGTTCTATCGACGGAGAGGTATTGGCCAGGATGGAGATCGTACCGGTCGGGGCAATGCTTGTCCGGGTCGCATTCCGTAGAGGTGTTTTCGGGTGATAGACACTTTTTCCCCAATTGGGAAATACCCCTCTTTCTTCTGCCAGCTTTTGGGAGGCGAGGAAGCTTTCCCGGTTGATAAATTGCATCACCTGTTCCCCAAGTTTAACCGCCGCTTCCGAATCATAGGGAATTTCAAGCAGTATCAGCATTTCCGCCCATCCCATGACACCCAAACCGATCTTCCGGTTGCCCAGCGCCATTTTCCGGATAGGGGCATTGGTATACTTGTTGGCATCGATGGTATTATCGAGAAATCGGACGGCTGTTCCGGTGGTTGCCGCTAGTTTTTTCCAATCGATTACATATTGATCGCCCTCTAGCCTAACCATATGTTTTAAATTGATGGAACCGAGGTTGCAGGCTTCGTATGGCAGTAGCGGCACCTCGCCGCAAGGATTGGTTGCATTGATCGGGCCCAGGCCGGGTAGGGGATTTCTCCGGTTGATCTCATCCCCGAAAATTAGTCCCGGATCACCGGTCTCCCAGGCAGACAGAACGATCTTATCCCAGAGATCACGGGCTTTGATCTGTGCTACGGCTTTACCGGTTTTGGGATGGCGCAGTTTCCAGGAACCGTTTGCTTCAACGGCCGCCATAAAATCGTCTGTAATATTGACGGAGATATTAAAATTCGAAAGGATGGCAGGATTCTTTTTTGCCGTGATAAATTGCTCGATATCCGGATGATCTGCGTTTAAGATACCCATATTCGCTCCCCTGCGTTTACCGCCCTGTTTGATATGCTGGGTGGCGGCATCGAAGATCTGCATAAAGGAGACCGGGCCCGAAGCTTCACCGCCCGTCCCGGAAACATAATCTTTTTCCGGGCGCAGGGCCGAGAAATTAAAGCCCGTGCCTCCGCCGCTTTGCTGGATCAGTGCAGCGGTTTTCAGGGTACTGAAAATGGCGTTCATGTTATCTTTCACCGGAAGCACAAAGCAGGCGCTGAGCTGGCTGAGCTTGGTGCCGGCATTCATCAAGGTCGGGGAATTGGGCAAGAAGTCGAGGGATGACAAAGCCTGATAAAATTCCTCCTCGTATGTGGCGATCCCTCCGGAATGATAGGACCGCTCCGGTTCAGCGATCGCTTTGGCAACCCGGCGGAAAAGCTCATCGGGGGTTTCCAGCACATGGCCGTCAGCATCTTTTTTGAGGTATCGTTGCGTTAGAACGAGGAGGGCATTATCGGTAAGTTGATGTATATGGGTCTCCAAACCGGCCTTTTTTCAAAACCAAAAGGCAATTATCCCGTTTTTTTTGCGGAAAGCACAGGGTTAACCTTTAAATTTAACGGAGCCGGAGATCCCGAAAAGCTACCGCACAACCAGGCGCTCGATATAGTGAACATCCTTTTTGCTGCTGCTGCCTTTCACGAAGTAAATACCGGGCGGTAGATCGTTATGGATCTGAAGCGCTGAGAAATAGGTATCTTCAGTGGTTACCACCAGTTTGGAAACGATCTCGTTGCCCATGAGATCATACAATACCATCAACAGCTCTTCTCCGGCTTCACCGCTATAGGTAATCTGCACTTGGGAGCCGGTGAGCGGGTTCGGGTAAACGTTGAATGCACCGGCAGCCCCTTCTATGGTGATGCTTTTGATCTCGGATTCGGTTTCGGAACCTTCGTAATCGGTTTGCCTGAGCCGGTAATAAGAGGTGCCGGCTAAAGGAGTATCATCGAAATAGGTATAATCATTGCGCGTATGGCTGTTACCGGCGCCCTGAATTTCGGCCAGGGCTTCGAAATAGATACCATCGGAACTTCTTTCCACGGTAAAATACTCATTGTTTTTTTCCGTGGCCGTTGTCCAATTGACGGAAACGCCGCCATTTTCCGGGGCAACGTTAAAGTCTGTTAATTCGACCGGCAGGATGGCGGGACATCCGTCGAGGGTGCCACCTCCGGCAGGTGTGATAATAGTGATCATCTGGCCCGGAAGTCCGCCGGGTGTTACGGCAGTATCCAACTGTGCCCTGACGCCGGTTACCCGGAGAAAGCCAACTTCCACGACATATTGAACAGCATTCCCGCTGGGAAGTCCGAAGTGAAGGATCGACGGATCTTGTGAACCATGACCGCGTGTACCGTTTACTTCACGGATCCCGCTGACCACCGTGCCACTACAATCTTTAAGCACTGCGGTAGCGCCAACGTCGTCGCGGTAAACGCCACCACCAAGATCCCTTAATATTTTCACCATCAGGTAGTCGGTATTGTTCAGACCATTCCGCCACAATTGGTTATTGGCATTTTTGCGGTTCACATACAAGTCGATGTCGCCGTCGTTATCGTAATCTGCAAAGGCCACTCCTTCACCGTCACCATTGACATTAATGCTCAGGTTATTACGGGTGAACGACCAGCCGCCGTTATTTAAATACAGGTAGCTGGACCCGCTTCCGGCTGCCAGGAAAAGATCCATATGGCCATCATTATTCACATCGCCGCAGGCACAGCCATCAATATTGCTGGAAGGCGTAACACCGGAAGAAGTGGCAGGCTCACCGGTGGCCGTGAAGTTGCCGCTGTTCAAGCCGGTTTGTTCATAGATCTCATTGCCATTATGATCACTCCAATACAGATCGAAATCGCCGTCATTATCGAAATCACAAAAGATGACAGATCCTTTATTACTGTTCCTGGCCTGCAAATTGAAAGAAGGATTCACCACAAAGGTACCCGCGCCCGCGCCATCGGCGGCACCATGGCAATCATCGGAGGCGTTGCCGCCATCTACGAAAGCAGCG
>JANQFB010000527.1 GCA_028278085.1 Chitinophagales bacterium
CCAGCAGCGTGAAGAATACGGCCTTAAGGATGCGTGTTGCTACATCGGCGGTCTTCGGATTCCCGGCGCCACCGCCTCCGACACCCTGTGATGATATCCAACTCGGACAGGCAGAAGATTATTCGATCATTATCGAGGCTAACCAGGCCCCCCCGGATGCTGACTTTTTGTCGGATAGAACCTATACCTGCGACGGTACCATTCAATTTACGGATAATACCCTGAACCTGCCCACCTCCTGGCAATGGGACTTTGGCGATGGCAATACCAGTTCGGCTCAAAACCCGTCACATACCTATGCCATCAGCGGCACCTATACCGTAACCCTTACTGCAACCAATAGCTTCGGAGCCGACAGCATTGTGAAAGTCAACCTGGTTACGGTGGGCACGGCCCCATTGGCGCCACCTTGTACACCGGTAACCATGTTTTACTGTTGCGGTTTCGGGATCTATAACGTCAGTCTGAATGATCTGGACCATTCTTCCAATGATGGTATCGACGGATTTCAGGATTATTCCTGTGTAGCCAATGGAACAGTTGTTGCGGGCGAAAGTTACACGGTAGAAGTCGAAACCGGCCCGACTAACCCCGAAAATGTACGGATCTGGATCGATTTTAATAACGATGGCGTATTGGACCAGTTTTCCGAAGAAGCCTTCGTTTCCGATAACGTTACCCAGTTCCATAGCGGCCAGATCAATATTCCGACCAATGCTGTTCAGAATACACCACTTAGGATGCGTGTAGCCTCCGATGTTCCTTTTGCCGGCGGATTATTCCCTTGTAACGATGTGCAGCGGGGACAGATGGAAGATTATACACTGATCGTTTTACCCAATACGATCCCTCCGGTTGCGGATTTCGATGTTAGTTCGCTCGACGAATGCCAGGGTATCTTCCAATTTGAAGACCAATCGCTGGTAAGCCCCAACAGTTGGGATTGGGACTTCGGTGACGGCACCGGCGCTTCCGGCTCCCAAAATCCGTTATATACCTTTTCCGCTCCGGGTACCTATACCGTTACGCTGATCAGTACCAATCCATTTGGCTCGGATACCATCAAAAAGCCGGTCCAGGTCAATTCCATCCTGGCTGACTTTACGCTCAGCCATCCGGTAGTGGGTATCGGACAAGGATTTACACTGACGGATAAAAGCATGGGCGCCGATACCTGGAAATGGGACTTCGGTGATGGTTTCTCCTCTACCGTTCAGAGCCCGATCTATTCCTATACCAATACCGGTATTTATGATATCAAACTAACGGCTACCAATTCCGCGAGCGAGTGTGTCGACATTGCCACGGCTCAGGTGGAAGTGGTAGAATCGACGGGCGTAGCGGACAGTGATCCGGATAACGCGATCTCGATATATCCCATTCCGGTGACCGACTTCCTGGTCCTGGAGCTTGCCTTTTCCGAAACAAGATCCGTATCCTGGTCGGTTTTTAATGCACTCGGTGACCTGGTGCTTTCCGGATCTCCCGGCGATATCAAAGCCTACCGGCAAAATCTTGATATACACCACATGCCTAAAGGAGTTTATTTTATGAAGGTTGCTGCAGATAATGAGCAGTACTTTAAAAGGTTTGTTATTCAATAAGATCGCAGCATAAATTTAGTTAGCTTTGAGGCCGCTCCGGCCACGAGAAATAATCTACAGGCATGAAATATTTACCATCAGTTTTAGGATGCATCCTAGCATCTACCCTGTTCTTTAACAACGCCTCGGCGACCCATTTGGTTGGAGGTAATTTAAGATATGCCTTTGAAGGACAGCAAGGACAGAAATTTATATACGAGGTTACCTTTCAGACCTTCCAGGATTGCACCTCTCCCTTTTGGGGGGGAGCTTTTCCCAGGGATGAATACGATATCGGCGTCTATGAAAATGATGCTTCCCAACCCGGGACCAACAAAAACCTGTTTCGGGAAAAATCATTGCCCCTGATCGATTCGGTCAGGATCAATCCTAATGTTCCGGATACCTGTACGGTAGGGTCGAATGTATGTATTTATGAGGTTACCTACAGGGATACGGTGCAGTTGCCCTTTCATTTGGGCGGTTACTATTTTTATTTCGCGGAATGTTGCCGGAACAATGATGTGATCAATTTGTCGAATCCCGGCGGGCAGGGGATGGCTTTCCTGGCCTTTGTACCCGATGCCTTTATCGAAAACAGTTCACCCACCTTTTCCGATCTGTCCACACCTTATATCTGTACACAGGATACGACTTCTATTCTGAATACCGCCTTCGATCCCGATGGAGATGAATTGATCTTTTCTTTCCAGCACCCTTATGACGGGGTCAATGGAAATCCCGATCCGCTTTTCTGGCCCCTGACGCCGGCTCAATATGCCGGAGGTTTCGGGCTCACGCAACCCTTTGGCACCGGCGGTTATGCCTTTATCAATCCGGCCACCGGCCTGACACAATATTATATCCCCTCGCCAGGTCAGTATGTGGTTACCGTGGAGATCAAAGAATTTCGCGATGGCGACCTGATCGGGGTAACCCGTCGTGATCTTCAACTCCTGGCGATCACCTGCCCGGTTAACCCTGACCCTGTGTTATCGAGCGCCGGCGGCAGCGGACAGGTTTCCTATGTTATTGAAGAAGGAGAAAATCTTTGTTTTCCGTTAACATTTTATGATACGGAAGGAGATAGCCTCTTTTTGGAAGCGAATGGAGACATCTTTGACAGCAACCTGGTTAATCCCCCGGCCACCTTGAATAATGTTCAGGGCGATAGTTTGATCACCACGCAATTCTGCTGGGATACCGATTGCGGCCAGGGCCAGGGTCTTCCTTATCTCTTTACGGTTTCGGTACGTGATAACGGCTGCCCGCCGAAAACCACGAATGTTGTCTATTCCATCACCGTCAATCCCTTTACGCCTGCAGATTCGGTCATGGGGCCGGATACGGTTTGTGCCGGAGGTTCCGGAGAGAATTACAGTGTCCAGGGTACGGCGGGCTCAACTTTTTCCTGGACGATCATCGGAGGCACCCAAATTTCCGGTGGTACGACTAACAATATAACAGTTTTATGGTCGGATACCACCACCTCGGGCCGTATAGAAGTGATCGAAACCAGCCAGTTCTTATGTGGTACGGTGGATACGGCGGTGCTCGACGTGTTTATCTCTTCCACTGTAAAACCGGATGCCGGATCAGATGTTTTTCTTTGCGGAAGCAGCAACGGTCTCCTGAATGGTGTCCCCCAAGCAGGTTATTCTTATGTCTGGCGGCCAGGCACCAATTTGAATGATTCCACCTCGATAACACCTTTGGTCATCAACTCAAATCCTTCCTTCCCGCTTTGTGATACGACGGAATATGTGTTGATCGCCACTGAAATAGCCACCGGATGTACCTCAACGGATACCGCCAGGGTGGTCATTTGTCCCGACCCGGTTACCGATGCCGGCCAGGATCTTTTTATCTGTGAAGATAGCTTATTTCAGCTCAGTGGTTCCGAAACAGCCGGATTGCCTGCTGTTACTTACTCCTGGGGGCCACCGGCAGATGCTATACAGGCTTTGACCATCTATACCGTATCCAATCCCACCGGAATGATCAACTTTCCTGCAGTACCCGATACTTTTGTATATACACTGGAGATCGATAACCAGGGTTGCAAACACCAGGATGCTGTTGCGGTGATCGGAACACCCATTCCGGTGATCGCCACCACCAGTGATCCCGATACCTTATGTGCCGGGGAAAGCGCACTGCTTACCGTAAGCGGAGCCAACTCCCATTGGTGGGCCCTGTCATCCGCTCCCCAGACGCCTATCAGCACGGACGATTCCATACAGGTAAGTCCGGATACAACGACGATATACCTGGCAACGGGCGAAGACACGCTTGGCTGTGAGAGCCGGAAAGATAGCCTAACCATCACTGTCCATCCCTTGCCTGCAGTTTCAATTAGCGCATCCGAAGACACGATCTGCTTCGGGGATAATACCGGGTTAACCGCCTCAGGGGCGCTGACCTACTGGTGGGCGATCAATACCGCTCCGAATGATACGGTGCATACCGGGAGCAGCTATTCGGTTACCCCGGATACCTCGACCGTATATATCGTTACCGGAACGGATGCCAATGGTTGCAGCAACCGGGATAGTATCTGGATCACCGTTCATCCTTTGCCGGTTGTGGTGGCCAGCAGCAACTTGGATACCATCTGCCATATGGATAGTGTTACGCTGTCCGGATCCGGCGCCATGGAATACTGGTGGGCAACAACCACCCTGCCGAATGATACCCTGAGCAAAGCCCTAAGCTTCAACGATGCTCCCAACGCTACTACAGCCTATATTGTTACCGGTACGGATATTAACGGCTGTATCAACGACGACACCGTTACGGTAGTGGTTGATCCTTTGCCGGTATTTACCACTGATGTGGATCCGGATTCCATCTGTCAACAGGAAACTGCTGTGATCTCCGTAACCGGACCGGATAGTTATTGGTGGGCCATCAGCAGCACGCCTGCCGATACTTTTTCCACCCAAATGACCGATACCGTTAGTCCGGATTCAACAACCGCTTATATATTATATGCCGAAACAGCCGAAAATTGTGCATTGACCGATACTTTAACCCTTTGGGTCGATCCCAAACCGGATACCAGTCCGATGCTCGGTAGTCATTATGTTTGCCCGGGTGTGCTGGGCGTCAGCTATTGGTTGAATGATCCCACACCGGGACAAACCTATACCTGGTCCGTAACCTTGGGAACGATCACCGGCGGTCAGGGCACGGACAGTATCACCGTGGATTGGGGTGCCACCATCGGACAAGGTGAAGTATGGGTGGTGGAAACCAATGCCCAGGGCTGTACCAGTGATACCATGAGCATGGACGTCCGGATAAATCCCGAATTGACCCCCGAAATTACTGTGGGCCCGGCATCGATGTGTGCTGATCAACAAACCGGGAGGGTTTATGCCACTACCCATACCAACGGATCGGTATATACCTGGGGCATCATCGGCGGTACGATCATCAGCGGACATGGATCACATACGGTAACCGTTAACTGGGATACCTTAGGCGTTGATGCCGGACGGATCTGGTTCGATGAATTTAGCGCCACTAACGATACCGTTTGCCAGGGAACTACCGATACGATGCTTATTTCCATTCACCCGATCCCGGTAGTCAATACCATACTCGGAGACCTGCAGATCTGTGCCTTCGATACGGGAACCTATTATGTCAATGGTGATACCGGCCACATTTATAGCTGGACCGTTACAGGCGGAACCATCGTTTCGGGCGACAGTACCGCTACCATTAGCGTAGCCTGGGGGGACGCCGGTGTTTACAATATTTCCGTTATTCCGGAAAGCGGCTTCGGCTGTGTCGGATCAGCCTTCAATACAACAGTTTCCGTTACACCATTACCGGTTATCTCCGCCATTTTCGGGGATAGTATTGTTTGCCGTCCCAACCATCTGGCCACCCGGTTTTATGTACAGGGGCTAGACAGTTCCCAATTTAACTGGCAGATCACCGGCGGGACCATCACCTCCGGTCAGGGAAGCGATACCATAACTGTCGATTGGAACGATCAAACAGGTGCGGGAACGCTTACCGTCACCGAAACCACCAAAGACTCCTGCACCGGTGGCGCTATCGCCATGAATCTGCAGATCGATGCGCCGGCGATTGCCATCGACTATGTTTCCGATATGACGGATGATGACAAGGATGTTACCCTGCAATGGATCCTGGATCAGGGGGATAACTTCAATGACGATTACCATATCTACCGGAGGATCCACCAAAATAGTGCCTCCTGGGCGTGGATCACCACTTTGCAGCAAACCACCTACCTGGATGAGAACCTGTTGACCCACCAGAATGCCTATCAATACAGGGTAGCCATTACCGATCTCTGTGAAGATACCGTATGGACCCAGCCCCACAATACTATCTTGCTCGAAGGAAGCGGTGATGAGGATAACAAGCAAGTTTCACTGAACTGGAATCGATATAATCATTGGGAATTGGGCGTGGGATCCTACGAAGTTTGGCGGAAGCTGGATGATGCCGGGGAATTTACCTTTTACAATGATGCCGGCCTCGATACAACAGTAAACTACGACAATGCCAAAGACGGATTTCAGCATTGCTACAAGATCAAAGCCACGCAAAAGTCCGGAACCTTTGCTTCCTGGTCAAACGAGCTTTGCCTCGATTTTACCCATTTGCTGGAGATCCCATCGGCATTTTCACCCAATGGCGACGGGGTCAATGATACCTGGGGTATCAAGAATGTCGATCTATATCCGAATACGGTCGTAGAGGTCTATAATCGCTGGGGCAACCGTGTATTCGGACCTTACGAAGGATATGTGAACCAGTGGGACGGTGCCAGGAACGGCAAAGACCTACCGGACGGTACTTATTTTTATATTGTTGACCTCAAATTAGGCGACGGAACAGGGATCTTCAACGGTTCTGTTACGATCATCCGATAAAAATATCAGGCATGAAAAGAATATTGATCGTCATTGTGCTGGTAATTGGCTTCCGGGGTGCTTATGCACAACAGGAACCCTTATTTACCCAATATATGCTGAATGATTTTGTGTTGAACCCTGCTATTGCCGGGACGGAAGAGGATTTTGTAGCAAAATTTAATTTCCGCAGGCAATGGGTCGGTATCAAAGATGCCCCGGTTACCCAAACCCTTGGCATTCACGGATTGCTGCCCGGCTCCCTGATCGGACTTGGAGGCTATTTGTTTAATGATGCCATCGGTCCGACCCGCAGAACAGGCTTGAGGTCGGCCTTTGCCATCCATTTGCCTTCATCCAACGGTACGTTGTCATTAGGACTCATGGGCGGGGTTTTTCAATACCGGATCGACGGTACCAAATTGACGACCGAAGATCCTAACGACCAGGTCATTCTTCCAACGGTTGAAAGCGCCTGGGTACCCGATGCGGGATTCGGCCTTTATTATTTCTCCGATAGCTATTTTGCCGGCATCTCCATGCCTCATTTGATCGAGAACAATGTGAATTTTTCAGATGTGGACCGTGTGAAAGTGACCAAAATGAAAAGGCACTATTACTTATACGGGGGCTATCGATTGGAAGTAAACGATGATTTCAGCATCGAACCATCCTTGTTGGTCAAGGCTGTTCAGGCAGCTCCGTTCGAACTGGATGTTAACGCCAAATTCTTTTTTAAGGAAATGTTCTGGGTTGGCGGCTCTTACCGGACCAACGATGCCATTGCTATTTTAGCCGGCTTCCTGCTGGATGACCAATGGGAATTGGGCTATTCCTACGACATCACCACTTCCCCGATCAAAAACCACTCCAAGGGCTCACACGAGATCATGCTCGGCTACCGCTTTGAATCGAGGGAGAGGAATTAGGCGGAAGTCTGTAGATCAGAGACACCTGTAACCTACTTCGTTTCCCTCTGCGGAGCGGCGAGTAGGCAGTTGGAAAGTAAGCAGTAGGCAGTCTTGCCTCACTGCCGACTGCCAACTGCATACTGCCAACTACCCATATCCCACCAATCTAGCCGAAAAAAATTATCTTTGTTGCCTGATCCGATTAAACGATCATACATCACATATTTTCACCAAATTCCCTCAAACATAAAATAACCGATCATGAGCAAAGGATTCTTCCAGGTACCCTATCCGGCCAATGAACCTGTTTTAAGTTATGCACCCGGCACTCCCGAACGGGATGCGATCCGTGCGACGCTGAAAAGCTATAAATCCATGCAAGTGGATATTCCCCTGATCATCGATGGAAAAGAAGTGCGTACAGGTAACAAGGTAGAGATCAGGCCTCCTCATGAATTGGGACATGTCCTTGGCCATTACCATAAAGGGGACGCCACACATGTTCAGCAGGCCATAGATGCAGCACTGGCGGCGAAACCCGAATGGGAAACCATGCCCTGGGAACACCGGGTATCTATTTTTCTCGAAGCTGCCGACCTGCTGGCAGGGCCCTATCGCCAAAAGATAAATGCCACCACCATGTTGGGGCAATCCAAAAATATTTTCCAGGCTGAGATCGATGCTGCGTGCGAGTTCATCGACTTTTTAAGATTCAACGTTTACTATATGACCGAGATCTACCACGAGCAGCCGGATTCGAATCCGGGTATGTGGAACAGGCTGGAGCAGCGGGCGCTCGAAGGATTTATCTTCGCTGTAACACCGTTTAACTTTACCTCCATCGCAGGCAATTTACCGGCTTCACCGGCCCTGATGGGAAATACGGTAGTCTGGAAGCCTTCGCGTACACAGGTTTATAGTGCAGCCGTTCTCATGGAAGTGTTCAAAGAAGCAGGCTTACCCGATGGTGTGATCAACCTGGTCATTACTGATGGCGCCAGTGCTGGAGATGTCGTATTCTCCCATCCGGATTTTGCCGGCATCCATTTTACCGGGTCTACCGGAACCTTCCAGCATATGTGGAAGACGATCGGTGAAAATATCAGTCAATATAAAACCTATCCCAGGATCGTTGGGGAAACAGGAGGCAAAGATTTTGTGGTGGCCCATTCTTCCGCTGATGTGGAAAGTTTGGCGACAGGCCTGAGCAGGGGCGCCTTCGAATACCAGGGACAGAAATGTTCCGCCGCCTCCAGGGCTTATATTCCTTCGAATATCTGGCCCGCAGTCAAAGATGAGCTGGTTAAACAGGTGAGTTCGTTTAAAATGGGTTCCGTGGAAGATCTTACCAATTTCATTAACGCCGTGATCGACGAAGCCTCATTTGATAATATCACCTCCTTTATCGACAAAGCCAAAGCCGACGGCCAGGAGATCATCGTCGGCGGAAATTATGATAAATCCCAAGGATATTTTATCGAACCGACGATCATCGTTACTAAAGATCCTAAGTATACCACCATGTGCGAAGAGCTCTTCGGGCCTGTGTTGACGATTTTCGTTTATGAGGAGAACAAATACGAAGAAACCCTGGAGTTGGTAGATACTACTTCTACTTATGGTTTAACTGGCGCGGTTTTTGCTCAGGATAGATATGCTCTGGCAATGGCATCGGAAAAGTTGAAGCATGCTGCGGGTAACTTTTATATCAACGACAAGCCAACCGGTGCGGTGGTCGGCCAGCAGCCCTTCGGCGGGGCAAGGGCGTCCGGTACCAATGATAAAGCCGGATCCAAGCTTAACCTGATGCGTTGGGTTTCCGCCCGGACCATCAAAGAAACATTTGTGCCGCCGAAAGATTACCGGTATCCTTTTATGATCCCGGATTAGCAGAATACCCTTATAGCCACCACTACCGGTTGTCTGATGATATTATCAGCCCCCCATACCGGGAAAATATCATGCTTTTTCGAGAAATGAAGGGTAAAGCTTGATATTAACTATTAAACAATGTAATTTTAATTGTTATATTATGAGAGCATTACTGTTATCCCTTGCCTTTATTGCCTTTACCGGACAATTGTTTGCCCAGGACCTTAAACCCGGGAACCAGGAAGCCCTGGCCAATGTCATCATCACCGATCTCACCCGTAAGATCCCGGAAACCGGTGCCAAAATTGAGATCCGTGAGGATAAAACGGCCAATATTCTACGCGGGACAACGGATTCGGTGGGCAGGTTCTCCCTGATCCTGGAGCAAGGAAAGAAATATGACATTGCGGTGATCCAATATGACCTGAGATTTGATTTCGGGGTCAAGGAGATCCCAAATGTGGGCGGCCCGTTGAACTTCGACATGAAGCTGGCCATCGGTATCGATACGATTTACGGAAATATCTATACCCTGAAAAATGTCTATTTCGAAACGGATAAGGCAACCTTGAAATCTTCCTCCAACAGATCCCTCGACAGCTTATACAATGTGCTCAAACACAATCCTGACCTGATCGTAGAGATTGCCGGCCATACGGACAACGAGGGGAGTGAATCCTATAACCTCAGGCTTTCCCAGAAGAGAGCCCAGGCCGTCCGGGATTATATCCTGGACAAAGGGATCTCCGAAAAGCGTGTGAAAGCCAAAGGTTACGGCGAGCACGATCCCATTGCCGATAACAACACAGAAGAAGGCAAAGCCAAAAACCGGAGAACGGAAGTCAGGATTATTAAAGAATGATCCCCAAACAATTCGCTGTTGAGCTTTTCCGATAGATTTATACAGGTGGCAAGGACTTTGCTGCCCATGCCTTTCACCATAGCCATCGGGCTAACTTTTCTAACCTTTTTGCTCGCTTTTTTGCTGACAGGCCATACCATAGATTATGCGCCCGGTTATGTGATAGACCTGATGGAATATTGGGAAGGGGGGCTCTGGAATACCAAACTACTGGTGTTTGCTTTCCAGATGATGCTGATGTTGGTGTTGGGGCATACCTTGGCCCTGACCCGTCCCGTAACGGGATTGATCAACAGTTTACTGAAATATTGCACCAACACGGCCAATGCCGCCGCCATTGTTACCTTTTTAACCTTATGTGTCAGCTTTTTTAACTGGGGTCTGGGCCTGATCTTCGGCGCCATTTTCGCACGGAAAGTAGGGGAGTATGCCCGCCATCATGCCCTGAACATCAATTACGGCCTGATCGGCGCCTGTGGCTACGCCGGACTAATGGTATGGCACGGCGGCCTTTCGGGATCATCCCTGGTCAAGATCGCAGAAAAGGATCATTTGAAAGATATGATGGCCCCGATCTATGGTCCGGAGCAACTGGCCGCCTTACCGGAATTTATTTCTTTTGCCGAAACGGTATTTTCCCCGATGAATATTGTGGTATCGCTGGTACTGTTGGCCGTGCTGCCCCTATCGATGTACGCGATCGGCCGGAAAAGCCGTCCCACCGAGATCCACCTGAGCGATCCGGAGCCCGATCCGGCGGAGCAGGAAAGGATCGGCGCGGAAAAGCTCGATCACTCTTCCATCCTGGCCTATATTACCGTAGCCTTGATCCTTTTTATGGCGGTATACAAGGCATTCATCAAACCGGAAACATTTTCCCTGGCTTTTATCAACCCGAATTATATCAATCTCCTGCTCTTAGGATTGGGTATTGCCTTGCACGGCAGCTTTTTCCGGTTTTTAAAGGCCGTCGATCACGCCATTGCCGGCGCGGCCGGTATATTGATCCAGTTTCCCCTGTATTTCGGGATAATGGGGATCATGACCTCTTCCGGGCTGGTCAATGTATTATCCGAATTTTTCGTTCACATATCCAATGAATTTACCTATCCCGTGTTTACTTTTATCAGCGCCGGCCTGGTAAATGTATTCGTTCCCAGCGGCGGCGGACAGTGGGCGGTACAGGGGCCCGTGATCATTCAAGCCTCCCAAAACCTGGGCGTCGACCTCCCTAAATGTATCATGGCCATGGCATACGGAGACCAGCTCACCAATATGCTTCAACCTTTCTGGGCTTTGCCGCTATTAGGTATTACCGGTTTGAAAGCCAAAGATATTTTGCCCTACACACTTTTTTTGATGCTACTGGGTATCGTGATCTTTTCCCTGGGGTTAATGATCTTCTAGCAGCCTTGACTTTCGTTCATGTATCCGGCCCGTATTTTCGGCATTATTATAAACCATGGTGAAAAACAAGATCCGTGGAAAGTCATTACTTTTGTGAGATTATTACCCGCAAAAGGGTTTTAAAAAGTTTTACATGGCTAAACAGAAACCGGTCATATTAGTTACCAACGACGATGGTATTACTGCCCCCGGCATCAAAGTGCTGGTAGAGGTCATGCAAACCCTGGGGAAGGTGGTAGTGGTAGCGCCGGATAGTCCGCAATCGGGTATGGGACATGCAATTACGATTGCCGAACCCTTACGGCTGGAGAAGATCGACCAGTTTGAAGGGGTGGAATCCTATCAATGCTCCGGCACCCCGGTGGATTGTGTAAAGCTGGCGGTCGATGCGGTCTTGCATCGTAAACCCGATCTTTGTGTATCGGGTATCAACCACGGATCCAATGCCTCGATCAATGTCATCTATTCCGGAACCATGTCTGCGGCCATGGAGGCTTCTATTGAAGGGATCAATGCTATTGGGTTTTCCATTGGCGATTACCAGTTCGATGCCGATTTCAGAGAAGCCAGGAAGTTTGTCAAGCTGATCGCCGGACAGGTTTTGAAAAAAGGTTTGCCCAGGGGAAGCCTGTTGAATGTAAATATCCCTGCCCATAATGGCAAACCCATCAAGGGTGTCAAAGTTTGCCGGCAGGCTATCGCCAAATGGGAGGAGGAATTTGATGAAAGGGAAGATCCAAGGGGCAAGAAATATTTCTGGCTTACCGGAAAGTTTGTGAACTATGATAAAGGTGAAGATACCGACGAATGGGCCCTGGAGCATAATTATGTGTCGATAGTACCCGTGCAGTATGACCTGACGGCCCATCATGGCATCCGCTATATCAATAAAAACTGGGACCTGTAAATGTTAAGCAAGGACACTTTTTGGGTAGGATTGGCGGTGGGAACCCTTACGCCGATCATGTTATTTATAGCCCTGATCGAGATCAACACCATGCTTATCGAAAATTATTTCAGAGGAGGCGCCGGCCTTTCCGAACAATTCCGTGCCATTATTTCCGTTTGTGTGAATATACTTCCTTTTATTATTTACAACAGAACCAGGAAGGATAATGCCATGCGGGGGATCATGCTGCCCACCTTTATATATGCCGTTGTTATCCTGTTTTACTATTTTGGATCGGAGCTGTTTTAATAAGATTCCCGGCATCGATGCCTCGATCAAAGAGCCTTCATGAGAAATTTCCCGGAAAATAGGTTTGAAAAGTGCTGTCCTCCCTGTCCTGAAAAAGGTATTCCACGGGATGATCCGGGCAAAGGTCCGGTAAATGTCTGCTAATGATGAAATACTATTTGATCGCAGGCGAAGCTTCCGGCGACCTGCACGGGGCTAATTTGATCAAAGCGCTGAAGGAGAAAGATCCTGCTGCACAGTTCCGTTGCTGGGGCGGCGACCTGATGTCGGCAGCAGGGGCGGAAGTGGTTAAACATTACCGGGATCTGGCATTTATGGGTTTTTGGGAAGTCGCCAAAAACCTGGGCACCATCCTTAAAAACCTTTCCTGGTGTAAAAAAGATATCGACGCCTTTCATCCTGATGTCATCATCCTGATCGATTACCCCGGTTTTAACCTGCGGCTGGCAAAATTCGGGCACCGGGCGGGTTATAAGGTCTTTTATTACATCTCTCCCCAGGTCTGGGCCTGGAAATCATCGCGGGTAAAGCTGATCAAGCAGGTGGTCGACAGGATGTTCGTGATCCTGCCTTTTGAAAAAGATTTTTACCAAAAATGGCAGTATGAGGTCGATTTTGTGGGACATCCATTATTGGACGCCGTTAGCCAATCGAATCCCGATCCGGACTTCAAACGCTTGCACCATCTTCCGGATAAGCCCCTGGTAGCGCTGCTGGCCGGCAGCCGGCAACAGGAAATAAAAAAAATGCTTCCGGTAATGCTGGCGATTGCCCCTGATTTCGACGATGTCCATTTTGTTATTGGAGGAGCGGCCGCTGTTCCCCAAGCTTTCTACCGTCAATTCGATCTGCCTGCAAACGTCAGCCTGGTGCATAATCAAACGCATCAATTAATGCAACATGCCAGCGCCGCCCTCGTAACATCCGGAACGGCAACCCTGGAAACGGCCTTGTTTAAAGTGCCTCAGGCCGTTTGCTATAAAGGTGGAAAGGTGTCATTTTTTATCGGAAAGCTCCTGGTTCATGTAAAATATATCTCCCTGGTGAACCTCATTATGGATAAAAAAGTTGTACAGGAATTCATACAAAAAGATTTTCATGTGGATAATTTGAAAGAAGCATTGAACGAATTACTATATAATAAAAAGTATCTTCAAGCGATTTTTGAAGACTATGAAACACTGCGGCTGAGATTAGGAGGGGCAGGAGCCAGTGAAAAAACAGCCCGGCTCATGCTAAGCTATTTAAAATAAGGCGCTTATAAACCCAGTGATTTTAAAGTCTTCCCGGATCGGAAGTTGGATTTTATCAAAAAAAGTAGTAAAATTAACTGACATCGCTATGAAGACCATCAATTCCTTGTTGATCTTTTTCAGTGTATTTGCATTTTCCCTGAATGCAGCCGCAAACATTGTTTTCATTGGGATCATGGAAAACAAAAAGGTGGAATCCGTATCCATCACCGTGGAGGCCGGTAATTATGAGGTATTGACTAATGGCAAGAAAGTGCTGGAATTCGAGCAGGGGGAAGAGATCATTGTTCTCACCTACAAAAACCAGCTAAAGCTTATCGCCGCGGATACCATTATCAGCAAAAGCTTTGTGATCAAGATCAAAACCCGGCATGAAAACAACTTTTTCAGCTTGCGCCTGCTGAATATGGGTAAGGTAAAGCATCGTTACGAAGGAGACCTGCTGGTTACTTCGAACAATAATAAGCTCAAGTTGATCAATATCATCAATGTTGAGAATTATCTGAAAGGTGTGATGCGTGCGGAGATCGGGAAAATGAGCCAGCCTGAATTCCTGAAAGCCATGGCAACGGTAAGCCGTACCTATACCATGCGTAATATGTACCGCCATGCCAAAGATGGATTCGACCTGTGTGATGCCGTCCACTGTCAGGTTTATTACGGTGAACGGGATATCAACGATCATATCAGGAAAGCCATTAAGGAAAGCAGGAATAAGGTGATCTATGATAAGGACGGGAAGCTGGTCAATGCCGTTTTTCATTCCAACAGCGGCGGACATACTGTCGGTTCCGAAGACGTTTGGTCCGGAAAATTCCATTACTTACCGGCGAAGCCCGACCCCTATTCCACCGCAGGCAGCCAGTATTCCTGGAGGAAAGAGATCCCCCTGGATAAGTTCAAGAATTATCTCGAAGGTAAAACCGGGCAGGAAGTTACCCAGGTGGATCTATGTAAGGATTATGTCCGTCAAAAGTATTACTACTGCAACAATACCGCTATTCCATTGAAAGAGATCCGCCAGGATTGGAAATTAAGGTCTACTTATTTCGTCATGGAAGAAGACGGTGATGCCCTGGTGCTGCATGGCCGAGGATACGGACATGGTGTCGGCCTGAGCCAGGAAGGAGCCAACCGCATGGCTCAACTGGGCAAAAACTTTGAGGATATCATTAAATTCTATTACGAAGGCGTAGGGATCAGAGACTATAAATCCTGGAAATCGCTGGCCAGACAGTTTTAGTATCAAGCATGATCCCACGGGCCAGCTCTTTGGCGCCGATCATTCGACGAAAAATTTAGTCGCTCCTTTTTTACGCGTTTCGGTATCTGAATAATCCAAAGGACGATAATCCGGAAAGTCTTACCGCGATACCAGGCATTCCCTACGGATAGATTTAACAAATATTGTAGTAAAGTTTACTCCTTAATTTATATCTTTGCATACTCATTCTGAAAATGGGCCATCGGTAGCGGTATCCGGTGTCAGCGAGCAGGAGGGATGGTAAAGTGTTTTTTTAGGTTCAACTGCCGGGGCAATTTTCAAAATGGAGAAACGCCAAGTTGTACGACTAATTGGGGCTATAGCTCAGTTGGCTAGAGTGCTTGACTGGCAGTCAAGAGGTCAGGGGTTCGAATCCCCTTAGCTCCACGGCAAACACCTGGATCCGGTGAAAAAAACTAATAAACTCCCGGTATCCGGATCGAATTTTAAGCAACAATATTAATCAATAACTGAACCTGGCTGGTTATTTGAAAACGCAAACTAGGGAATAATGGATATTTGGAACGATTATTTGACGGAGCACAAACAACGATTTCTGGATGAGCTGTTCGATCTGCTTAGGATCCCCTCTGTCAGCGCTGATCCGCAATTCAAAGAGGATGTCTATAAAGCTGCCCAATATGTTTATACCAAATTACTGGAAGCCGGTGCGGAAAAGGTAGAAACCTGTAAAACCGCCGGTTATCCTATCATTTATGCCGAAAAAATAATAGATCCGTCCTTACCGACGGTTTTGGTATATGGTCATTATGATGTCCAACCACCGGATCCCTATGAGCTTTGGGATTCTCCGCCGTTCCAGCCGATTATCAAGAATGAGAAGATCTATGCCCGGGGAGCCTGTGATGACAAAGGGCAAATGTATATGCATATCAAAGCCTTCGAGGTTTTGAATAAAACAAATTCCCTGCCTTGTAATGTAAAATTCATGTTTGAAGGTGAAGAGGAAGTTGGCTCGGAGAACCTCGGCATATTTGTAGCGGAGAATAAGGATAAGCTGAAAGCCGATGTGGTATTGATCTCCGATACATCGATGATTGCCAATGATATACCTTCGATTACCACCGGCTTACGCGGTTTGAGTTATGTACAGGTAGAAGTTACCGGTCCCAACCGGGATCTCCATTCCGGTGTCTATGGCGGCGCCGTGGCCAATCCGATCAATGTGCTAACAAAAATGATCGCTGCCTTGCAGGATGATCAGGGCAGGATCACCATACCCGGATTTTATGATAAAGTACATATCCTGACGCCCGATGAACAAGCCGAATTGAATGGAACGCCGTTCGACCTGGATGCCTACAAGAATGAGTTGGAGATCAACGATATTCAGGGTGAAGAAGGATTCAATACCCTGGAAAGATCAGGGGTGCGACCGTCATTGGATGTGAATGGCATCTGGGGCGGATATACCGGTGAAGGGGCGAAGACAGTTTTACCCTCCAAAGCCTATGCAAAGATCTCCATGCGCTTGGTACCGAACCAGGATTCCGAAGAAATTACAAGGCTCTTCAAGCAATATTTTGAATCATTGGCACCTCCTTCCGTGAAAGTAACGGTTACGCCGCATCATGGAGGAGAACCGGCCGTAACCCCGACCAATTCCATCGCCTACCAGGCAGCCAGTATGGCTTTCGAAACCACCTTTGGTAAAAAACCCGTTCCAACACGTGATGGTGGAAGTATTCCTATTGTAGCGTTGTTCGAAAAGGAACTACAGTTGAAGACGGTGCTGATGGGTTTTGGGCTCAATTCCGATGCCATCCATTCTCCCAATGAGCATTATGGCTTGTTTAACTACTATAAAGGCATCGAAACCATTCCCCATTTTTATAAAAATTATCACCAGCTTAAGAAAGGGAATAACGTCGTATCTTCCACAACACAGGAAGTATCTCAGTAGTCAGTCATTTGCCGGACTAAAATTGAAATGATGGCCGGGAATCTGCGGCCGATCAGGAATAAGAGGCAAAATTGAGGTTCAGTTTGGAGATCTGGGCCAACCGCTTCCCTTCATTAAAGATCTCTTCATCTTCCGAATGATAATGCCAGGTGACCTCCGTATTGTTCTGCTGTCGCTTGAGCAATTTCACCAGCTTCAACAGCCGCAGAATAATGATCCGGGAATTGGAACTGATATAATCCAGCTTAAAATCTACTTTGGTATTCGGCCGGTCTTTCAAAATGTAGTGTTCCGTCCATTCGAGGATAGGGTCGTAAAAGGATTTGGGATTTTTGGGGAATGAATTACCGGATATCTGCAAACTTCCGGACTGGTAGTCGAAATGTACGGCCGGTGTATAGGGCGTACGTTCAATAAATAGATTGTCCACGTTCGGTAGGATTTTGCTTGGGGAAAATACCTTTTTATTTTTTTGCGGATCCTACTGATGGATGTTGTGTATGAAAAATCTGTACGCGAATATTATGGATTTGTTTCATGTTAGGTTGTTTTTTTTCATTGGCGCCAATATAACCATATGAATCTGTATATATTTAATATAAAAAAATGTTTAAATTGTTTTGGTTGGGCCGTTGAAAATGCTTCACTCCATCGGGGGTGAAGCATTTTTTATTCATCCAAACGGCTCCCGGAAACTGACCAATTCTGTTAACAACTTGACTTTTTTTGTTGATAAGTATATATTGTAAAGTCTTGGATATCTTAGTATTTTCATTAACTTTCGCATTAATTAATTATCAGAAAATCGTATGGTTTAAAACCATAATTAATGAATATTTAGTCGCTTATCAATAATAGAAAAACTGAGCACCGGAGTTTCCAACAGAAGAACCTTGTTTGATGACAGGGTTTTTCTTTTTTAGGGCCTGCTCAATCGGCGGATGATAGGTGGATGTTCAGGGGAAAATAAAGCGGCTTTCTACCTCAAGGGATTGTTGGGCGAGAAATAATACTTTTTGTTGGTTGCTGATCGTATAACCTTTTCCGGCAGCATAGGTCAGTGTTTGCCGGGAGTTATAGATAAAATTCTCTTTCTCCAGGTCGATATGAATATATTCCGGATCACCTGTTGAACGGTCGATATTGATCAATAATTTTTTAACCGGGATATCCTCCTGCAATGGCGAATACCTTACGGTAAAGATCCTTGAACGCCCGGAATCGAAATCGATCGTATCTACATCGAATAATCCCCGCCATGCCGCCTTATTGATATCGATATCTGTGAACAGGCTCAATTCTTGCTCCCAGTTCACGGAAGACAAAACTTTTGATTCTTTTTTCCGGTTAAAAGCCAGTTCCTTCTCCAACTGTGGTCCCAGCCGGTTCAACTGACGGATCTGCCGGTTAAAATAATGGGGAGCGTCAAAATAAACCTGTGTCGGGCCCGGGGAGGGCTCATCAGAACAGGATAACACAAATAGCAGCAGCAAGGACAAACCTGGCATTCGGGTCATAATAACACCTCTCCTGTCATTTCATCCGGAACCTCAATGCCCATCAATGTCAGGATCGTGGGTGCAATGTCTCCCAACTTCCCCGGTTTTAACACCGGTTTATCTGTTTTGTCGATATAGAACAGGGGTACCGGATTCATGCTGTGCGCCGTATTGGGTAAACCGTCGGCATTGATCATAAAATCGGCGTTGCCATGATCCGCTGTCAGCAATATGGAATAGTGCTGTTCCAGGCCTGCCTCTACGACTTGCCTGACACAATCGTCGACCGTTTCCACCGCACGGATGGCCGCTTTGAAATCGCCGGTATGGCCGACCATATCCGCATTGGCAAAGTTCAAACAGATAAAGTCGGCAATGCCCTGGCGGATAACTTTTACAATAGCTTCGGTAACAGCCGGGGCGCTCATTTCCGGTTGAAGATCATAGGTGGCAACTTTGGGCGATGGGATCAGGATCCTTTCTTCCCCGTCAAATTCCGTTTCCCGTCCGCCGGAAAAGAAAAAGGTTACATGCGGGTACTTTTCCGTTTCCGATATCCTTATTTGTTTCTTCCCTGCCAGGGCCAATGCCTCACCAAGGGTCATCCGGATATCTTCGGTATCGAATACGATATGGATATTGCGGAAAGTGTGGTCATAATTGGTCATGGTAACATAATGCAGATCGATCGGCTCCATATCATAGCCTTCAACGGATCCCTGGGTCAATACCTGTGTCAACTGGCGGCACCGGTCTGTTCTGAAGTTAAAACAGATCACCACATCGCCTGCCTCCACCCTGGCCAGCGCATTACCATGATCGTCGGTCCTGACCAAAGGCTTCAAAAATTCATCGGTTACGCCTGCATCATATGATTCCCGGATAGCCTTGTCGAGATCATCTGCTTTTTGTCCCTCACCGCTGGTCAGCAGGTCATAGGCAATTTTGATCCGGTCCCATCTTTTGTCGCGATCCATGGCATAATAGCGCCCGATAACGGAAGCGATCTTTACCGGCGTATCGGCCAGGTATTCTTCCAGGTCGTTCAGGTAGAGGACGGCGCTTTTGGGGTCGGTATCCCTGCCGTCGGTAAAGGCATGAATATATACTTCTTCCAAATGATGGTTGACAGCCATATTACAAATGGCTTTAAGGTGGTCGATATGGGAATGCACCCCTCCATTGGAAACCAATCCCATGAGGTGGACCTTTTTGTTAGCGGTAGCCGCATATTCAAAGGCTTTTTTCAGCGTTTCATTTTGAAACAGTGTCCGGTCCCTGATGGCATTGTTGATCCGCATCAATTCCTGGAAAACAACCCTTCCGGCCCCTATATTC
>JANQFB010000578.1 GCA_028278085.1 Chitinophagales bacterium
CAATCCAAAAATAAACATCGGTGAGCATGGATATATTCCCGATGCCGAAGGGCACTCCTACCAACGCATGACTTTCAACCTCCGGAATAAGGTCCGTTCGGTTTCCGGATTAGGACCTGACTATGCGATCGGTTCGGGCCATGAAACAAAATATTTCTATGGCATTCCCCTGCAGGTTAAGCTCGACAGGATGTTCGGTACGGATGTAGGATATGCCAAACATTACAAAGTTGTTGCCGTCAAAGATCCCAATGGACAGTATGCCCTGGAATACCAGGACCTGCGGGGCAATACCATTGCCAAGGCGCTTGCCGGAGCTACACCCCTCGATGAAGACGGTATTTCCCATCGCCTCGACTCGCTCACTTACCAGGATGAGCATAATATGATCAGTTCACCTTTCGAAAGCGAGTATTCGATCAACGACAAAGCATATGTTACCAGCGCACCCTTTTTTGTATCGTTTCCTGCTCAGTATGATTTTACCTATGACCTGACCTCCGACGAATATGAACATTATTGTTCCGGCCAGCTTTATGATTGTTATTATAAGTTGTCGATCAAGATCCTCGACGAGTGCAATACCGTCGTTTACAACCTGCCTGCAGTATCTATCGGTCCGGCCGACCTGCCTTATAACCATAGTTTCGCCGTCCAGCTTCCGGTAGGTAATTACACCGTTGAAAAACGGATGGAACTGGATATGGCCTACCTGGTGGGCCGTGTTCAGCAATTCCTGACGAACCTGAATACCTATCCTCCTTGCCTGGATCCGGCTACATGGTTTATTCCATTTCCTGACATGTCGGCTTGCGATGATTGTGAAACATCCTGTGAACAATTCCTCAACAGCCAGGGGCTAACCACCGCCGATCCGGATTGGAGCACAGCCCTCGACGATTGTATCGCTCAAAACTGCGATAACGGCCTTGATAAGTGTGGAATGCTCCTGAAGCTGCTTCAACGCGATATGAGTCCGGGGGGTCAGTATTTCCAAAACAAATACGGATTCATTCCCAACAACAGCAAATGGATGAACAATCATGTATGGCCTTCCTACGATCCAATTGGTGAGCCGGATCCTGCTGCCTTGCAAGCCTGGCAAAATGCTAATTTCAGAGGCCCCGGTAATCAATTGATCACGAACTGGGATGATCTCGCGACCCATTGGGATCCGCAATGGGTCGACCCTTGTACCGGCGGCCCGGGTTGTTTTACGGCTCCCAATGGTTCACCCCATGACAATTTCGCCTGGGATGACCAGGAACATCATTCCCTGATTTCCTACCATCCTGAGTATTGCCATTACGAATGGTGCCTTGCCACGGCTGCTAGTGATGACTTCGATGAAGCCTTAATGGATAACCTGTCCTACAACTGGGCGGTGTCGGAGGGTTACATCGTATCCGGCAACCTGGATATCAATGCGCTGCTTAACGACGATCCCTATTTCAACGGCTCATCATTCACCGTTCCCAATATTCAGCCCGGCAATGTTTACTACGACCAGATGTTCGATTACCTCGACGCCGGTTATCCCGATAATTTCAATCCTCCAAATACCATTACCACCTGGGAATTTACCGGTATTGCAAACAGTGGTTGTGTGCTAACCCCACCCGAATGTGATGATCTGCGCTGGCAATTATTCGTCCAGCTCTACCTGGCCACCAAAAGGCAGATCATGGAAACCCACAAAACCAATGACCCTGCTGTAGATGACGGCTTTGGTTGCCAATATCTCTTTGATGATGATCTGCCACCGGACGGCTTTGCAGATTATTATTCCGGGGCCAGTATTCCGGCCCATGTGGTTACCCCTAATTTCCATATCAATGTACCCCAGATCAACACCCTTCCGGATGAGATTTTGAATAGCGGTGAATACATCAGTCAGTTTAATGAAAACAGCCTTTGTGAGCAACTGGCCACCGCCCAATTTACCATTACCGGTTTAGGCAGCGGGCCCCAGGCAATACAGGTCATTGGTGTCGATCTGTTGGAAGCGGGCTTCAATACCACGCTGACCGTTCCTGACGATATCGCTGTTGCCATTGTTGCTTCCATTAACAACAATTACCTCAACACACCCAACTATTTTGCATCTGCTGATAATGCTGTCATTACAATCTATGCTGCACCCGGAAGTGGTACATCCGCCAATGGATTGCCACTTTCGGTTTCAGGATTTAACATTACCCCTTTGGGTTCGATCACCTTGCAGGGAGGGATCGACGAAGCCACCTGCTATGTCAATAGCTTTAACGATAATCCCAATTGTGAGCAATTGGCATCCGCCATGCTGACCATTCAACCTGTGGATCCGGCGGGCATGGTTTTTATCTATGTGGATGGGGTGGAAATCACCGGTGGGGTATTGATCAACAGTGCCAATGCCGGGATGATCGATACCCTTTTAGCCAATGCTATCAATACCTATTTCAGCAGTCCGGTTTACTACGCCTCTTCCAATGGAAACGAGCTCAGCATCTTTGCGGCTCCCGGCGCCGGGGCTGCAGCCAATGGTCTGAATATTACAGCTTCTTCAAACCTTGTGGTTTCCCCGGCGCTTCCTGTTGCGTTGGCCGGAGGGGTAAATGGGGAGGATTGTCCGACATTCGTCGAGGAAAATTGCTTCTGCCTCGAAATGCAAATGCTCATCGATGTGGCTTTCGATGGTATGGGCACCGAAGAAGATTTCCTGGCCGATGCTTATAACCAAACCTACCCTAGCTTAGCCTCTCCTGTAACTGCTACAGACGTCCTTTTCTGGCGAACGAATTGTCAGGCATCCCTTGGCAACGAATTAGGCCAATTCCCGGAAGAATTCGATAACGTCAGCGGTACCTACTCCCAAACCGTTCCGGCACCTATGCAGTGTTGGTTACCGCCCGAGGAAGACTGTGAGGCCGAAACCCAAACCATTATCGACTACTACCAGGAAGTTATTCAACAACAGGTGATCGATGAGCTCAAACAGGAATTTATTGCCAGCTACCTGGCCCATTGTTTAGGGCAAGGCCTCCAGGCAGGAACGCCAACAACCAATACCCATTTCTCCGAATCTTTCGGCGTTAATTTCCAGGATAAGGAATACCACTATACCCTGTTTTACTATGATCAGGCCGGCAACCTGGTCAAAACCGTACCCCCCGAAGGCGTACAAATGCTGACCGGCACTGCATTGGCCAATATCCCTGCACAGCGGGCCGCAGGGACTTTAGCTCCAAATAATCTGCACTCCTTAGTCTCGAATTATGATTATAATTCCATCAATCAGATCACGCAAACGCAAACACCGGATGAGGGGCTGACAAAATTATGGTATGATGATAAAGGGTATTTGCGTTTCTCCCAAAATGCCTTACAGTTAGCGGAATCTTCTACCGGGTTTCCAAAATATACCTACAACAAATATGATCAACAAGGAAGAGTTGTTGAAACCGGCAAGGGATTCCTGGACTGGGACGATAATGGTACACCGACGCCTTTCTACCTGGCGGTTAACGATCCCGCATTCCCGGATAATGGCGACGAAAGAACCAATACCTATTATGATGTACCCTTTAGCGGCAGCATCAGCGCCCTGTTTTCCGGTGGACAGCAAAATCTAAGGAATAAGGTTTCCACGGTATTGGTGCGGGGCAGGAACGACATCCTCGATCCTTCCAAGATCACCTATCCCCAGGCTACCCATTTCAGCTATGACCCTCATGGCAATGTCAAAATCCTCAAACAGGAAATTACCGGGTTAAGGGCCTTTAATGATCCGGACCGCGGCAACCGGGAAGACATTAAAACCATCGATTATGATTATGATCTGATCAGTGGGAATGTCAAGCAACTAACCTATCAGGGGGGATTGCCGGATCAGTTCATTCATAAGTATTGCTATGATGAAGAAAATCGTCCCGAAAGTGTGCTGACCAGCAAGGATGGATTCCTTTGGGATCTGGATGCCCATTATGAATACTATTCCTACGGGGCTTTGGCCAGGATGGAGATCGGAGATAAAAAGATCCAGGCAAAGGATTATGCCTACACGTTGCACGGGCAATTGAAAGGGGTGAATTCGAACACACTCCTACCACACCGGGATATTGGCAAAGACGGGCTCTCGAATGATGCCTTTATTCCAGGGATCAACGGTTTGCATTATAACATATCTCCTGATATCTATAGCTATTCCCTTCGCTATAATCAGAATGATTACAAAGCCATCCGGCCCTTTGCCTCCGGTGATCATTTCCTGGCTTCGGCAGGCCCCTCATCGAATATCGCCCGGGACGGCGCTAATCTGTATGGCGGGTTGATCGCGCGCATGGGTTTCCGCATCTTCGACACGCAGAAATGTCAGCAGGTAGGCGGGCATGGAGTGATCCTTTCTTGACGCATTTGTCCCTACCGACGAAAGATGGGCGATGGATACAGATCATCAACTAGGCACCTTGAGGTAACCATGGAGGATCTTCGTATGCG
>JANQFB010000031.1 GCA_028278085.1 Chitinophagales bacterium
CTGGTCGCCTGGAAGTTCATGAAAGCATGGCCCACCAAATGGTCGGTTTCGGATCTGAAGGCTAATGACAATAGCCTTGTTATAGAAACCATCGAACTGGCCTATGATTATTTCACTAAAATGGATATCTCCGGTGTTAAAGCCCAACCGGTTATCCAGAAAAATACATCCTGATGCCTGTTGAAATTCGATCGTTGATCATCAAAGCGACCATCACAGAAAGCAATGAGGCCGATCCTCCCGATACGCCTTCGGCAAAACCCGAGGACAGAGAAGTAGAGGACAAAGAGATTATCATTGCAAACTGTGTCGATCAGATCATGGAAATGCTTAAACAAAAAATAGAACGGTAAATGAGTGGTGAACTGAAAAAGCTGATCATTGAAGCTTATAAAGACCCTAAGTTTCAAAACAAGGATAGCATTAGCTATACCGCACTTTTCAATCCGGCTACCTACAAGATAAAATATGAGGTAGAGATCAGTAAAGCCCAGGGAATAGGAACCAGCGACAGCGCCCAGAAGTTCCAAAAGATCAAACCACAAGACCTCAGCCTCGAGTTTATCGTTGATGGAACCGGTGTATCGGGCAGTAAAGAGGATGTGGAGAAACAGGTCACTAATTTTTTAAAGACGACTTATGAGTATAAAGGAGATGAGCACCGGCCCAGGTTCGTCAAATTGGTCTGGGGCGCCTTGCTGTTTAAAGGCTTACTAAAGTCCGCTGATGTCAGCTATACACTTTTCAAACCCGATGGCTCCCCGCTAAGGGCCAAGATCAGCGCTGCTTTCACCGGCTTTATCGAGGATGAAAAGCGGGCCGCCAAAGAAAAGAATAATTCGCCCGACCTCACCCACTATCGTACCGTCAAAGAAGGCGATACCTTACCCTTGATGGCTTATGAGATCTACAAAGACCCCAAATATTACTTGCAGGTAGCCAAAGTGAACCAATTAAAGAATTTCAGAAACCTGACCGTTGGGGAACAATTATTTTTCCCTCCCATTAGCACGAAAACTTAATGGCCAAAAGTTTTACCATACCGACAGAAGCGCCGACAGATCTGCACACCTTCACCATTCTTTCCGATGGCCAGGCCATCAGTAGATCGATCAATGTCATGTCGATAGTGGTCCATAAAGCAGTAAACAAGATCGCACATGCCCAGATCATGTTGCTGGATGGTGATCCCAGCGCAGAGGAATTTAAGCTCAGCAGCCAGCCAACCTTTATCCCTGGAAAAAAGATCGAGATCAAGGCCGGATATCATTCAAAGGAAACCACTGTTTTTAAAGGCATCATTGTCAAGCACGCCATCAAAGCCAGAAAGCAAAAACCTTCCTATTTAGTCCTGGAAATAAGAGATGAAGCGGTTAAAATGACTATTGACAGGAAGAACAAATATTTTATCGACCTGACCGACAGCGACATCATGGAGCAGATCATCAAGGAATATGGCTTGCAAACCGATGTCAAAAGTACCTCGGTGAGTCATAAAAAAATGATCCAGTATTATGCTACGGATTGGGATTTTATCGTTTCAAGGGCCGAAAAAAATGGGGCACTGGTCATTACCGATGATGGCAAAGTATCCGTGAACCCACCGGATGTAGGCCAAAGTCCGGCGCTTTCCCTGCTTTATGGCGCCACCCTCTATGAGTTTGAAGCGGAAATGGACGCCCGTTACCAATATACAGGCGTTAACAGCTCCTCCTGGAATGCCACAGACCAGGCAGTGGTAACAACAGCCGGGCAGGCGCCGCCGGCACAAAAACTAGGCAATCTTGCCAGCCCGGATCTAGCCAAAGTGATCGGGCTAGAAAGCTTTGACATGCATCATTCCGGGCAAGTAGCTGACACCGAACTGCAGGAATGGGCCAATGCACGATTGCTGAAAAGCAGCCTGGCACGTATTTGCGGCCGGGCAAGGTCTCAGGGTTTTTCAAAGATAAAACCCGGCAACGTACTCGAATTGCAAGGACTGGGAGATCGCTTTAATGGCAATGCCTTTGTTACGGCTGTCAGGCATGAGATCACCTCCGACAATTGGGAAACCGATATTCAGTTTGGGATATCTCCCGAATGGTTTACCAACATCCCTGACATCGTCGATATGCGGGCTTCAGGATTAGTCCCGGGGGTGAATGGTCTTCAAATTGGTATCGTTACCCAGTTGCAAGATGACCCGGACGGGGAAGATCGCGTTTTGGTGAAAGTGCCGCTGATCGACCCGGATGAGCAAGGGATCTGGGCAAGGGTGGCCACACTGGACGCCGGTAACGAAAGGGGCTCTTTCTTCCGGCCGGAAATTGGCGATGAAGTGGTGCTGGCATACCTGAACGATGATCCCCGCGACCCGATCATCCTGGGTATGTTAAACAGCAGTGCCAAACCAGCGCCACTACCGGCCAAGGATGACAATCATGAAAAAGGGTTCTTTACCCGGAGCAAAATGAAGGTCGTATTTAATGATGATAAAAAAAGTATTCACATTGAAACACCCAATGGAAACATCATGACCATTAGTGATGATACCGGCTCGATCGAGATCAAGGATGAAAACAATAATATCATTTTAATGGATAAAAATGGGATCAGTATGACCAGTGACGGGAAAATAGATATCAAAGCTGCAAAAGATGTAAGCGTTGAAGGTTTAAATGTCAATCAAAAAGCCCAGGCCAATTTCAAAGCCGAAGGGGCTGCCGGGGCAGAAATGTCATCCAGCGCTACCGCTGTGGTCAAAGGCTCGCTGGTGCAAATCAACTAGATAGTTTCATAACAGATAACAGTAGTGATAAAACCCAAAAACAATCCGTGATGCCCCCATCCGCACGACTGACAGATAACCATGTTTGCCCGATGGTAACCGTATTGGTACCCCATGTAGGCGGTCCCATTATTGGGCCCGGAGTACCGACCGTGCTGATCGGTGGCATACCGGCTGCCGTTGTAGGCGACCTGTTAACCTGCATCGGGCCACCTGACACGATTGCCATGGGTTCTACAACGGTACTGATCGGCGGGAAACCTGCGGCACGTTTAGGCGACCCTACTGTTCACGGAGGCACCATTGTCACAGGATTACCAACCGTATTGATCGGAGGATAAATTATGGAAGAACAAGCATCATTTTTAGGAACCGGGTGGGGATTCCCGCCAACATTTGTCAAAAGTAGCCAAACGATCGAATTGACAACGGCTGAAGAAGATATCTGTAAAAGCCTGGAGATATTATTATCGACCCATTTAGGCGAACGGTTGATGGAACCGGGTTACGGCTGCGACATGACCAAATTACTCTTTGAGCCTTTGGATACCACCCTACGCTCTTATATGAAAGACCTGATCACCGATGCTATCCTCTATTATGAACCCAGGATAGAACTGGAAGATGTCATATTGGAGCCGGAAAGAGAACTGGAAGGCCGGATCGACATTATCATTCACTATACCATTTTAGCCACCAATACCCGAACCAATTATGTATATCCCTTCTACTTAACCGAAGGAACCGATATCAACCGATGAGTATAGACTGCAATATCAGTAATCCGCTGCGCAGAGGTGGCACCAATAAGCAAGAAAGGCTGGTGAAAGCGCTGTTGCCAGCTTATGCTAAGATCGATGAACGCTCGATGCAGGAGATGCTCTGGATCATCAGTCAATATACCCGGCAGATCAATTACTTTGACCAGGAAAATAAATTGGACGGTACCTGGGAAGAACTGATCGACCCGGATATTTCCGCGTTGTTAGCCACCGTATCCCTCACCAATTTCAAAACTTTCCAACAGCAATTTGAGCAGCTTTCAACCGCACTTTTGAAGTTAGCGAAAGAACCGGCAAACAATGAGGCAGCCATCGACCAAAACTTCCGGCAATTGGTTGACCTCGTAGGCTCCTTAGCCAAAGCGATCAATACCTGGTTAACCTATGCCTCGAATTATAGTCCTTTTTATGAAGAAATTGCGCTTTCCATCAGATCCGGGCTGGACAACCAACTGAAGCTACTCATCTTATACGACTACGACCTCAGCCAACAACGCCAGGAGCACTACTTTAACAAAGGCGTTTATTTGGGCTACCAGGAGGTTTGGAAAATAGCGGATTGGGTGGAAAAGGAAACCTACCAAAAAGATTATGATAAAACCAAACCTATTATTTATGTTGGTGCAACGGAATCGGATAAGATCCGGAATGCCGTAAAACAAATTAAGCTGCTATTCGATGCCTTTTATAAAGAAAAGTCCGTACTTATTGCCAACGCTAATACCCATTTTAATAACACACTCAACCAAAGTTATCAACGACATGAACCGCACAATGCATTGATCCTGGCTTTTCTTCAACTGTTCAAATATGCCCAGGACCATATCAATACGCTCACCGGCCGCCACCTGGATTATTATTACAAAGAAGTGCTGCAATTAACCAGCAAAGCCGCCACACCTGACCAGGTGAATATTGTATTTCAATTGGCGCAAAACATTAGATCCTATTTATTAAAAAAAGGAACTACCCTCAGTGCGGGTAAAGATAAAACAGGTGTAGAGCTGCTGTACAAAACCGATAATGATATTGCCCTGAACAAAGCTACGGCCAGGCTTTTTAAAACGATATACGTCGATAAAACAGCTACGGCGGGCTCCGGTAAAGAGATCAGCGCGATCTATGCCGCTCCTGTTGCCAATTCCTTGGATGGCATAGGGGAAGAACTGGATAAAACAGATCCCAAATGGCATACCTTTGGAGAAAGCCAGCAAGGAAAGTCCATCCAAAACAGGAATATGGTCGATGCGACCCTAGGATTTGCCCTGGCCTCCCCTATTTTATTCCTTGCCGAAGGAAAGCGAAGGATCACCTTCAGGTTATACCTGGATACACCGATCGATCCAACCTTGATCCCCGGTATGGAGATCGACTTGAAAAACAACCTGGCCGTTTACTTAAGCGGCGCAGAAGAATGGATCAAAAAACCGATTACCTCGGTAACGATATCCAAAGCCACTATCCCCGCGGATAAGGTTCCCCCTGCCGTTGAAACCAAGATCCTGGATTTTATCAATAACGCGAAAACAGCCGTTGACATCGCCGGCAAGGAACCCCAGGCAGGGCCGGTTTACGATGACCCCGGCACCGGTTATGGCGATCAGATCAAAGACTATGATATCGGTATCACCGTAGCGCAAAGGATCATCAACAGAAGGGCCGTACTGGGAAGTTTTACCAACATAGATCAATTAAAGGATATTAAGGGTTTCGGCAAGGATAAGCTGGCTGACCTGATATACACTTTTGCACCGGCCACCATAAACTTTGTCATCGACCTGGATAAAAAAGATAAGGCTATTGTGGCTTACCAGGCTAATAAACTGGGTCATACATTCGATACCCAATGGCCGGTTTGCAAAGTGGTGTTGCAAAATAACCAACCTGCGTTGCAACTGTTCACCCTAACATTCTATAACAAGAAAATAAGCTATGCCAAAGGGAATTATGTCATCAGCCATAACACCGTATATCGTTCATTACAGGACAATAATAAGCTAGCTCCGGGCCAGGAAAGCCATTGGCTAAAACTGGAAAAGACCCAGGACTTTATAAAAGATTATACCAACCATCTACATGCCTACGATAAAGACGCAACCTATGCCACGAATATCCTTATCAAAGATGACAAAAACAAGATCTATAAGGCTATAAAAGCCTCTACTTCCCCCACGCCAAGCCTCAATTCCGCTTATTGGGGATTGATCCGGGATTTTGATTTCGAAAAGACCAAAGCGCTGCTCCAATTACCCCCTGCCTATGATCCGCAAAAGACTTATACCATCGGAGATGAGGTTTTATATGGTAATAACAAATACAGCGCCATCAAAAACTCCACTTCACCGCCTCCCGGCAACCTGTCTTTTTGGAAGCCTTTGATCAAAACCGGGTTTCCTTACCAGTATTTGTATCGATTACCGCTAAAAAAAGTCAATATACACGTAAAAGTAAATGAAGTCAGGGATCTCCTCTTTCAAAACGATCAATCCGTATTACTGCCCGGCAAGCCATTTCAACCCTTTGGCGCCAAACCGGTAAACGGGTCTGCTTTTTATGTCGGCAGTACGGAAGTATTTAAAAAACAACTCGACACCTTACAGCTGAACCTCCAATGGAAAGATCTTCCCGAAGAAAGTTTTGCCAAACACTATTTCGCTTACGACCAAGAGGAAAAAGAAGTCAACGGCAAAAAAACGATCGTCAGTAATATTAAGATCGACAACGACTATTTTAAAACCCAATTATCCATCCTGGATCAAAAAGTATGGCAACCAACCACCGGCCCCGAAAAACTTACCCTTGTTGAAACCGATCCAGCCCACCCGGACAAGAAACCCAAAGTAAGGACAAAGCTGGCCGTAAAAAACATCGACAAAATAAAAGTAGCCCGCGATACAAGCGCCACCAAGGTGGAGGAGTTGGATGTAAAAACGCAAAAAGGCTTCCTAAAGCTAACCCTCATCTCACCGGAAAAAAGCGATGGCACACCCGGAAGTTTCCCAGATACGCCATTCGGACATAATCATTATAGCCAGGCCTTTACGGAAGCCATCCTGAAAAAACAAAAGAATAACAACTTCAAGATCCCCAATGAACCCTATACCCCGGTGATTAAAAGCCTTTCACTGGATTACTCCTCCTCCGTCACCTTTGATATGACAGATGGGGATAAGAAGGCCTATCAAAACCGGGTAGAACGATTCTTCTATCTCCATCCTTTTGGCGATCATGAAGTGCATCCTTATACCTTTCAAGACATAAAGCTCCTGCCGGAATATTCCAATGAAGGCAGCTTGTATATAGGCTTAAAAGACCTTAACCCCCCTCAAAATATATCGGTCTTTTTTCAACTGGCAGAAGGAAGCGGTGATCCCGATTTGGGCCGTCCGCAGATCGAATGGAGCTATCTTAGCAAAAACAAATGGGTAAAACTGGATAAGCTTTCCATACTCAGCGATACCACTAATGGCTTGCTGAGATCCGGTATTATCTTGTTCGACATTGCTAAAAAAGCAGATGCTAAAAACACTTTATTACCGGCAAATTACCACTGGTTAAGCGTAACGGTACCAAACAAGTCAGCAGCCATTGACCAAACCATTGGTATCACCACCCAGGCCGTAAGCGCCAGCTTTTCCGATAATAAAAATGACCCCGATCATTTAGGGCAACCCCTGGCTGCCAAATCCATTTCCAAACTGGATAAAAAGAATGCCGCCATCAAATCCGTGGCCCAACCCTATAACAGCTATGGCGGGAAGGTAAAAGAACAGCAAAACGATTTCTATGCACGCGTAAGCGAGCGCTTGAGGCATAAGGCAAGGGCCATTACCATATGGGATTACGAACACCTGGTACTGGAACAATTCCAGTTCATTTACAAAGTGAAATGTCTGAACCATACCAACAGCCAGGCTGAAATAGCGCCGGGCTTTGTAACCCTTATCGTGATCCCCAACCTGCGGAATAAAAATGCCGTCAACCTGTTAGAGCCGAAAACCAGCCTGACCCATTTGGAAGAGATCAAAGACCATGTTAAAAAATTCATCTCTCCCTTTATTAGCCTGGAAGTGCAGAATCCTGTTTATGAACAGATCAAGGTGAAATTCGATGTCGGGTTTCATAAAGGGAAGGACGCAGGTCTGTTTGGTAAAAAACTCAACGAAGATATCAAGCGTTTCCTGTCGCCCTGGGCTTATGAAGAGGGACAAGACATTGTATTTGGCGGTAAGATCCACCGCTCAGACATTCTCAACTTCGTGGAAGAAAGAGCCTATGTTGATTTCGTCAATAATTTCAAAATGTATCACATCACCGGAGGCCAAATGTCGCCTGACGATAAAGATGTTGTCAGGGCCGAAGCCACTACCTCCCGGTCGGTGTTGGTATCCTTTAAAGATCATGCCATCAATGTCCTGAAATCAGGAGAATACGAATGCGAAGGCGGGGAATTAAAAGACGGCATCGGCCATATGATCGTAGACGTCAATTTCTTAGTACGATAAAAAAAATCACCAATCATCAATCATCAATCATAAATCATAAATCATAAATCATAAATCCCATGGCCCGAAGATCAAGAACACAACTAAAAGATTATTTTAAAACCGGCCTTAAACCCACGGAAGACCAGTTTGCCGACCTCATTGATTCCCTGATCAATAAGCTGGATGATAAGTTCCACGGCTTATGGAAACAAGGCACCACTTATAAAGAAGATGATGTGGTGATATTCGAAGCCCGTTTATGGCGCAGATCGTCTATTGATATCAATCCTGCTGACGAGTGGGCAAAACAGTTAAGTGATAAAGGCTGGATCGTTATGACTGCCCTGGACAAAGACGGAAATGTGAAAATTGATGGCCTGGCAGGTAACGGCGTCAGGAATGTGGTAGCTAAACCTGATGGGTCTTTCACCACCCAACCCCTGTCGGAAGGAGATGTTAAAGCGGTGAAAGCCGGGGCAGGATTAACAGGTGGCGGCAACACCGGGGAAGTAACTTTGGATGCTAATGTTGGCAATGGTTTGGAAATTTTGGCCGATAAGATCCAATTGGGAGGCCAATTGGCAGCAGATACGGCCATTGATCAAAAAACGAAACATCTAAACCTGCTAAATGGTGCACTTGGCGTTAATCTAGGCACGCCGCCTAAAGCCAAACTTCATATTGGTGGCATCCCTAAGGTGGATGGGATCATGTTCCCGGATGGTACCCTGCAAGTTACAGCCGGTGGCGGTGGTGGTGAAATTAAGGCTTCGGAATGCCCTGCTTTCAAGGCCTATCCTAATGCAGCCATACGCCTTCCCAATAGCTTCACAAAAATGGTCTTCAACAGCAAAGAATTCGACACTTTTGGTAATTACAATCCGGGCTCAGGGCGATTTATACCCCATGTAGCCGGGATGTATATGCTCACCGCAACGATTCATGCCACTAATCTTGATAATAATAGGTTTATACAGATAATAATCGCTAAAAATGGCAATGCTATTATCAATAGCCCTTTTAATGCTAATGCCGCAGGTACACAATTATCTGCTACCGGTGATTCGGCAACAGTAGTGGCAGAGGCGAATGGGACAACTGACTTTTTTGAAGTTTTTGTCCGGCATAATAATGGCAGCCTAACCATTACCGCTGGAAATATAAATTCCTTCTTTGCCGGGGCAAGAGTAGCCAGTTGCAGCAGCGTATGGTCAGTCGATGGTAAACAAATTTTTTATGAAAAAGGGAATGTAGCCATTGGCGCTAAAACCGCAGATGCCCGGTTAATGGTAGCCGGACCAACAGGTACGAATGGTTTGCATATCAGGGCAGGAGATAATAATGAGAAGGATTATGCCATGCATGTGGAAGATTCGGATGGAACCATTCAGTTGCTTTATACAGATGTCGCTTCCAATTTCTTTGTCAGTATGACCAAGGAAATGATCGATAAGTGGAAATCGTTGAATAGCGATATCCTGGAACGCAAATTGGAAGCTACAAGGGCTAACCGCCAACCCAAGGCTGATTTTATAGTCAACGGTACCGTTTGGGCGGATAAATTCTCCAATACAGATGGTAGTCCGCTCAGCGGAGCAGGAACGAGTTTGTGGTCACCGAATGGCAACAATATTTTTTATGACAAAGGTAATGTGGGCATTGGAGTTAATGCTCCCCGGTTGAAACTGGAAGTTGAAGGAGGTGCCTCATTTAATGGCAATAGCCTGTTTGTTAAAAACCCGGCGGCCCCATTTAACGCAAGGTCATGGGGTGTGGTTATCAATGATTC
>JANQFB010000087.1 GCA_028278085.1 Chitinophagales bacterium
TGATGATGTCATCGCGGGTTTTTTTGGCCAGGTCGTAGGCGATCTCGGGATCGGGATTCGCCAGCGCAAAAACGATCGGTTTTTTGGCCATAGACAGAAGCATCTCCGGCGATACGATATCTCCTTTGGATAATCCCAGGAAAACATCCGCACCTTTCATAGCCTCTTCGAGGGTGCTGATCTTTCTGTTGGTGGCAAATTCTTTTTTAAAACGGTCGAGCTCGGGCCGGTCTTTGCGGATCACACCTTTGCTGTCGAGCATCACGATATTTTCCTTCGAAGCGCCAAGTGATACATACAATTTGATACAGGATAAAGCAGAAGCCCCTGCCCCGGAGACCACAATTTTGATCTTTTTGATATCTTTCTTGACCAGGTCGAGCGCATTGAGCAGGGCCGCGCCGGAAATGATCGCCGTACCATGCTGGTCATCATGCATGATAGGGATATTCAGTTCTTTTTTGAGCCGCTGCTCTATTTCAAAGCAATCCGGCGCTTTTATATCTTCCAGGTTAATACCGCCGAAAGTAGGTTCCAGGGTTTTGACCGTTTTGACAAACTCATCGATCGAGGTAGTGTTCAACTCGATGTCGAACACATCTATATCGGCAAAAACCTTAAAGAGCACCCCTTTCCCTTCCATAACGGGTTTGGAAGCTTCCGGCCCGATATTTCCCAATCCCAGCACTGCGGTGCCATTGGAGATCACGCCAACCAAATTACCCTTGGCGGTATATTTGTAGACATTATCGATATTTTCGGCAATTTCTATACAAGGTTCCGCCACCCCCGGAGAATAGGCTAACGCCAGGTCTCGCTGCGATTTGGTGGCCTTGGTAGGGGAGACTTCGATCTTACCGGCCCTGCCGCCGGCATGGTAATCCAAAGCATCCTGTTTCCGGATTTTTTTACCCATAAAATCGGATTTAAAAAGTTTGCTAAAATACGAAAAATAAACCCGAATCCCGCATTTCAGGCCTTCGGGAAGAATTTCGTAATTTCATAAGCTAAGGCTACCAATTGACTATCGAAAATGAAAGATCATGTACCGGATCAGAACCATACGTGCCGAAGATAATGCCCTCATTGCAGGCATTATCCGTAGTGTTATGCAGGAATTTAATGCGGACCCACAGACCACGGTGCTCGGAGACCCTACCGTCGACCGGATGTTCGAAACCTACCGGGAGGCTTCGGCGGTTTATTATGTTGTCGAGCAAGAGGATGAAGTTGTGGGCGGATGCGGGATCCGGCAATTGGACGGAACAGCCGAAAAGGTTTGCGAATTGCAGCGGATGTTCCTGACATCGGCAGCCCGGGGAAAAGGGATCGGGGAGGCCCTTTTGAAAAAATGCCTGGAAGACGCCGCCGCTTTCGGTTATGAAAAAGTATACCTGGAAAGCCTGCCCGATATGAAGGTGGCCTTGGGATTATACGAAAAAAACGGCTTTACAAAGATCCCGAAAGCCATGGGATGCACGGGACACGGCGGATGTGATATCTATATGGTGAAGTCTTTGTAACGGAAAGACCCAGGCTAGCAGATCATGGCATCCGCGTTAGTATATTCCGGCTTTTCCCGTTCGATGCTAAAATCTTTCAGGTAAACATAAAAAGCGCTTCCTTTCTGTGGCCTGCTGTTGACCTTGATATGACCGCCCAACTGGGTTACCTGTGAATTGACAATGTATAAGCCGATCCCTTTGCCTTCTATGTTTTCGTGGTGGCGTTTGAACAGCTTGAACATATTCTTCCGGGCCTTTCTCATGTCCATACCGATACCATTGTCTTTTACCGACAGGCAGATATAGCCGTCGATCACTTTCGTTTTGAATTCAACAAATAAGGGGCGCTTTTCTGACCGGAATTTTATGGCATTGGTTAACAGGTTTTGCAGGATGCTTTTGAGTTGGGCTTTGGGGTATATGATCGATGGGCAGCGGTCAAAATCTATAAAAATAGTTGCTTTGGCTTCCTTCAACTGCCGGTCGATGCTTTTCCGGATGTCTTCGAAAAGGGAACTTACATTAATTTGCTCCATTTCCTCCCTGGTTTCCAAAGGAATGGTCAGGACTTTCGTCAATTCTTTCAGGGTTGATTCCATATTATCCACGCTGGTGTTGATCATTTCCAGCAGCATAGCATTTTCCGGATTATCCAGGTGGTTTTTGTCAATAAGGTTCAGTAAGCTCTGAAGATTATGGATGGGGGATTTCAGGTCATGTGTGGCTACATAAGAAACGACTTCGAAGTGTTTATTGATGGCCTTCATTTCATTGGTTTTGGCCGCGATCCTGGCCTCTAATTCCTGCAGGTGCCTTTTCCTCGATAGGCTACGGATGGCAAATACGGTGATCAATAAAAGGATACAGAGAAAGGCCAGCAGATAGACGTTTTTGGTGATCTTTTTATTCACCGTTTGGAGGTTAGCCGTAAAACTTTCCAAATAGGACAGCCTTTCTTCCTGTTGTTGCAGATCCATATGATATTGGTGGGTCAGGACTGCAATTTTTTGCTGGCTTTCCAAGGTAAAAATGGAATCTTTCAGGGCCACATATGCTTTGTAATAAACCAAAGATTTTTCAGCATTTCCCAGATGTTGATGGATCGCAGACAGGGCCTGGTAATTATCCATGGTTTCTTTTTTAAGTCCGTATGCCCTGGCAATGGAAAGGCCTTCCGATGCTAAGGTCAGGGCATGGCCGGCGTTTCCCGCTTCCAACCATAAATATCCCAGCTCCGACAGTACATAAGCATGCCAGCGATGGTTACCGGAAGTATTGAATTTATCCCGGGCGCCCAGGTAGTATTGAATGCGCTCCCGGGGTTTCCCCCGGATCCCGAAATATCTGCCGATGGCAATGAGGGTTTGCGGACTGGCAGTATCCCTTCCATATCGATTGACAAAATCCAGGGTTTTGGCATAATATTCCCTGGCTTCGCTAATGTTTCCGGTCTGTTCTAAGAAATTACCGATATAGGCGGTTAGCTCCGCTGTAACCAGGTCATTGCCGGAGCGTTCGGACAAATTCAGCGCCTGATGGTAATACTTCAGGGAAAGCTCATGATTTCCCTGGGCATAATAAATATAACCGATCCGTTGTAAGGTTTTTAAAATGTAATGGTTATTTCCGGTTAGATAGGCCAACTCCAGGGCTTGGTTAAGCCGGTCCAGTCCAAGGTCGTATTGCAAGGTAATATTAACATAGAGATGTCCCAGCTTCGATAAAATGTCCCATACCTCATCCGGTTCACAATCATCCTGGCACAGGAGGAACATATTTTCATAATGGCAAATGGCACCTACCGAATTTTCGGGGTCTTCTACTGTCTCCTCAAGCGATCCGGTCTGAAAAACCGGTATCTTTTCGCGGTTTAAAAGGCTTTCTGCGGCCGGATAAGCTGTGGCTATGGCCATCAGCATCCAGGCGCTGGCAAACATGATTTTTCGAAGTAACATAATGATCTAACCTACGAAGGTTGCTATATGATTTGAATCCCGGTTCAATATTGATGATGCTTGTCCGAACTTCTTTTGGCAGGGCATAAAAGCGCAAAATACACTTAGAACAAGAAGCCATGGGGCCGAAATAACGCCCTATAAAGCTTTATAGTTAGCATGATAGTTATTCCGGATATACCGCTAATAATTAGGATAATTAGCAATAATTGAATAAGCCATTAGCCATTCAAAAAATAAACCATAAACTCTCAAAGGAAAAGGAAACCAGCTATCGAAGCGTTCATACAGGTAGGGGAGAAACGATATGGTTTTCACACTTAACCACACGCAATATAATACATTTTTCCAGATAAGTCAACTTTTTTTCATGCAAAAAAGTATTATATGTGAGATGCCGGGTCTGTTAATGGTGGCTCAAAAGTTGGTAAATTGTCTCATACCTTTTGAGACACCCTCAACCGGTCAATTGTCGGAATGCAGGGCCATACGGTTGCCTTCACTGTCAATGAAGAGCGCCATATAGCCGTATTCCGGTGAGATCTGCTTCTTTTCCTGCAACACCTTTCCGCCGGCTGCAGCCACTTTATTTAATATTTCCGTGAGGTCGGGGCTTGCATCCAGGTATACTAACGGGCCCTGGTCGCCAGGCTTATAAGCCTCACCCCAGCAAATGGCACAGCCGACTTCTTTATGGGGCAGGATCCCCATTTTGAAATTGCCAAAGTCGTTCGGTTCTATTTTGGTGCCGAAAATTTGTTCGTAAAATCCAATGGCCCGGTCGAAATCAGTCGCAGGGATCTCAAACCAATGGGTCCAGGTTCTTTTTTCAGGATCAGAAGTATTCATAAGGATATCATTTATTTCGCATAGGCGATAACAATAATAATGGATTTAGAAAACACTTCCTAACTCCCGGTCATAATATTTCCCCTTGCCGGCGGATCCTGTTCAGGGATCACCCAAGAAACCGGCCGATCTATTTCAGTCGGCCGGTTTTTTGCGATATGCCTTCAATGTACTCAACCATTCCCGGGCTTTGGATTCTTCCGTAAAATACCTGACCATCGGATTTCCCCAATTCCTGAAAACGATCTCTATGAAGAAAGCCCTCGACTTAGGGTAGGTCTCCGGATCATGCAAGATGGCAAAAATATGTTCAAAAGAGATCCCGTTTATCTTCTGAAAATGCATGGCAAATTGATGCTCATCGATGAGGCTTGCATTTAAAATGGCATCAATATTATCAAAAAGAAAATAGCAACAATTGTTCTTTTTGGAACAAGCCAAAGCTTCAAGCAGGCTTTTCTTGATGAGGTCAACCGTTATCGTTCCTTTAAATTTTACATAAACGAGGTCCAGGGTTTCCCGATACGTTATACTGGCAGCCATTTATCCCTCAAAATTTATAATGGTTAACATCCTTTCAGTCAAATATTTTATACCGCAGCCCCGCATAGAACATCCTTCCGAATATGGGCCCCCAGATCAGGGAACTGTCGAAATAGGGTCCAAAAGGTTGATCGGCAGACAGGATCGGGTCGGGCTGTCTGTAATTGGTCAGGTTCTCGCCGCCGACATATACTTCCAGCTTTTCTTTCCAGGTTTTACTGATCTGTGAATTGACCAGGAAGAATACCGGCGATTGGCCCGGCAAACGCAGGGATTCGGGATTGGCCTGCGTATCCGGAATCCGTTTGATGCCCGTCCATTGTCCGGTAACATCGAATTTCCAGCCGTTCCGGGTTTCATAAGCCCAGTTGGTAAAAGCCCTTTGCCGGGCGATCAATGGCTCTTGCAGCAATTGCCCGCTGTAGGTCGACCTTACATCATACCACCGGTAAGCCAGGCGTACTTCAAGCCTTTTGAGCAATTCATATTGCACCTGGGCCTGAAAGCTATTGGCATAGGATTCCCCGCTGAGGTTGTAAAACCAAACCTGTTGCGGGTGTTTGTCAAGATCGAAGATGACCCGGTTTTCAAAGAAAGTCCTGTACAGGTCCACTGAAAACTGCCCGTCGCGGTAATCCAGTTTGAAATCCCAGGTCAGGTTGGTGCCAAAATTCCACGATCTGTCCGGATCAAGTCCATATCCCGGTTTGGTGGAATCTCCCTGGATAAATATTTGCCTGGAGGTAGCCAGCATGCCCAGATGTTCCGAAAAGATACTGGCTATGCGCTGGCCACGGCCCATGGATGCCCTGGCCACGATCTTCTTATTGATGGCATACCTGGCATGTACCCGGGGAACCAGGAAAAATCCGGTATAACTATGATGATCTCCCCGGATGCCGGTGATCAGGTTGAATTTATCCAGGTAGCTATAGCTATACTCAAAAAAGGCGCCGGGAACAATGTCTGTGCGTTGAAACGTGTCCTGGTTTAGGGTCTCATCAAAATGGTCACCGACGAAAGACAAGCCTGTGGTGAATCGATGGTTCGTATGTACAATGATCGATTGATAGAGCAATTTCGCATAAAAGGATTGTTGCAAACCGGTATAATTGTTTCTCCCGAAATAGGATAACTGATCTTCATAAATTCCCGATACCTGGAGCCCGATACTTTTGTATTTGGCTTCAGGAAACACATAACCCGTTTTGCCAAAGGCTTCCCACCGGTAGGTATTGATATTTGTCCCATAAAAAGCCGTGGGCACCTGGTCGGTTGGGTTGAAGGTCATTTGTCCGCCCTGGCTGTCAAAATACAGGCCCGAAACGCTCAATTGACTCCGGATGCCCTGGCCATTGTCGAATTTCCATCTGTTCATGGCCAACAAATGCTGGCTTAGGGGATTATCCATGAAACCATCATTGTTGTTGTCGATCTTAAAGGGCCGGTATTTGCTATGAACCAATAAGGAACTTGCCCATTTGTTGTTGAACTTTTCACTGATGATCAGGTTAGCCTCCGCCCGGCCACTTTGATTGACAAAGGCATTCCCGAAAAAGGGTTCGTCCACCTCGGGTTTATGCAGTTCTACATTGATCTGCCCGGTGAGCCCCTCGTAGCCATCTACGACCGATCCCGTACCCTTGCTGATCTGGATGGATTTGATCCAGGTGCCGGGGATATATTCCATGCCATAGATGGCTGACAAGCCCCTGGAAAAGGGGATCATTTCCCTGGAGATCTGCGTATTGGGTCCTGCGAGGCCTAACAACTGGATCTGTCTGGTACCGGTAACGGCATCCGTAAACGAAACATCGACAGACGGGTTGGTCTCAAAACTTTCGGAAAGATTACAACAAGCAGCTTTAAAGAGCTCTTTTTCGGTCATAACCTCCACCTTAACGGGATCCAGGTAGGAGATGCTGGTTGACTTTTCCCGGTATATCACTTCTACTTCCTTCAAGGTTGTTTTATTCTTCAGGATAACTGTAACCCTGTCAGGTTTCTCAATGGTTATCGTATCCGGCTCATAACCCACGTAACTGACAACCAGTTGCCGGTATTCAGGTTTCCAGGGCAGGACAAATATGCCGTTCGAATCCGTAGCGGCACCGATGGTGCTGTTCAGCCAGAATACATTAACCCCAACCAGCGGTAGCAATGTGCCCTTCCGGTCTTCCTCCATTACGACGCCGTTCAGGTTTTCCTGGGCCTGGAGGAAGAACGCCGGAAAAAAGGCCAATGCCCACAGGGCTGCGCTTAGTGGGTTTTTACACCATCCCGGTAGGCACAACATTGTGGTAACTTTTTATACTGTTCAGGAGTCGATTCTTTTTTGTCAGTATCATGCCCCGCCCGGGCAACACTGCTATAAATCGAATCAATAGAAACTTTGGCCGGTATATACACCACTTCGAGCATCCGGCTCTCCTTATCCCAGGAGGCCATCTTTACACCTTTGATGTTGGCCGCATTTTCGATTCTTTCTTTACACATATTACAAACGCCTTCCACTTTAAACGAGGTCGTCACTTTTTCTTTACTTTTTTGTTGAGCCTTGCTTGTAAACACTCCGGTCAGCAAGACTAATAAGGTACAAAAGCTTATAACTTTCATCATTGATCATTTATATTAAGCTGAGCGGAAACCCGAAAATTCCGGGGATTTCCAACAGCGGGTGAATGTAAAAGGATTAAAGGGATCTACCGGCAAGCGGTATTAATGAAGATCAACTGATCAGCCGTAAAAAGTAAGGGCGCAATTGGCCTGGTATATCGGTACTTTGGGTGGAGGAGGCCGGTCCGGAAAGTATGAAAACCGGTTTTCATGCAAGTTATTGTCTGGCCTGAACAATTCAATAAAAGTAGCTAATGAATTAGCGACTGTACGGTGGATGGAGAGCTCTGTCTTTTCGGTGATCTTCTGCTCGTCCTGTATTTGTAGCAGGATCGTTTCGTCTGCGCAGCAGCCTTTCATCATGGGAGGACAGCAGCAACTTGATTGGGAGGCATAGAGGGAAATGGAAGAAACATTCCCTTTGCAATAGTGAATATTGAACCATAGCCCGATCGAAAAGATCAGGTAAAAAAAAGCGGCGATGGCTACTATTCCTCTTTTCATGACTCATTCAAAGATACGAAAAAAACGGCTTTCCTACAAGGGATAAGGGATGGGCGGTGCCTTTGGTATGTTCCGGAGGGCGATAATGCTCCCGCCGGGAAGCTTAATTATCCCGTGCATTTCTATTCTTTTCCGGAACGGTACCGATCTTTTGTTCCGTCAAAAGCCCCCAAGCTCCCACCCTATTATCCTTTAAGAACTCCTTAAAAAGCGAGTGTTTCTATTGTCGATTTTGATATTTGCCTTTTCAGAAGGACGGTGTTTTGCGGCTGATCCTTGCAGAGATAACGAAGCCGGGATAAAACACCTCAGGATAATAGGGTACAGGAACTTTTAAAACCACGGTTTTCTGAATTGATCTTGATCCGCCTGTTGTCGGAATAAACAGATTTTTTGTTTCATTGCTGTTGCTTCAAAGCGGCTTTTATTAGATTAACGTTCATGATCCGGGTTCCGGTATATTTCTGTTGAAATAATGCCGGAATAATCTGGCGGAGATGATGGGTGAAAAAAAGCCGGGATGCATTGTTCCTTTCGGAGCAGCCTGAGCAACTGCATAATCCGTAGCATTATCAATAAACCTTCCGGAAGATCCGGAACGGTCATCGGCAATACCTGCACCCCGGCCTTGCATATCTTCAACGGCCTCCCGATAAGGGCGCCCGAGCCTTTTGTGGATAGTTGACATTAAGCTTAGTGTGGACAAACTTTTACTCGCGATCAAATCCTTTCCCTTATCACTCAGCAATTGCTGTGCCAATTACTAAAATTTAACCCGGACGGCCATAGTCCGGTGGGAAACAAGCTTTTATAAAAGCAAGATAAATAAAGAGGGCACAGCCTTGCTAACGGAATACCGTCAATAGCCGAATGGTCCGAAAACAGGTGGCGGTATACCGTTAGAGGACTGGTTTGGCTGGACGGGCTATGCCCAGTTTTTTCATTTTATCTCTCAGGGTGCTGGGTGGAAGGCCCAACTGTTTGGCAGCGCCATACGGACCGGTTATCACCCATCCGCAGCTTCTAAGGATCTTCATGATATGCTGCTTTTCTATATCCCGCAGACTGGAAGCGGCAGATTGTTCTATCGGAAGTGTTCCCGATCCTGTTTCCTGGGAACTGAATTCTTCGAAATGCAAGGTTTCGTTCTTGGCGACTATGATAGCCCGTTCGACAAGATTTTCCAGCTCGCGGACATTGCCGGGCCAATGATAACTTTGCATTTGCATCAAGACGCTTTCCGGTATCAGGGCGACATGCTTTTTAAATTTGGCGCTGAATTTCGCCACGAAATGTTGGAGGAGGGCCTGAATATCTTCAACCCGATCTCTTAGGGGCGGAACCTTCACCGGGAACACATTTAACCGGTAGTACAAGTCTTGCCGGAAATTATTGGTATTGACTTCTTTTTCCAGGTCGCGGTTGGTAGCGGAAATAATCCTGACGTCGACCTTTAGGGTAGTAGAACTTCCCAGCCGCTCGAACTCGCCTTCCTGCAATACCCGTAACAATTTTACCTGTAGGTCGACCGGTAATTCGCCGATCTCATCCAAAAAGATACTACCGCCGTCTGCCAGTTCGAAACGTCCGATCTTCCGCTGAGAGGCGCCGGTAAAGGCTCCCTTTTCATGACCGAAAAGCTCACTTTCAATCAATTCCTTGGGCAATGCGCTGCAATTGACCTTCACCAATGGCCGGTCTTTCCGGTCACTGATATTATGAATGGCCCGGGCGATCAATTCCTTACCCGTCCCGGTTTCGCCCTGGATCAGTACTGTCGCATCGGTCATGGCGACTTGCTCCACCCGGTTTAAAACTTCCCGGAATGCTTCGCTGGCGAAAATGATATCTTCAAAGTTGTGGGCCAGGTTGATCTCCTCCCGGAGGTAGATATTTTCCTGTTCCAGCTTTCGTTTCAGCCGGTTGACTTCTTCAAAGGCTTCCTGCAGGGCGAGCTCCGCTTTTTTTCGGTCGGAAATATCACGGATCACGACTAACAGGTTGGTACATTCGCCCTTTTCGTTTAATATCGGTGTTAAGCTCGTTTCATGGTACATGATCGTACCATTCGGTGCCGGGGTTGCCAGGTCGAATGTTGCCGGTTGTTTGGACCGGCATGGCTGTAAATGCCGGTCGATCCTTTCTTTGACCAATTCCGGAGGAAGCTTCAGCTTTTTTTCCAGCAATTCCCTGAAATTCAAGCCCAGCACTTCACTGGCATGCTGGAATACCCCCTGATTCCTGACCATTTGCATATAACGGTCGTTCACGGAGATATGGGTCAACTCATTGTCGGGGCCTACACTCAGCAATACCATGATATCATTGGTATTGTTATAGACCAGGGACAGCCTTTTTTCACTGTCGATCAATGCGTTTTCGGCTACTTTTTGCAAAGTAACATCCTGACAGGTGCCGATCACCCGTTCTGCCTCTCCTTCTTCATTTCCCAGGATAATGTATTTGGAAATAATGTATTTGACGTTATTGTCCGGTGTTATGATACGATATTCATCCTCGTGAAATCCCAGGTCCTTAACAGAAGCATTTCCCTTGGTCGAAGCCCTGTCGCGGTCGTCAGGATGTAGCAGATCCTCGAATAATTCAACCTGGTTCCTGGGATCGGATTCATCCACACCGAAGATCTCATACATCCGCTTATTCCAGTAAATGGTTTTGGAAGGCATATGCCAATCGTATGTACCCAGCGCTGCCGACTTTATCGCAAGATCCAAACGCTGTTCGTTTTCTTTGATCCGCTTTTCCGTTTCCTTTCGTTCGGTGATGTCCTTGGAAACAACGATCAAGCCCGAATAGTCACCTTCTTTCAGGATAGGGATGTAGATGTTTTCAAGATGAACGCCTTTTTTTTCTTTGATCTCACAGGTTACGGATTTACGATGGGTTCTCACTTCCTCCAGGGCCTGTTTTACTTTTCCGGTCTGATCATCGGGCAACAGGTCGAGCAGGTTTTTTCCGACCATTTCCTTTAAGCCTTGCTGTTTATCCCCATCCCGCAGATGATTCACAAAAACCAAATTATCATGGGCGTCAAAAATGGTGATCCTGTTCGTGGAATTCTCGACCAGCGAAAGCCATTTCAATTCGCTTTCTTTAAGGGCTTCTATAGCTATTTTCCTTTCGATAACCCGGCCCAGTTGCACGGCAATTTCCTTGATCAGGTCGATCAGGGCAGATTCGGGTACCAGGGCTTCCTCATGGTAAAACTCCAGGACCGCCTGCACTTTGCCGTTCACGTTTACAGGGAAACCACATCCTGCCCGTACCCCGATATTACCGGGCAATTTTAAGTCGGAAAGCCGTTTGTCTGTCAGAATATTGTCGGACCATATCGCTTCCTGGCGTTCAAATGTCAAACCTGAGATGCCTCGCCCCGGTTGGAAGGCAGCACTATTGATCTTTTTAATGATCCGCGAAAATTTCTTTTCATTCGACAGGCACCAGATGTCTCTGGGTTCTCTATTATCAGCCAGCAATATGGCATGTCCGACCGGCCATCCGGTAAATTCGCTGACGGCATGTAAGGCAATTTCCGTAGCCTCATCCGCATTCAGCGCGTTTCCGGCTGCGGTGATGGCTTCTTTTAGCAGCCGCATGGCCGCTTCACTGCTCTTTAATGCTTTCTCCGCCTTTTTGCGTTCCGTGATATCGGTAATACTACCCCGGATAAGCTTTCTGTCAAAAGAAGGAATTCTGACCAAGCTGATCTCACAGGGAATTTGCTGCCCTTCGCTGTCCATATGGGTCCATTCGAATACCGGGGTATCTCCTTCCAAAGCCTGGCCGATCAATTTAGCCGCCATAAGCTTCGATCTTTCCCCGCCAGGCTGATATTTGGGACTGACTTCTGCCGGCCCCACCTGGTACAGAGCTTCCCTGTCGGTTTTGAACAGTTTCACGGCATTTTGGTTGAAGTCGATAAACTTTCCGGTATCTATGTCCAGCACAACGATAGCTTCGGGAGCATGTTCAACCAGTGTCCGGTATCGTTCACCGCTTTCAACAAGCCCCATTTCCGCAATTTTTTTATCGGTAATGTCAGCGATCACAACCAGCAAATGGGTGACCTTGTTATGCGTATCCAGGATGGGTGTAATGGTCGTTTCATGGTGCAAGTCCGTACCATCGGGCATAGGGGTGGTTTGCTCGAAAACTTTACTTTTTTTCGATTGAATGATGTCCCAATATTTGGCAGCCCTGTTATTCGCTTCCAGGAGTGATAATCCCAAAACTTTCGTAAAGAAATCCATCAATGACATACCGATGGCTTCCCCTTTTTCCTTAAAAGCTTTTTTAGCCATGGCCATATCATGACATTTATCATTCATCGATATATGGATCAGCTTGTTTTTCCTGACTTCCAGGAGCAACATAAGCTCCCGCGTATGGTTATAGATGAGCGACAGATGTTTTTCACTTTCCTGGAGCTTTTCTTCGGCCTGCTTTTTTTCGGTGATGTCTTTTGATACGGCAATGATCCCGGTGATCTTATCTTGTTTGATGATCGGGATATAAGTGTTTTCGTATACCGCCGATGACCGCCCAGTCAGCTCGAAGCTTACAGCTTTCCTGGTCTTTTTTATTTTTTCCAGGATCTTTTTGATCTTCACCCGTTGGTTTTCCGGCAAATAATCATATAAGGATCTGCCGATCATTTCTTTTGCTTTTATCCCATTGGCCTGCATTAGGTCGGGCGGCCTGTTAAGGGATACATAATTCATGGATGCGTCGAAAACGGAAATTAGATCTGGAAAATTGGCGGAGAAGGCCTGCCATTTTTCTTCGCTTTCTTTCAAGGCGTTCTCCACCCTGATCCGGTGAGTGATATCCCGGCCAACAGATTGATATTCGCGGACTTTACCTTCGTCATCGAAAAAAGCCTGGTCGGTCCATTCCTGCCAGCCGGTGCTGCCGTCGGTCAATAATACTTCACGAATATCGGTAGCGATGGGATGCTCAGGTGTCAGCCCTTCTATTTTGTCCAGCACCCCTGGCAGGTCATTCGGGGAGACCAGGTTGTAAAAACTGGTGCCGATAAGCGCTTCTCTGGGTTGCCCGGATAATTGGCAGTAGCTTTCGTTCACAAAGGTCCTGACCCCTCCCGGTAACCAGCATACGATCAATTCGGTCTGGTACTGAACAATATGTTTATACTTATCGTTTTCTTCCAATAATTGTTCTCTTAACACCTCAAAAGAGTTAATAACTTCTGGCAATTATTCGTAGGTAATACGTCAATTGCAGGCAAGAGCTTTAGAATTTACCTTGCCGGGTTTTGCCAGCTAGTAGTTTATGGGGCTTGAATATTAGTATTCAAGGTTTGCAGGCTATGGGTAGAACCGCAAATTCGAACAGCAAAAATACGACTTTTAGTTGGATTTTTATCATTATATCTGTCCGATAAACCGGTGAAAGGCCGCTGGATTTATATTGCCTTCGAAGGATCTATCACCAGGCGCTGAATTTGGCCGGGGTAATCGAGGCCTCCCCCTGCTTACCGACCCTCGACGGAGCGTAAAATTTGCTACAACAATTCGTTAGCTAAATTGGCCAATTCGCTTCTTTCTCCTTTTTCGAGGGTAATGTGGGCAAACAGCGGATGCGTTTTGACCTTATCGATCAGGTAGGAAAGACCGTTACTTTGAGCATCCAGGTATGGGGTATCGATCTGGTGGATATCGCCCATAAAAACGATTTTGGTATCATCTCCGGCCCTGGAAATAATAGTTTTCACTTCATGGGGTGTTAGGTTCTGGGCTTCGTCAACGATAAAAAAGATCTTCGAAAGGCTCCGTCCGCGGATATAGGCCAGGGGAGCGATGGCGATCTTTTCGGTTTCCACCATGGCATCGATCCGCTTTCTTTCTTTTTCATTTTTTTCGAACTGCTCCTTGATGAATTTTAAATTGTCCCAGATAGGTTCCATATAAGGATCCAGCTTTGATTTGATATCACCCGGCAAATAGCCGATATCCTTATTGCTGAGGGGTATGATCGGGCAGGTAACGAAGATCTGGCGGTAATCTCTTCTTTGCTCCATGGCGCTGGCCAGCGCTAGTAATGTTTTCCCGGTTCCGGCCATGCCCTGCATGGTAACCAGCTTAATATTCGGGTTCATCAGGGCATGAATGGCAAAAGTTTGCTCCGAATTCCGCGCCTTTATATTATAGACGGTTTGTTTTTCCACCCGTTCGATCATCCGGGTAATCGGGTTATGATAAGCCAGTACGGATTTCCGGTTAACTTTGATCAACAGGTAATTATTTTCCGTCAGGTCGTCAGGGCTAACACTATTGTGGCCGGATAATAATTTCGCCGGATCGATGCTGCCTTTCTCGAATAACTCATCGATTAGGTCCGGTGAAATATCTTTCAGGATCTTTTGACCGGTGGAAAGCTCTTTTACATTTTTGATCTTACCGGTCTCATAATCTTCGGCAGGAATATTCAGCGCTTTGGCTTTAAGTCGAAGGCAAATATCTTTGGTAACCAGGACCACTTTGCGATCGGGGTTGGCTTGTTTGAGGGTTAAAACCGTATTGAGGATCTTATGATCGTTTTTCCGGTCGCCGTAAATGACCTCTGCGTCGGTAACGATCTGCCTGTCGTGCATCAGCACTTTAAAATTCCCCTTCGTTGACCCGTTCAGGGGGATCCAGTTGTTGATCAGCTTATCTTTCGCGATCTTATCGATGAACCGGATAAATTCCCGGGCTTCGAAGTTTACCGTTTCATTGCCCTTTTTAAAATTATCGAGCTCTTCCAGCACATGGATGGGAATAGCCACATCATGTTCTTCAAAATTCTTGATCGCATCGTGATCATACAATATCACAGAGGTGTCCAGGACAAATATTTTCCTGACGCTGACCTTTGTTTGACGTTTTACCGCGGGGCCCCCGATTACTTTGGTTTTCATTCAGTAGTTGGTTATCCTGTTTACTTTTCTCAACACCTCCGGAGCGCTTCCATTGGCATTATTGACCGTTCCATTTTACCGAAGCAAAATTACAAATAGGTTAACAGGCGAATAGGTTTCTTTTATCCACAAATTGTTAATTATACCCTTTTCCGGTCAGGGAAATCTGGCCTATTGTGTATACAGTTGAGGCTGGTGTGTTGGGGAGAACTTGGGGAAGGCCCTAAAAACGAAACGGGAACCTGTTCTTTCGATCAGATCCCCGTTTCCATTTCAAAGCAACCGTAGTTACTTCGAAACGCCAAGATTAGCTAAAAAAACCAAATTCTTTTCCTCCTAATTCTTTCGAATTAAGTCTCCAAGTTTTCGCACCTCCGAGGTTTCTTTTCTTGCGAACTTCCGCCTCTTCAGTAAGACCTTCAAACTTCAACTTTTCATGAAACCAACCGAAGTTAATTTTTTAGAGTTGCTGACTTTTTCCGGTCTGCCTTTTTACCCTCACTTGGTATTAACAAAGGTAGGGTCACATCCCATATTTGCAAAATTTTTAGCACCGTTTTTATACACAATGTATCCACAGAATATTAACAACGATTTCCACAAAATTTGCGACTTTTTGCACATATATTTACGCTTGTAAACAGTTTGATCAGCTATGTAACTTTTGGGTTGTTCATAAGCCTGAGATCAGACCATATGGAACTTTTGTTGCATGTAAAATAATGACATCCTATGGCTGAGCCGGGGAGATTTTTAGGGTGAAATTAGGATGACTTATGAGATATTCGGGTCAAAATTCGAGGGTTTTCATTCGTATTTCCGGAAGAATTGCATGGTATAGGGTTAGATCCGGAATATCTATGCCGCTGAAAAACCTCAGAAGCGGGGACAGTTGAGGGATCCGCCCCTTCCACCACCGGGGCCCATGCCGGTAAGCGTGCCGACATAGATCAGGGAAAGCTCATTACCGCCCTTGCCACGGCTGATAACATTAAGGCTGGAAACATTTACATCATAGCTATAGCCAATGCTGATCCCGGCGATATCCACCCGGGTGCTGACAATAAAAGCGTCGCTTCCCAAAGGAGAGCTTTCATTACCGGCCATCCTGAACCAGGGGCCCAGGTAAAAGGCGAAGCCATTGGATTTTTCACGCGAAAGCTCCAGCTTCAAGTAAGCGCCCATATTGGATTCGAAACTCGGTCCCTGGGATAAGATCAACACATGCGGCACCACACTGAACATACCGTCGAGGGCAAAAGTACCGCCCGCATGAATGGCGGTCTTCATAAATAATTTTTGATTCCTGCCGGGCAGAAAACTTACCGACGGCCGGTTCGGATGGAACAATCCTAACCCGGCGAAGATATCGGAGTGCTTATCCAGGGCGCTGAACCAAAGCACACCTGCCGACAGGTCGATATAGCTTATGCTGGCAGCCCCAATATCGACAGCAGGGTCGAAGCTTACCCCGTTATTGGTATAAAAGGTGCCGAAAAGATGATCTTCCGCAAGGAATGTTCGTTGGGTATAGGCTACCTGGGTGCCGAATGTCAGGTATTGGTAAGGATTTTTATTAAGCAGTTTACTGTAAGAACCGGATACCCCGACCTGGGTGTACTGGTAAGAAATATCCGCAAAGTCTTTCGTAACCAATAATCCGCCACCGACAAAATCCCCATCCAACTGGCCGGTAAATAAGGGGGCATCCAAAAAAGCCGAGTAAGTGGTGAATGGTGTGAAGCTACCCCATTGGTCCCTGAAGTTGAAGCCGATGCGGTAATCACCGTTGACGACACCGGTTAACGCGGGATTCAAAGTGATCGGGGAAGCGAAGAATTGGCTCAGATGGATATCCTGGGCATGGCTCATGCCGGGAATTAGCCCTAAACAGATGTATAGTCCAAGTTTTTTAAGCATTCGGATCCTCGTCAGCGAATAAGTGTAATACTACCGGGTTGTCGTTCTATCCTGCCGTTTTCAAATTCGATCTCCGCATAGTAAGGATATACGCCGGGGCCCATTTCCCGGCTTTTGTAGGTACCGTCCCATCCGGAGCTGGCCTCACCGCTATATTCAAAGATCTTTTCTCCCCACCGATCATAAATATTCAAACTCACCCTGGCAATGGAAGTACCATATATAATAAAGAGATCGTTGGTACCGTCGCCATTAGGTGAAAAAGCCGTGGGAATAAAAAAGTCGATGACCTCTATCCGGACGGTGTCGTACACAAAGCAACTGTTCCGGGTATAGGTCAGGATATACGAAGTGGTAATTTCCGGAGAAGCAACAGGGTTCGGGCAGGTCGAGCAGCTTAATCCCGAAGTTGGCTTCCAGGAAAAAAAGCCTCCCGCCGTATCACCGATCGTGGTGATGGGCGTCGAACCCCCTAGTTCGATAAGGGTATCTCCCACGGCGTCGATGGCGATGGAATCGGGTGGCGCCAGGTTTACGGAAGCCGTGGTGGTACACCCGTTCTCATCGGTAACCGTTACGGTATAGGTACCGGCTTCCAATTTATTCAGATTTGCCGTGGTTGCTCCGTGATCCCAGGAATAGGTATAGGGAAAAGTTCCCCCGCTTACTTCCAGGTTGACCAACCCGTCGGGATTGGTACAATTAACAGGATCCGTACCGGTAAGGGTCAATATCATGGAATCGGCGTCGTTGATCTCGAAAACTTCACTGGATTGACAATTGGAAGCATCTTCCAACGTAACCGTATAAGTTCCCGCATTTAACCCGGAAGCCGTATCCCCGCTGCTCACATTCGGCGACCAGGTATAATTACAGGGCGGATTGGCCGAGCAATCCACGGAAATGATGATCTCGCCATCATTACCGCCCATGCAGCTTACATCCTGGGTGGATATCGTGGAAATGACCGGTGCTCCGGGATTGTTGATCGCGATCGTTATCGAATCCGGACAATTGTTGTCATCCCTAACGATGACCGTATAGGTGCCGGCCGCAATACTGTTCAGGTCTTCATCGGTTGAATTATTGCTCCAGGAGTAATTATAGGGTAGGCTGCCGCCCGAAACGGTCAGGTCGATAGATCCGTCATTATTGCCGCAGGTGGCATCTGTTTTCGAGAATTGTAAAGATATCGCGTTGGGCTCCTGGATAACGATCGTATCTTTTACCACGCAATTATCATCATCGGTAACGGTAACGATATAGGTGCCACCCGAAATGTTGGTCAGGTCTTCATCGGTCGATCCGTGATCCCAGGAAAAGTTAAAAGGAGCAGCCCCTCCCGTAACCACCAGGTCGGCTTCACCATTGGCGGCGCCATTGCAATCCACATCCGTACCCACGATATTTAATGCCGGTCCGCTGGCCTGGTTAACGGTGATATTGATCGAATCCATACATCCGTTATCATCGGTAACGACTACCTTATAGGTTCCGGTGGCCAATGCGGTAGCCGTTTGGGTAGTTTGCGAATTATCCCAGGAAAAGAGATAAGGTGTGGCCCCGCCTGAGGGTGAAACGGTTGCCGAGCCATCGGTTGATCCGCAGGAAGCATCGGTGGAGGAGCCGGCGAGTGTCATTGGATTGATGGATGCCACAGTAATAAAGGCCGTATCCAGGCAGTTGTTGTCGTCGGTTATTTCAACAAAGTATGATCCGGCGGGAATGTTAGCGGCGGTTTGAGTGGTTTGTCCGCTGTTCCAGGAGAAATTATAGGGGGATGATCCGCCGGAAGGATTCACGGTTGCCGATCCGTCGCTGGCCGAGCAATTGGCATCCACGGCGGAGGTGGTAAAAGATATGGCGGCTGCGGGCTCTTCAATATCGAAATCGACGGAAATGCTGCAACCGACGTCATCGGTTACGGTAACGGTGTAGCTACCTGCTGCCAGACCGGTAATCAGAGAGTCTGTACTGGCATTATCCCAGCTAAAGGTATAGGGTGGGGTGGCGCCGGAAGGGATCACCCAGGCTTCACCGGTACTTTCACCGAAACAGTCGACATTTATACTGTCTTTTGCAAGGGTCGGGGGGGTACAACTGATCGATAATTCCACATCATCCACAGCAAAGGAAGGATCGCCTCCGCCGGCATTATCATCATTGGTCCAATTGAATCCGATCCTGATGTTGGGGTTGTTATTGGCGCTGGCCGGCAATGCCACGGAATAAGCAGTCCATCTCCCTTGTCCCAGGCAACCGGAATTATTGGTTTTGGGTATCGGATCCAACTGGCTCCAGGAGGTGCCGTCATGATAATCCAGGGTGGCGTCATCGATACTGCCTTCGCCGCCTTCCATATAAACGAAACTCAAGGTGATATTCGACCGGCCCGAGCAATCGATTAGCGGAGATTCGATCCGTTTATTGGTGGTCACACAATCGAAAAAGCCGGGACAAAGCCCTGTGCCGGAATCATAAGCTGCCCCGCAATCCCCTGTGGGGCATACCAGGATCGCCGATGGAGAGGTAGCAATATTCCCGACATGTAATGTAGCGTTTGACCCGCATCCGACACCGCAGTTTCCGGCCCCCTCACCGTTCTCCGCACAACTGATAAACCAGGCATTGGCTGCCGTTTCGTTTACTCCGGTGGCGAATTCCGTCCAGGTACCGTTGCCGACAACGCTGACGTATCCATCGGCATCACACAAACTGGTGCACCCATTATCAAAAGTCTCATTCCAGAAAACGGTTTGTGCGGTAGACCCAAATGCAATAAGCAAACAGGAAATGATTGTTAGACACTTCATATTTTCCTGGGGGTTGCTTAAAACAAATATAAATAAAAGACCGGAAAATCACTAATTAAGTGTGGTGGAGTATCGGATCAGCTTTCGGTTGCCGGGATCTCTATAAAATGACACTGCTCACAAAAGTCAGGCGTTTCATTCTTATACCATTTGCGGCGGAAATCACGGGCTTTGTCGCTATTGAGACAGTTCATCAAGCCTTGGGTAAAGACGTTCCCGAAATGAAGGGCCTCCGGAAAGGGTTTGGCGCAGCAGGGAACCAGGTAACCGTCCCAGGAAATGTAAAAATAATCCCAGGGATAGTTGCACTTCTGAAAACCCGGCGCTGTTTCAAAGTCGAAACTGGTCATTTCGATATCCAGTTCAAGCGCTTTTTTCTCGGCTTCCCGCTGCGCTTCCCGGAAGGCATCGGTTTGATAGAGATCGTAGGCGCCGGTGTCGCTGCGGTCGAGGGCGACTAAATTCAGGGTATTGAAATTAACGAAACGGATCCCGCAGCTATGTGCCAGGGCGACCACTTCAGCCATTTGCCGGTAATTCTGATCGAAAACCACCATGTTAAAGGAAACCTGGGCCCTCTCCTCTTTTGTCCCCTCCACGATCGCCTTGACATTATCCATAAAAGCATCGAATTTCGCGGGTGGACGGATGGTTTCAAAAACCTGCCCGATGCCATCGATGGAGATCTGTATGCTATCGATCAATGGCGCCAAAGCCAGGGTGGTATCCACGCAATTGGGCAGGTGGGCATTGATGGAAATGAATTGAATGATCCCGTTGCTTTTTGACCGGATATAGGCGCATGCCTCCTGGATGTCTTTATAGATCAATGTTTCTCCCAGGCCCGAAAGTCCGATAGAATCGACATAGGGGAACGTTTCATCGACGATCTTTTTTAATTGTGCCAGTTCCATATTCCCTTTTTGCATGGCCTCCCCCAGGCTGTATTCCCGCGGGCAACTGATACATTTGAGATTACAAAGGTTGGTTACTTCGAACATAATAGCCGAAGGATAGGCCACACGGCTGCTCCGGATCATCCGCAAGTATTTTGAATGGACTTTGTTGCGAAGATATTTCCAAAGATACCGCCCGCCCGGCAGGTGACGCAGCCTTTTAAAGGCTAGTTTTATTCTACGCCTGGTAACCATCGCGGTATTTATTGAACAGGTTGATTCATCTTAAAAAAACAGGTTTTCAATATTTTGCGGCCTACAAAATAATATAGCTGTTATCCGGTCCTATAAAAGCCGGGCTTTATGGATCTTTCCATCGTAAGAATTGATCAATCAGATATTATCAGACTTGAGGATCCGCCAAACGAGGTCGGGTTCAAATCCTTTTCGAATAGCATACCGTGCTATTTTATCTTTTTTCTGATAAGGATCATCGGTTTTGACCTGTAAACTTTTTTTCCTGATCAGATCCAATAAAGTCCTGTGATAATCTTCTTCCCCGATCTCACGGAGTCCGCTGCGGATGCAGTAGGAAGAAATGCGGCGCTTTTCAAGTTCGGCGGTGATCTTGTTCCGGCCCCATTGTTTGAGCCTGAACTTGCCCCTGGAAAATGACCGGGCGAACCTTTCTTCATTGAGAAAGTTCTGTTCGATCAGTTCGGCCATGATCTCCTCGAGATCGGCAGATCGCATCCCCAGCGACAATAACTTTTGCCTGACTTCCATGTGACAACGCTCCTGGTAGGCGCAATATTTCATTAACTTGGCTAATGCGACAGTTTTGGTGGTTTTCTTTGTTTTATATTCGGTCAACAATTCTGTAGTTTCGTGGCATTCCCGATCTATCCAAGTCCGGGCTCGGTACCGGATTAATGAAATTATCATTTTTCAGGGACATAACTCAATCCATTGAACGATCCGGGGCTTCCGGCATGGGCAAAATAAACCAATATTGATTTGAAAAATAAGCAATCCATCATTTTATTATTCCTGGCCAATACGGTTTCAGGGATTGCCCAGGGGATCAGTATGGTTGCCGTGCCCTGGTTTTTCACCATCATAGCCGATGAGGCAAGCCTGTTCGGCATGATATACCTGGCCACCACATTTGCTTCGCTGTTTTGGGTCTTGTACGCCGGGGTGCTGATCGATAAATACGACCGGAGGAATATACTCCTGTACATCAATTTAGCCGGAGGAGCGATTGTTACGGGTATTGCTGTGCATGGGTATTTTATCGGTGAAGTGCCCCTCCTATTGGCAGGGATGGTATTCTCGACCACATTCCTGGTCTATAGTATCCATTATCCCAACCTATATGCCTTTGTCCAGGAAATATCGGAGCGGCAACACTATGGCAGGATAACCGCCTGGCTGGAGATCCAGGGCCAGTTTTCCAATGCCATGGCCGGAGCGGTAGCCGCGATATTACTCACGGGTACGCAACATGGGATCCTGCATGTATTCGGTTTTGATATTCCCGTAGGATTTTCCGTGGAAAAGTGGGCCTTGCAGGATATTTTCCTGATGGATGGTTGCAGTTATTTCGCGGCCTTTATACTGGTTGCCATGATCCGCTATCAAACCATTTCGGAAAGAGTGCGGGAATCGGGTAAGTTGTGGAAAAGGTTCCGGACCGGGCTGGCTTATCTTAAAAAGGAGTCGATGATATTTCTCTTCGGCAATGCTTCCTACCTGATCTTTGTTACGGTTCTGGTGCTGCATTTTTTCATTCTGCCGATATATATCGATAGTCATTTAAAAGGTAATGCCGGAGACTTTGCCGCCGCGGAAATGTATTTTGCCCTGGGTTCATTATTTGCCGGTATCGGCGTCCGCTATATATTTAAAGGCACCCAAACGGTAAATGCCGTGATCACATTGTCGGGATTGGTTACGGTTTTATATTTTATCAACACGATCAACCAGGAGCTTTGGCTATTCTTTATCACCTACTTTTTGTTGGGCTTTAGTAATGCCGGAACCCGGATCCTCCGGATGACCTGGCTGTTCGGCCATATCCCGAACAAGCTGATCGGTAGGGCTAATAGTGTTTTTCATGTGATCAATGTGGTCGGCCGGCTATTCTTTATCGGTTTGTTCAGCCTGCCGTTTTTTGCGGCCAGCCATCATACGGTCTACACCTTCGGGATCCTCGGGCTTTTTGTGCTTTCCGGGGCTGTGGTGTTATTGGTTTTCCGGAAAAAATTATTGGCCTGATCATCCGCCTGCTAAACCGGAGCCGGACGAGTCTGGCTATTGCCTAACTGATAATTAATATTCAAAGCAGCCGTGAGCAACAATACGGCCCCGCCCTGGTGTAATACACCCAGTAAAACCGGGATCTGGCCCTGGCAATTGATCAAGGTATGGATGCCCAGGAATAGCTGGAGTCCGAGGGTGATCCATAAGTACAGGAATGCGTTTTGTAGCGGCGGGGAGTTGATTGTTTTCCTCGACCTAAGCCAGAAAACCCCGATAAAGACCGCTAAAAAATAAGCCAACCCTCGATGGATGAATTGAATGGTGGCTACATTCTCGAAGATATTGACCCAGAAAGGGGATTGCACAAAAAGATCTTCAGGGATCCATGCCCCGTTCATGGTCGGAAAGGTGGGATAAAATAAACCGGCTTTGGTACCTGACATAAATCCACCGAAAAATATTTGCAAGCCGATGAGTGCCGTTAGCCACCACGACCACTTTTTCAGACCGGTATCATTGGCTTGAGCGGAAGGGGTGAACAGGTGGTCCATCGTCAGCCAAAATAGATAAGCATACAGGATCAGGGCGGTGATCAGGTGTGCCGTCAGGCGATAAGGGCTTACCCAGGGTTTGTCGACCAACCCGCTTTTGACCATGATCCAGCCCAGGACTCCCTGGAAAGCCCCCATGAACAGGATGATCAGTAATTTGGGCAACAGGGTGCGGGATATTTGTTTCCGGATCAGAAAAATGATAAAAGGCACCATAAAAACGACCCCGATCATCCGGCCCCAAACGCGGTGCAGGTATTCCCAGAAAAAGATGTTTTTAAATTCCGCCAGCGACATGTCGCGGTTCACGAGCTTGTATTGCGGAAATTGTTTGTATTGATCGAAAGTTTCCTGCCAGTCCTGGGCATTCATAGGCGGGATGGCCCCCATGATCAGGTTCCAGTCGGTCATCGACAAGCCGGAACCCGTAAGCCGGGTAGTGCCGCCGATGATGATCATGGCATAGACCAGGATGCAGCCGGTTAACAACCAGATCCCGATGCTTTTATCCGGGGTGCCCGCTTTGCTATTCAAATGATTGGAGGATCGATTTTGGTTTCCGCCGGCAAAATTACGAATAAAAGGGGAGGAGCGTTTATTCCTTTATCTTGCCTGATTGATCACTTTCATTTATATTTACCAGCCCATTCTTGATCGCATATTTGACCAGGCCGGCGGCATTTTTAACATTGAGTTTGCTATGCAGATTCTTGCGGTGTGACTCAACTGTATTCACCGCTATACAGAGCTCCTGAGCGATTTCTGCCGTTGTGTATTCTTTGACAATCAACCGGAGAATATCGATTTCCCGGGGCGTTAATTGAACAGGGGTGGCAGCCGGTTGGTCTTTTTCCTGTGTAAAACTCGTCAGGATGGTTTGGGTAACTTCCTCACTGAAATAAAGGGATCCATCCGCAACTGTTTTGATGGCTTTTAACATTTCTTGCTTACCAGTATTTTTAAGGATATATCCGCTTGCCCCTAAAGAGACAATATCCTTAATAGTTTCCTGGTCATTATGCATAGACAGGACCAAGATCTTAACATCGGGAAAGCGTTGTTTGATGATCTCTGTAGTGGTGACGCCATCCATTTCAGGCATGGTTATATCCATCAGAACAATATCTGCAGGGTTCTTTTCCAGGAGATCCAGTACTTCCTTACCATTGGCAGCGCTTCCGGTTACTTTGATTCCCGGTTCGTCTGTCAGAATGGCTTTCAACCCCTCCACCACTATCCCGTGATCATCTGCAAGGATCAATTTAATCATGGAGAATCAGGCTTTAACGAGCAAAGGTAGTAATTTAAACATGTAATCCTATAAAAATTTAAGAAAGAATTAAAGCTAAAGCCCTAATATGCTATAATTAATATATGAACAATATTATAGCTATGAATAGCTTGCCATTACACGATAAGGTATGCTGCAGAGCCGGCTAGCCAATTATTGATAGCTATATTACCGGGTGATCGGAATATCCAGAATGATCGTGGAGCCATTGCCTCTTCCCGAATCGATGGACCAGGTACCTTTTAATTGTTCCACCCTTGTTTGGATATTTTTAAGACCCATGCCCGGTTTGAAGGAAGGTTTATCAGGTTCAAATCCGATCCCGTCATCCTGGACCATGATGTTCAGGATATCATCATTCGTCGTTAAGGAAATAATGATCTGGCTGGCTTTGGCATGTTTCAGGCAATTACTGACCAGCTCCTGGATGATCCGGAACAATTGGATCTCCAATGAACTTTCCAGGCGGTTGTCTAATCCATGCGCGATAACATTCATTTGAATACGACCGGTTTTAGCAAGCGTGGCTTTCAGGTCGTCGAGCGCTGCCAATAGCCCGAAGGTGGTCAGGATGCCCGATTCCATATTGTGGGCGATCTTTCGGATCTCCCTGGCTGTTTCATCGATCAATTGGTTGACTTCATCAAAATGTGATTTGTTTTCCAGGCTCAGATTCTTGACCTTCGATTCCATGGAGCTGTAGTGGTATTTTACCGTAGAGATAAGGCTACCCAGGCGGTCATGTACTTCTCTGGCGATCCTTTTCCGTTCTTTTTCCTGCCCGTTGATCATGGCGTCAAGGGATTTTGCCGCTTGATCTTGCAGCATGGAGTTAATCGTTTGTTTATGATTTAAGGAAAGATTTTTTTGTTTTTGATGGTAATTGAATACGATAACTACTCCTAGTAGCACTATCAATACCATAACAATGGCCAATAAAGAAATTACCAGTGTTTTTTGCCGGATCTCGTTTATTTTTTCTTTTCGTTCGCTTTTCAGATTCCGGATCTCTTTTTCCCGCTTTCCGACTTCATATTGAGCCGGTAAACTGGCGATGGATCTTGCGATCGATTCATTCAACAAACTATCCTTTATGTCGCTGAACTTTTGAAAATAGTATAAAGCACGCGTGGGTTGGCCAAGGCTTTCATAAACCTCCGAAAGGTTAAAATAAGCCTTTTCGATAATGGAAGACTCCGGGATCTCAATAGCCAGGTCAAGACTTTTGTGGAAATAAGCGATCGCCGAATCCGGCTTCCCCCGGGTATAATAAAGGGAGCCTATGTTGTTATAATTACTAGCCAATCCGATCCGGTCGTCATGTTTGGTTTGTAAAGGTAAACTGGTATGATAATAATATAAGGCCGAGTCGAATCGACCCATTTCTTCATGAACCGTTCCTATGTTTTTCAGGGCACGAGCCACGCCGTTATCCATATTCAATTGCCGGTAAAGGACCAGGCTCTTACGGTAATATTGTAAAGCCAACCGATTGCTATCGATATTATCATAGCTGATCGCAATATTATTCCAGGTGGCTGCCATCCCTTTCCGGTCATTCAGCGCTTGCTTGATCGCCAGGCTTTGCCTGAAATAGTGCAATGCACTTTTATCCATTTTCGACTGCCGGAGCGTAATGCCGATATTATTATAAGATTGGGCGATCTCTTTTTTCAAGCCTAATGAATCACGGATGGCTAAGCTTTTGAAATGATAGGTTAAGGCTTCCTCATAATTACCGGAGAGTTTGTATAAATTGGCAATATTGTTATAAATATCCGCCAGGGTCTTTTGATGTGGGCTATGTTCCAAAATTTCTTTGCCCCTAATTTGTAACTGTAAAGCGGTGTCGGCCCTACCCTGTCGCTTGTAGATGATCGCCAGTTTATTTAAAGCGGCTGCCTGCCCCTTGTCATAGCCGATCCTTTTTGCTAATCTCAGGGCTTCATTGGCCAAATGCAGGGCTGTATCAGGATTATCGGACCGATAGGATTTGGAAAGTTCGTTAAGCAGATCTACCCGGGTAGAATCATCCCCGGCTTGATCCAATTGGATTTTCAGGTTGTCAGTTATATTAGAGTGAGCAAATAATACATACGTTAAGCTAATAAAGAGCAGGGATAGTCTAAACACGGAAGAAAAATTATGACAATTAAATTAATACATATTTTCTTTAATGCAAAAAGCAATTCAATCTTTCGACTAAATTGCTTTTGGGGTCTAATCACGTGCAATTGCATGGGAGTTCACCCACCGCCCCCGGCATCTTCATCCGCATCTTCTTTATGGGTAATGGTCCGCCCATTTTTATTGCCTTCGGTTTCATTGATCACCAAAGTTTTAATGTATGGGGTTTCAGAGGTTACCCAGGAAGAAATATCTTCATCCATGGTTTTGGAAATGACCACAGGCGTCATATAACCCTTATTGGGTAGCCCGGAACCTGTGGATTTTTTGATCTTGACCTCTACACTGGCGCCATAAGATTTGGCTTGTACTTCACCAACGCCGTTGCTGACATAGTCGATATGGTCGGTGAATACAATGGCATGGATCGTCCATTTTTCATTAGAGGTATTCCGGTGAAACCGGACAATGGGTTTGAATAGATTGGAATGCGTCATAACTTAATATTTATAGGTTAAAGTTCAAAAGCATTGGTTTCAGGCTTACCAGGTTGAAGATGGATCCTGGGCGGGCAATATTTTCCGGTCGATGAAATTTTGCCGGATAATCTCGAATACTATGATATCATCATATGCCCTGGCCTGGTACAGCATATTTTTGGCGATCCGGGCGAAGGATGCTGTTTCCAGGTTAGTATGACAGATCGCTTTGGTAAATAACCGGCTGATACATTGCCCGGTTTGATATAATGCATAAGCATCGTCTTTGATCCTGGAATTCCGTTGCAGCATAAAATGGTCGGCCATGATATTATAGATCGCTCCGGTCAGCACTAATGAGCTGCCGTAAGTGCTTCGGTCAAAGTCTACTTCATCCATTTTTTTCGTATTCAGGGCATTTCTGATCCCCTTGCCGAAGTTTATTATTTGACTGAACTGCTCCGCAATCATTGACAGGTTATTACTGTCGTATAAACAGCCTTTGGTATTGGCGATAATGAATTCCACCAGGTCCAGTTGAGACAGGAACAAGAACATTGAGCTGATATCGCAAAAGGACTCTTTTATAGCGGAGACCTCCCGGTTTCCGGCCTGCATCCAGCCGGGTTTGATAGCGTCTATAATGGCATGACTCACTTCATGGGCTACAAGGTCCATCGATTGGCAGGCATAAATGGCTTGATTATCAGCCCCCTCCAACCAATATAGTTTAATGAGCCCCTCCCGGTCATAAGAACCGAATAGCGGGTTTTCAGCCCGGTCGCATCCGGCGTTGGTATAGATCCTCAAGGGTTTGTTGCCTCCCAGGGTATTCCAGCCCCAGACAAGTTTCCGGTTCAGGATCCGCTCATACATCGTCAGCAACTGCCGGGCGACCGCGAAAGTATGCACGGCATTGATATCTTCTATGTTAGTATAGCCGACAAAATCCCCGTTTTCATCAGGGGATATTTCACTGTTCATGATCTTGATCTGGGAATCTTTGGGTCCGGGTTCAATAGCACTGTGGATATATACCGGCCGTTGTAGTTTTAAGCCTTTAACGGTTGGGTCTTGTTTCCAGACCAATAGTTTGGAACCGGTGGTTCTGCTGGGTATGGCTAAGGTCAACATCTGTTCAGGCTGATTTCAAATGCCTGGATCAAAGTTGGGATATAGGGCGCGTCCAAAAAACACGGTCTCCCGGCATTTTGATCCTCACGGAAATACGTCAACCTTGCTACCCTGATAGTGGTCAATCCTTATCACGAATCATGGGGAGTTGCCTGGTAAGAATAATTTCGGCTAATGGCGGAATTGTGTCAAAATTGACATTAATTTGACATTAATTTGACATTAAATTAACACGTAATTAACACATTTCTGTGATTTCGCTTACATGCCCCGCTGTTTGGTTTTTGTCATTTGACCGGAATGAGGACCGTTAACCCCACGCTCTTCAAACCTGGGATCTTTTCTCAAAGGCATTTTGGCCATTTGTGAAATTTCTATGCTAGGATAGCCGAATTCTTCGGTCACCTTTCCTTTCAGCAGGTACAGGCCGCTTCCCCTGAAAGGGTAATTTTTCAGCGCGTCCGGAAAATGGGTCGTATCGAAGAAATCGCCTTTTACATCGAGAAAAGTTCCGAACATCATTCTTTCTCCTTTTACCGTAACCACCTGTTTGGTAGTCACCAGGTAACCGATGAGCTTAACGATTTTGCCGACAAAGGTCAAAAGGTTCCGGGCATTGGCCGTTCCCCTGAACCGGGTTTGGAGCAGGTCGAAGGGGGAGCATAGCGGAAACCCCAGGAGCTCGATATCGTCGTAAACATCTTCGAGCGGTTCAGCCGTGAGGGCAGGCAATTGATAGCGGGGCGGCCTGATATCGAACAGCCGTTTAACGGATGGTTTTGTGCTGCCTTTTCCCAGGGTCAGGTGGGCATCCCACAACAACTCCTTTTTGGAGCGGCCGGTAAAGCGAAGCGCTCCTGACCGGATCAGGATGATCATCTGCTCCACGCCGATGGCGATGCGGTTGAGGAAATCGTGAAGTCCGTTGAAAGGCCCCATGGCTTTCCTTTCTCCTTCGATGGCTTTTCCGAGCTTTCGTTCGAGATTATGCAAATGAATAAACCCGGTATAAATGATGCTGCCGGAGATCGTGGTGAGATAATTGCTGTGATTCACACAGGGCGCTTCAACGGTAGCGCCTCCCTTCCGGGCTTCGTGGAAATAAACTTCCGCCCGGTAAAAGCCACCGAAGTTGTTGATCACGGCAACCATAAATTCCATGGGAAAATGGGCTTTTAAATAGAGGCTCTGAAAGCTTTCCACGGCATAGCTGGCCGAATGGGCCTTGGAAAAAGAGTAACCGGAAAAGCTTTCGATCTGACGCCATACTTCCCGTGCCAGTTCATCGGGATAGCCTTTTTCCGCACAGTTGGCAAAGAATTTATCCACGATATCCTGCAATTGTTTCTTGGAACGGGTCTTGCCCGACATGGCTCTTCTCAACACATCCGCATCCGAAAGGTCCAGGCCTGCAAAATGGTGGGCGATCTTGATCACATCCTCCTGGTAGATCATCACGCCATAGGTTTCCTGCAACTGTTCTTTCATCACCGGGTGCAGGTATTCAAAGTCATCGGGATGATGAAAGCGGTGAATGTATTCCCGCATCATGCCGGATTTGGCGACGCCGGGGCGGATAATGGAGCTGGCGGCGACCAGGGAAATATAGTTATCGCAGCGCAGCTTTTTAAGCAAGCCTCTCATGGCCGGGGATTCGACATAAAAACAACCGATGGTATCGCCGGAGCGCAGTTGGTCTTTTACCCGGGTATCCTTTTTAAAGGCTGCAACATTATGGACATCGATCCGGATACCCCGGTTTTGGTAGATAATATCCGCGGCATCTTTAATATGGCCCAGGCCGCGTTGCGATAGGATGTCGAACTTATAAAAGCCGGCATCTTCGGCGACATACATGTCGAAATGAGTGATCGGGAAGCCTTTGGGCATGATCTGCAGGGCCGTGTAGCTGGTGATCGGCGCTTCGGTGATGAGCACTCCGCCGGCGTGGATAGACAGGTAATTCGGAAAGTTCTGGATATACCGGCCATAGCGGATAATATCTTCGGCGATCTTGTGGCGGTTATGCCGCGCATCCGGCTCGTTAACCAGGGCGTCGATCTCTTCCTTGGGCAAGCCGTAAACTTTACCCAGCTCCCGGATGATGGATTTGCCTTTGAACGTGTTGTAGGTTCCCAGCAGGGCTACATGATCGGCGCCATATTTTTCAAAGATATACTGGATAACCTCATCCCGCTCATCCCAGGAAAAGTCAATATCGAAGTCGGGCGGAGAGCTGCGGTGGGGATTGATGAACCGTTCGAAGTAGAGGTCGAGCTCTATCGGATCGACGTCTGTTATTTTCAGGCAGTAAGCGATGATGGAGTTGGCTCCGCTGCCCCTGCCGACATGGTGAAACCCTTTTGACTGGGCAAACCGGATGATATCCCAGGTGATGAGGAAGTAGGCCGCAAAACCCAGGTCGCGGATCATAGCCATTTCTTTTTGGGCGCGTTTCCGGGCCGGTTCGTGGTTGGCGCCATAGCGATAAGCCAGCCCCTTCCGGGCTAGTTTTTCCAGCAGGGCAAGGTCTTCATCAGGGTCGCCGGTATAGGTTTTTTTGTTTTTGTTTTCCCGTAGGTCGAGCCGCAATTCGCAGGAGTCGATCAGCTTTTCCGTGTTTTTGATGATCTGTGGAAAGTGCCGGAAGTGGTGGCGGAGTTGTGATAAGGGTAACATCATTTCATCGGCGGCG